>JBKBVT010000074.1:5190-10621 GCA_046289305.1 Hyphomonas sp. | reverse complement strand
CGGGATCGATCTCCTCGTCTTCCTGCGGCAGCGCGACCCAGGCCTGGATGCCGTGCATATGGGCACCGTTCAGCCGGGCAAATTCGAAGCGTTCGGAATGGGTGATGCCCTTGCCAGCAGTCATCCAGTTGACCGCGCCGGGGCGGATTTCCTGATGGCAGCCGAGGCTGTCACGGTGGGTGATCGCGCCGGAATAGAGATAGGTGACCGTCGAGAGGCCGATATGCGGATGCGGGCGCACGTCGAGTTCGCGCGGGATGCCGGGGGCTAAATCCACCGGGCCCATCTGGTCGAAGAAGATGAAGGGGCCGACCATGCGCCGCCGCGCGAAGGGCAATACCCGGCCGACTTCAAAGCCGCCGCCGAGATCGCGCGTGCGCTTGTCGATGATCAGTTCAATCATGCTGGCCTCCTGTTTCTTCGACTTAATTTAGACGAGCTGTTTTTTACCGCGAGGTTTTTCCTGCCAGTTGCGTCCTATAACACATATGCAAAAATCAAAATGACACTCTGGAGGGCTGACCCAATGACCATCTCAACACGTTTCCTGCGCACCGCGGTCGCGGCGACGGCGCTGGCGCTGACATCGGCCTTGCCGGCGCTGGCCGAGACACTTCTGATCCATGCCGGGCGCGTGCTGGACAAGCCTGGCAATGCCGTGCGCGGCGCAACGACGATCACCGTCACGGACGGGCGGATCGTGTCGCTGGAGAACGGCTATCGCAATGCGGCGGACCGGTCCGTCCGGGTCATCAATCTGCGCGACCAGTTTGTGATGCCGGGCCTGATCGATTCGCATGTGCATCTGACGTCGGATACGGGCGGGATCGCATCGCAGTTGGAAGGCGTGACGCTTTCGCCGGCTCGGCAGGCCTTCAATGCGTATGAGAACGGGCTGAAGACGCTGAACGCCGGCTTTACCACGGTGCGCAATCTGGGCGACCGGGATGGGGCGGTGATTGCGCTGCGCGACGCGGTCAATGCCGGGCAGGTGATGGGGCCGCGCATTCTGGATTCGGGACGTTCACTCTCCGGCACGTCAGGCCACACCGATTCCGCGCTGGGCTTCCGCGAGGAGCTGCGCCCGTACTTTGAAGCGGGGGGCAGTTCCTGCAATGGCGCGGAGGAGTGCCGCCGGGCCGTGCGCCTGCAGATCTCGCGGGGCGCAGATGTCATCAAGGTGGCGACGACCGGGGGCGTCAACAGCCGGATCGGCGCGGGCCTTGGCCGGCAGATGTTCGAGGATGAGGTGCGCGCAATTGTCGAGACGGCGCGCCTGTTCGACCGCAAGGTCTCCGCGCATGCGCATGGCGCCGATGGTATCCGGCTGGCGCTGGAAGCCGGGGTTGATTCGATTGAGCATGGCACAATCCTCGATCCGGAGACGATTGACGCGTTTGTCGCGTCCGGCGCGTACTATGTTCCAACGCTTTCGACCGTGAACGGATATATTGAGCGGATGGAGGCAAACCCTGACGCCTATGCTCCGGATGTCCGTGCGAAGATCGAATGGCGCATCGGCATCACCGGCAAGAGCCTTGAAGTGCTGCATGCCAATGGGGTGAAGGTCGCGTATGGGACGGATGCGGGTGTGTCCAAGCATGGCCGCAATGCCGATGAGTTTGAGTTGCTCGTGCGTTTTGGCATGTCGCCGCTGGAGGCGATCGAGGCCGCGACCGTGAATGCTGCCGACCTGCTCGGCCTGTCGGACGAGATCGGGACGCTCGAGGCGGGGAAGAGCGCGGACCTTATCGCGGTGCGCGGCAATCCGCTGGAGGATGTCACGGTGTTCAAGACGGTGAACTTCGTGATGGTGCGGGGGCAGGTCGCGAAGGAATAGGGGGCTGGATCAATCGGGGGCCTGGCGCATCGCAGCCCCCGGATATTGTTAACTATTATTGAAGTGTGTCGTTTGGGACGCGGCCCGCGGGCAAAGCAGCGCGGGGGTGATCAGGACAGGGAACAAAGCGGCTTCGGGCGCCTTGATGCTGCAGATTATCATCCAGCTCCAAGGATCCCGACTCATGAGAATTCGCGCACTCCTCGCTTCCGCCGCCCTGTCTCTGACGGGGCTTCCTGCGCTTGCCGGTGTGGAGGCAGAGGCCCTCATTGCCGGGACGTCCGTTGATATTTCCGATCCCGTGCGCGGGCAGCAGGCTTTTTCCGACTCGATCGATATCCCGTCCGTGGCCCGTTTTTCACTCGGGAAACACGCCCGCCGGGTCAGCGAGGAGGACCTCGAACGTTTCACCGAAGCCTTCCATGGCTATGTGAACCGTACTTTTGAAAAGCACAGCGATGACTTCACCAATGCGCAGGTCGACGTCCTCCGCTCCGTGGATCGCAGTGCGACGGACTCAATCGTCGAAACCCGCGTGACGCCTACCGATGGCGAGGTCATGACTGTCCGCTGGCGCGTCGTCGAGCGGGGCGGCGAATGGCGCGTGGTCGATGTCGAAGTGCTCGGCCTCTGGCTTGCCATCGAACAGCGCGCCCAGATCGCCGCGATCATGGATAATCCGCATGCCACGATCGACGACGCCATCGCCGCGCTCGGTTCCTGATCCGTCAGCCGGCAGATCGCGTCAGGTGAAGGCTACGTTCAGCCAGTCCGGCCGGACATAGGTTTCACCCAGATCGCGGGCAACGAGTTTGTGGGCGATGGTGCCCTGATCGACGGTCAGGCCGTTGGCGAGGTGGCGGTTGGCATTGATCGCGCCGCGGGCGCCCTGATTGGCGATCTGCATGATGAAGGGCAAGGTGGCGTTATTCAGCGCATAGGTGGACGTGCGCGGTACCGCGCCCGGCATGTTGGCGACGCAGTAATGCAGGATGTCGTCGACTTCGTAGATGGGGTCGTCATGCGTCGTGGCCCGGCTCGTCTCGAAACAGCCACCCTGGTCGATGGCGATGTCCACGAGCACCGAGCCCGGCTGCATCGTGGAAAGCTGCGCGCGGGAGATCAGTTTCGGGGCGGACGCGCCGGGGATCAGCACGGCGCCAATGACAAGATCGGCGTCCTTGATCGCCTGGGCTAGCGAATGGGCGGTGGAATACATCGTGTTGACCGAGCCACGGAACTGCTCGTCGAGCTGGTTCAGGCGGGCATTGTTGCGGTCGAAGATCCAGACATCGGCGCGCATGCCGACGGCGATTTCGGCCGCATGAGTGCCGGAGACGCCGCCGCCGATGATGACGACCTTGGCGGGCGCAACGCCGGGCACGCCGCCGAGCAGGATGCCCCGGCCGCGACCCTTGGTGCGCATCAGGGCGCCCGCGGCGACCTGCATCGACATGCGTCCGGCGACCTGGCTCATCGGGCGCAGCAGCGGCAAGCCGCCTTCATCGTCGGTGACGGTTTCATAGGCGATGGCGAGGCAGCCGGAGTCCATGAGGCCCTTGGCCTGGACCGGATCGGGCGCGAGATGGAGATAGGTGAAGAGGGTGTGGCCGGACGTGAGGCGGGCGGTTTCCTCGGGCTGGGGCTCCTTGACCTTTATGATCAGTTCGCTCTCGGCGAAGACCGTATCGGCGTCGGGCAGGATCGTTGCGCCGATGGCCTCATAAGCCTCGTCGGCAAATCCGGAGGCGATGCCGGCGCCGGCCTGGATCTGGACGGCATGGCCGGCGCGGACGAGATCGCCGGCGCTTTCCGGCGTCAGGCCGACACGGGATTCCTGTTTCTTGATTTCAGTTGGAACGCCGATGCGCATAAGCCTCTCCCTTTGGAATGCTTATGCGTATAGTCCGGCTTTCGGGCACGATCCAGCCTCGATAGTCTTGTCTGGACAACAAAAAACCGCGCGCAGCCATGGCAGAGGCTGCGCGCGGTTCCCCCGATCCGAGAGCCTGAGAGCCCTCAGAAGCTGCGCGAAAGCGTCAGTACGACCCGGTCATCGGCCAGTGGCTCGCCGTCGAGATCGGTGCCCCAGTACCGGAGATCGATATCGAAGCCTTCGAGGCTGTAGGTGCCGCCGAGCGACCAGTTGGTGTAGTCGCCGCCTTCGTCGAAGCTGAAATTGCCGAGCGTGCCGTCGATGCTGAAATAGTCCGTCACGCTGTAACCAGCGCTGGCTTCGACATAGATGCTCTTGTTGTCAGGATCCCAGGCGAGCGAGCCGCCGACACCGAGACCGCCGTCGAACTCATAGCTGAGCGCGCCGGTCAGTTCGTAGAAGTCGAGATCCTCGTTACCATCATCGGGATAGTTGTAGTAGATGAAGCCAAGATCCCAACCGATGCCGCTTTCGAGTTCACCGGCGAGGCCGCCATAGAAGTCGATCTCGAGATTGGTGCCGGCATCGTCCCGGAAGTCGATGCTGGACGCCCAGACACCGGCATAGAACATGCCGTTTTCATAATCGAAGCCGCCTTGAAGGGCGATGTCTTCGTTCGATTGCGAGACACCGCGCCAGACATAGTCTGTGGTGAGGGCGACATTGCCCGAAAACTCGCCTTGTGCCGATGCTGTCCCCGCCACGGCCATAACCGCTGACAGTGCGACCCCCGCCTGTAATAGTTTGTTGCGCATGCGTATTAACCCCGTCTGTGTACGCGCTCCCGCTTGAGCGCCACGGCGAAACTTGCCGGTGTTTACCGCGCTTGCCGATGCTGGCGCAGGGATAAGCAGGCGGCGGGGTCACAAAACGATCATGTTTTGGGCAGGCGTGAGGTGCGCTGCTCGCCTATTGTGCGGTGCAGCGTCCAAAAATGAGGCATGTGTCAGCGATGCCCGCGCGGTTCGCCGTCTTTAACGTGCGACGAGCGGCGCGTAGCCGAGATGCATGCCGGCATCGATGAGCAGGGTTTCGCCCGTCACATGCCGGGAGGCATCGGTGAGGAAGAACACCGCCGAGTCGGCAACATCATCCGGGCCGCTGGCGACGTTGAGGGGGACGGAAGCGGCGACGCCGGCTTCCATCTTTTTGTATTGCGCCTCGTCCATGATGTCCTTGAACCAGCGTGTGCCGATGAAGCCGGGGCAGACGGCATTGACGCGGATAGCGGGCGCGAGGGCGCGGGCGAGGCTGAGCGTCATCGTGTTGAGGGCGCCCTTGGTGGCGGCATAGGCGACGGACGAGCCGACCCCAGTGACGCCGGCGATGGAGGAGACGTTCAGCACCGCGGAGGCGCGCCCCGTCTGGCGGTGGGCCTCGACCAGCAGGGCCTTCGTTTTCTGCAGCATGAGGAAAGGGCCGGCGACATTGACGGCGTAGAGATCGAGGAAATCGTCCCGGGTGAGGGCGTCGAGATCGGCATGGTCGCGCGC
Source organism: Hyphomonas sp. (assembly GCA_046289305.1). Taxonomy (GTDB): domain Bacteria; phylum Pseudomonadota; class Alphaproteobacteria; order Caulobacterales; family Hyphomonadaceae; genus Hyphomonas. The sequence goes on along the minus strand of JBKBVT010000074.1, from coordinate 5,352 downwards.
GTGTTTCGTGATGCCAGCATTGTTGACGAGGATGTCGAGGCGGCCGGAGGCGGCGGCGGCTTCGGCGAGCGCGGCGCAGCCTTCATCGGTCGAGACATCGGCCTGGACGAGGCGGGCCTGTCCGCCGGCCTTCTGGCAGGCTTCGACCGTCGCCTCGCCCTC
>JBKBVT010000074.1:0-5180 GCA_046289305.1 Hyphomonas sp. | reverse complement strand
CGACCGGCCGAGCCCGGTGGCTGATCCGGTGACGAGGGCGTGGCGCCCTTCAAGGTCCCGCGGTGCTGTCATCTGTCTGTCTCCCTTGAGGGGCCGGTCTTGAGCGGCCCGTATCTGACCCATATTGTCTCGGGCGCTGTCTGACCAGAGGGGCCCCGAGCCGGTCACGCCTATCGTTGCCCGCCAGCCCGGACCGGGCGAGTAAGTCCCGGTCTTGAATGCACCCGCGACTTTAGCGAAACTAAACCAGAACTCGAACGCTATTGGGATTCATGACCCAGGGACTATTCAGACTCGTATATGTAAGCACTGCGCGCGCAGGACTTACGGAAGCAGACATCGAGGACATCCTCGATGCCTCGCAGTCAAATAATGATGAGCGCTACATCACCGGCTATCTCGTGCATAACGGGCCGAGTTTCATGCAACTGATCGAGGGGCCGCGGGCCGAGGTCGATGAGATTTTCCGCCGCATCCTGGCCGATGCACGGCATACGGGCGTGGTGCGAATCCTGGCGGAGTGGTGCCTGACCCGCGCCTTTCCGGAATGGTCCATGAATTATTTCCGGGTGGACCGGCCTGGCTCGGTCGGTTCGATGATCGCGCGGCGCGAGGACCCGGTCGACAGTCTCATGGCTGCAAACGCGCCGCGCGATCTCATTCACCTGTTCTCGAAATTCATTCAGCAGGCGGACTATGCAGAGGCGGATGAGTATCTCTCTCACGCCGCCGGAAGAGGGCGGCGAGCCCGACAGCAAGACCCACGAGAATGAGGCCGGCCACGAGCAGGCTGACAGGGTGGGCGCCAAGCAGCTCGAAATACTGCGTGTAGAAGTGAATGCCGAGGAAGACGAGGGCGCTGACCGAGGCGAAACCGCCGCGGCGCGTCAGGGCGGCGAGCGCCAAGGATAGCGCGGTCCAGCCGGCGGTAAACACGAAGCGATGAATATTTAGGCCGGACTCGGCGGCAGTGTCAGCGTTCGCTGCAAGCGTCTCGCCGATCCGGTCGCCCCAGAGTGCGCCGATCCAGAAGGCCATGTGGACAAGGAAGAGACCGGTCCGGGCGGCGGTGGTGGCGAGGTGCTGCCAGTCTGCACCGAGGCGGCTGCGCAGGCGGTACAGGACGGCTGACAGCGCGCCGAAAACCAGGATGGTTAGGGCCGGCTGCTCGATGAAGACCGCATAGCTGGCGTGCCAGTAGCCGGTGCCGGAGCCGAAGACGGCGCCGAGGCCAAGCACGCCGAGCACGGCCAGGAAGCTCGAGCGGTAGCGGATCGCCCCGGCCGCAAGGATCAGGGTGACGAGCAGGGCGGTCTGGGTTGCTGGCACATGATTGAACTGCCAGGTGGTCCAGCCGGCGAGGCCCAGTATGCCCATCAGGGCGAGGCCGGAGGCGAGGACGGCGAAGTCGCTGCGCTGTGTCTGGCGGCGGAGGGCTTCGCAGCCGCCGAGGGCCAATATGGCCAGGACGAGGCCGGTGGCGGCATTTGGTACCAGCGCGATGGCCGCAAGGGCGGCGGCGACGGACCCGAAGACCAGCAGCAGATTGATGAGGAGGCTGCCGCGCCGGTCTGGCAGGGCGAGCGGCCGGAGGCGGGCCGCGTCCGCCGGGCTCAGCTGGCCGGTACGGATCAGGGCGTCGAGGTCTAGGCGGATGACGGACATCAGTAAACTCCTTAATAGTGAGCGCTCACTAACATAGTTTCGCGGGCGCTGCAAGGCGTGCTGTGGGGCCTTGGATTGCCGTATCGGCAAGCATGGACAAGCTGCGGCGCGCGGCTTAACGGAAAGCGGATTCTTTAGTTTCGAGGGGCCGAGGACGCATGTTCAAGAAGATCCTGATCGCCAACCGGGGTGAAATCGCCGTCCGCGTCATCAAGACCTGCCGCCGAATGGGCGTCAAAACGGTCGTGGTTTATTCGGATGCTGACGCAGGGTCGATGGCCGTCGAGATGGCCGATGAGACCGTCTATATCGGCGGATCGCCGGCAGCGCAGTCCTACCTCGTCCAGGACAAGATCATTGACGCGGTGCGCCAGACGGGCGCCGAAGCGATCCATCCGGGCTTTGGCTTCCTTTCGGAGAATGCCGGCTTTGCCAAGCGGCTCGAAAAAGAGGGGATCGGCTGGATCGGCCCGAATGCCCACGCCATCGACGCGATGGGCGACAAGATTTCCTCGAAGAAGCTGGCCGCTGAGGCGGGCGTTTCGACGGTTCCGGGGCATATGGACCTGATCACGGATACCAAGCACGCCGTGAAGATCAGCCGCGAGATCGGCTATCCGGTGATGATCAAGGCGTCGGCCGGGGGCGGGGGCAAGGGCATCCGCGTGGCGGCGAATGACAAGGAGGTCGAAGAAGGCTTCCCGGCGGTGAAGGCGGAGGCGGCCGCCTCCTTCGGCGACGACCGGATCTTCATCGAGAAGTTCATTCTTGAGCCGCGCCATATCGAAATCCAGGTGCTGGGCGACAAGTATGGCAACTGTATCTATCTCAATGAGCGCGAATGCTCGATCCAGCGCCGGAATCAGAAGGTCATCGAGGAAGCGCCTTCGCCGCTGCTCGATGCCGAGACGCGCAAGAAGATGGGCGAGCAGGCTGTGGCGCTCGCAAAGGCTGTGAATTATGACAGCGCCGGGACTGTGGAATTCGTTGCCTCGGGCAAGGACAAGGGTTTCTATTTCCTTGAAATGAACACCCGCCTGCAGGTGGAGCACCCGGTCACCGAGATGATCACGGGCGTGGACCTCGTCGAGCAGATGCTACTGTCGGCATATGGCGAAAAGCTGAAGATCAAGCAGTCTGACGTCAAGATCAATGGCTGGGCGGTGGAAAGCCGTGTGTATGCGGAAGATCCGTACCGCAACTTCCTGCCTTCGATTGGCCGGCTGAAACGGTTCAGTCCGCCTGCGGAAGGAAAAGTGGCGCGCGGGACTGTGCGCCTCGATTCCGGCGTGCGCGAAGGCGACGAGATCTCGATGTACTACGACCCGATGATCGCCAAGCTGGTGACCCATGGCAAGGACCGCGACGCGGCGCTGGACGCGCATGGCGAGGCGCTTGACCGGTTCCAGATCGAGGGCATTCAGGACAATATCCCGTTCATTGCCGCGGTGGTTGACGAGAAGCGGTTCCGCTCCGGAAATATCACGACCGCTTATATCAAGGACGAATTTCCGGATGGCTTTCAAGGCACTGAGCCGACGCCGGAGCAGGTGACGTTCCTGATCGCGTCAGCGGCTTATGTGCATGTGTTTTTCTCGCGGCGCGCGGCGGCGACGTCCGGACAGATCGCGTTGGCTCCTGCCGAGGCGCGCCGGGAATGGGTGGTCATCCTCGGGGATACGCATCATCCGGTCACGATCGATCTCGGCGAGAATGGCGACGCGCAGATCACCATCAATGGCGGCAAGCCGCACAGCCTGGTGACGGGCTGGCAGCCGGGCCAGCATCTCGTGGAAGGCGTGCTGGACGGCCAGCCCTTCGCGGTGAAGTTTGCGGACCGGACCGAAGGCTATATGGTACGCCACCGCGGCGTGGCCCTGCGCGCGCTGGTGTGCACGCCTTATGTCGCCGGCTTGCACAAAAGGCTGCCGGAGAAGCCGAAGGCGGATACGTCCAAGCTCGTCATCTCGCCGATGCCGGGGCTGGTCGTCTCCATGGATGTGACGCTTGGCCAGGAAGTGCAGGAGGGTGAAGCGGTCTGCATCGTCGAGGCGATGAAGATGCAGAACATCATCCGCGCGGGCGCGACGGGCACGGTGAAGGCCATCAACGTCAAGGCCGGCGAGAGCGTGGCGGCGGACGAGATCATGGTGGAGTTTGCCTGAGGCTACGGCTAGGTTGGCCCGGCTGCAAACGGCGCAGCGGAATTAAGGAGCGGCCGCCGCATGGAACTGTATCTCAGCCCCAATGGGCGCATCGACCAACAGATTTACTGGCGGGCGGTTCTCACGCTGTTCGGGATCAGCGCCGCGATTGCCATACTCGGCGCCTTCGTCAATCCGTTGCTCGGCCTGCTGGGCCTGGTGTTTGTCTGGCCGTGGATCGCCGTGCATGTGAAGCGCTTCCATGATGCCGGCAAGACCGGCTGGCTGACGGTCGCGCTGGTGGCGGTGGCGCTGGTTCTATACATAATCCTCGGGCTTGCGCTGCCCGGCCTGCTCGGCGTCGATACGGCCGAGATTGAGGCCGAGATGCAGCGCGAGATGGAGCGCGCCACATCACAGAATGATGGCGGCGCCATGTTCTCCGCGATGATGGACGGCGCGCGCAGAGCCAATCAGGCGCAGCTGGTGTCCTCGATTGTCTCGACGGGCATCGTGACGGGTGTTCTGGGTGCTATCATGGGCCTGCTGCGCACCGAGCCGAATGACAACCAGCATGGTCCGGGTCCCGGCGGGACGAGCGAGTTGTTCACCTGACCCGTGTATTGGACTGGGGCGGGGCCTGAGCCCTGCCTTTCAGTTTTTTGTTGCATCAGTTTATCGATTATTGATAAGGGGCCTTTAGGTTTGGCCCTACGCGCGCCTATTCGGGATACTTAGAACGAATGGATTTCAGGTTTGTCCTCCTTGAGCCCAAGGGCCGGCTGGCGCCGTCCCCCTTCGCACAGGGGTATATCCTGCTGACGGCGGCGATGCTGATCATCACCATCGTGTCGACATTCCTCATTCCAGGCTCCGCCGTCCTGCAATACGCGCTGATTTTTCCGTATCTCTGCGTGTTCAGCAAACGCTTCCATGATGCCGGGCTCAGCGGCTGGCTCTGGCTGCTCGCGCTGGGTGTGTTCCTGGTCCTCAATTCATTGTTGACGATCCTGTTGATGCCGGGCCTCTCGCCGGATGCCTGGCGCATCTATGCCGAAGTCTCGGAGCTGTCGCAGGAACAGGGCATGGAGGCCGGCATGGAAGCGCTGGCACAACAGGGGATGGAGCTGACGCGCGCTGCTGGCCTGTCCTCGGTTGCGGCCTTTCTGATCACCAGCGCCGGGATTGGCTTTGTCGTCTACCGCCTGCGCACAGACCCCCGCCCCAATCGCCATGGACCGCCGCCGGCCGGTACGGCCGCCCCCGATTCCCGCCCCTGAGACGAGGAGACCTCTGAGCATGGACCACACTTCCGGCGTTATCGACCCCGAACGGCCCTGGATCCGCGATGAGCGGGACGATCCGGCGCGC
>JBKBVT010000073.1:0-10717 GCA_046289305.1 Hyphomonas sp. | reverse complement strand
GCACCCGCGCGAGCGTGACCACAAGATCCGCACCGGCTTCGGCAACGGCCTGCGCCCGGATGTGTGGGAAGAATTCCTTGAACGGTTCAATATTCCGCATCTCGCCGAATTCTATGGCTCGACCGAAGGGAATGTCAGCTTCATCAACTTTGACGGCAAGCCCGGCGCGATCGGGCGGATTCCCGGCTGGCTGAAAAGTCAGTTTGCGCACATTGCCTTCGTCAAGTTCGACATTGAAACCGAGGAGCCTGTGCGGGGGCCGGACGGCTTCTGCATACGGACGGACCCAGACGAGCCCGGCGAGGCGCTGGGGCAGATCGGCGACGATGTGCGCCAGCGGTTTGAAGGCTATAACGACCAGAAGGCGACCGAGAAGAAGCTGCTGCGCGACGTGTTCGAGAAAGGCGATCTCTGGTTCCGGACCGGCGACCTTCTGAAGCAGGACAAGCAGGGCTATATCTATTTCATCGACCGGATCGGTGACACTTTCCGCTGGAAAGGCGAGAATGTCTCGACCAATGAGGTGGGCGAGGCCTTGTCGCGGATCGAGGGGATTGCGACGGCGAACGTTTACGGTGTGGCTGTTCCGGGGACGGACGGCAAGGCCGGCATGGCGGCGATCACGTCGGATGGGCCGGTGGACTTTGCGGGGCTGCATGCGGCGTTGACGGGTATGCTGCCGGCTTATGCCGTGCCGCTGTTCCTCCGGGTGCAGACCGAAGCCGACACGACCGGCACATTCAAATACCGCAAGGTCGAGCTGGTGGCCGAGGGCTTCAATCCGGACAAGGTCGAGGGCGACGCGCTGTGGATGTATGATCCGGAGGCGGGGCAATACCAGCCGATCAGCCAGGAACGGTATGACCGGCTGATGGCTGGCGGCTACCGGTTCTGACGGCGCCGCCGCGCTACAGCATCTGGCGGTAAGCGGCGATGCGCACGTCCAGCGCCTTGCGGCCTTCGGGCGTCGCGGAGGCGCTGAGGACGAGGGCGTAGCCGAGGCCGACGGAGGCCATGAGTTCATCCGTCTCCAGAACACCTGTGGCCCAGGAAAGCAGCGTGCCGGCGGCGAGATGCGACAGGGTGCGCTCGGTGATCTCGACCGGCATGTCCGGCTTCAGCAGGCCGTCCTGCTGGGCGGATTTGAGCAGCGCCCACCAGGCGGCCTGAGTCTGGGCGCGGCGTTCGGCGCTGGCGAGGCCGGTTTCGTCCTTGTTGCCGGCTTCCAGAAGGGCGCGCCAGAGGGGGCGGTAAAACTCCGGGTCCTGAACAAAATAGCCATAGGCGAGGGCGTGGGCCTCGAAGATCCTGTCGATGGCGCTGGCGACTTCCAGGCGCTGGTATTTCTGTATGAAGTCGCGCTCATCCTCCAGCACGGCGAGCATTACGGCGCGCTTCGAGCCGAAGAGATTGTAGGCGGTGGTGACGCTGACGCCGGCGCGGCGGGCAAGCTCGCGCATAGGCAGGTTGGTGTCGCCGGTCTCGCGGATGAGGTCGCGCGCAGCGCGCATGATCTTTGCGCGGCGTTCGGCCTTGGCCTCTTCGCGGCGGCCGGGGGCGGGGGCGTCTGTGAGGGCTGCGGGGGTCTGGTCTGCCATTATGCGGCCTGCGCCTGGGGCTCGCGGATCATGTCCGCCTGCGGATTGAGGGCGAGGGCGGACATCATCTCTTGGCGCGGCGGTCCGGGTTCCGGCGGGTAGGCGGCGGCGTTCAGCCGTTTGCCGCGGGCCCAATAGTAAAGCACGCGGGCGAGATTGCCGGGGCGGCCGAGCCAGGCTTCGGGGTGTTCGAGCATGTGGAAACCGCGCAGGGCTTCCCTCAGCAGGCGGACATCCGAGCGCACGGCGATGCGGACGCCGTCCTCGACGAAACTCTCCATCATCCGGGAACGCAGGCTCTGCCTGTGGCCCGGTGTGAGGGTCTGGCGGGCGCGCTTGATGGCGCTGCGGTCCTGGCGGCGCTGGACGATGTAGAAGGGGCGAAGCTCGGCCGTGACGCGGGCGTGATAGGCGAGGGCGCGGGCGGCGGGGTCGGCGGTTTCGTCCAGCGTTTTGCGCAGCGCTTCGGCGCTGACGGCGGCGAAGGAGCAGCCGCGGCCATAGAGTGGATTGGTGCGGATCAGCGTGTCGCCGAGGGGGAAATATCCGCGCGCGGCGGGCTTTCCGTCCGGGGCCATGTCGCGCCAGCGGCTGACGAGATCGCCCATGCCGTAGACCTTGCTGGTGCCGGTGGACCGCGCCTCATTCGTCCACGGATGAAGGCCGGGGAGCATCAGGGTGATGCGGTGGAAGAGGTCCGGATCGAGGATCGATTTGCGCAGCTCCATCTCGATTTCGGGGATGGCGAGGGTGATCGAGAAATTGCCATTATCGCCGGGGAACACGCCGAATTTCAGGAAGCCGAGATCGCCGGTGGCGGGGGGATTGGTCTTGCGGTCGGGTTCGTCCATGCCGGGCAGGAGGCGGTAATGGCGGGTGAAATAGAGGATGCCGGCGCTTTCGCTTTCCTCGGTGATGGCGGCGCCTTCCGCCATCAGCTGATCGAGGGTGAAGCCGCTTTTGCCGGAGGCATCGACGATGATATCGGCGGCGAGGGTGGCTGGGGCGCCGTTTTCCTCGCCCTCGACGCCGGTGACATCGACGATGCCGTCTTCGGCCTTGTGGGTGATCAGACGGCGGACGAGAAAGCCGGAGCGGATCGTGACATTGCCGAGCGTTTCGACATAGCGGCGCATGGTCATTTCGAGGGTGGTGCGGCGGCTGGTGAGGATGGTGAGTTCCTCATCCTCGGGGCGCGGCTGGTAGCGGGCGAGTTGCTCCGTGGTCAGCATGGTGTCGAAGGGGAGTTCGCGCACGCCGGTGGCGAGGAGGTCTTCGAGGAGCCGGGGATGTTCGCCCTTCAGGATCGTGCGCAGGCGGGCGAGGAAGGCGTGGCTCTGGCGGAGGTGTCCGACACCGGTGCGACGCCAGCTGACGAAGAGTTCGTCCGGGTCCGTCGTGGGGGTCGGCCCGTCGCGTTCGAGCAGGAGGATCTCGCGGCCGGATGAGGCGAGCATCAGGGCGGTGCAGAGGCCGCCGATGCCAGCGCCGATGACGATTACTTTTTCGGTCATATGGGCGTGTCCGCGTTTCAGGTATCGAGGGTTTTCAGGAAGTCGAGAATGGCGGTGTTGACGGCTTCCGGGGCTTCCTGCTGGGTCCAGTGGCCGATGCCGGGGATCATCAGGTTGACGCGCAGATCCTTGACGAAATGCGGCATGGCTTCGATGGCGGCGGCGGCCATCATCACGACGCCGTCCGCTGTTCCGGCCACGAACATTGCGGGCTGGTGGATTTCCATCGGGGCGCCTTCGGTGAGTTGCCAGTGGAGATCATGGTTGCGGTAGTAATTGAGGGGGCCGCGCATGCCGGAGGCTTTGAATTCGGCGGCATAGAAGGCGAGATCCTCCTCGCTGAGCCAAGCGGGGAGGGTTTCGGGATAGGGCAGGCTGGAGAGGAGGTCGTCATGCTCGGACTTGGGGGCGAGCTTTGTGAGGTCCGTCTCGCCGCCGGCCATGACGAGGAATTTGCGCAGGGCGGTGGCAATGTCCTTTTCGAACTCGGCCTCGGCGATGCCGGGTTCCTGGAAATAGAGCTGGTAGAAGAACTGGCCCTTGAACATCTCGCGCAGCATCGGCATGGGCTGGACCGGGAGGCGCGGCATGAAGGGGACGGATATTCCGCCTACGGCGCGGACCTTGTCCGGGTGGAAAAGCGCGGTGGACCAGGCGGTGGGGGCGCCCCAGTCATGGCCGATGACCACGGCGGTCTCGTGGCCGAGGGCCGGGATGAGGCCGATGATGTCCTTGATCACTTCGGTCTGGACATAGTCCGTGATCTGAGGGGGCTTGTCGCTCTTGCCATAGCCGCGCATGTCGGGCGCGGCGACATGGTAGCCGGCGGCGACGAGCGGGGCGAACTGGTGGCGCCAGGAATACCAGGATTCCGGGAAGCCGTGCAGCAGCAGTACGAGGGGGCCTTGGCCCGCCTCGGCGACGTTGAGCGCGATGCCGTTGGTTTCGACGCGGCGCTGTTTGATACCGGGCCAGCTCATGCGGCGACCAGCGGGCGGGCGTCCACGGACTGGCCGGGGAGGACTTCGCCGCGCGTGTCACTGTGATAGCCATCGGCGGCCGTCCAGGCGACGCCGCCGCCGACGATGACGGTGTCGACGCCGAGGGCGTCGCGGACATAGCGGCTGCCATCGCCGGGCACGTCCTGGACATAGACTTCCTCGCCCCGGTCAATCGTGGCGGGATCGAAGATGACGATGTCGGCAACATAGCCTTCGCGTAAGAGGCCGCGGTCCGGGATGCCCCAGATGGCGGCAGTGTCGGCTGTGATTTTCTTTACCGCGTCTTCGATGCGCATGGCGTTCAGATCGCGGACGAAATGGGCGAAAAGATAGCCGGTGTCGCCATAGGTGGAGAAGGAGAGGATGTGGGCGCCGCCGTCGCTGGCGCCGATATGGACGCGGGGGTGTTTCAGGAGGCCGCCGACGCGGTCATCGGCGTTGTGACCCATGTCTGCGGCCAGGAAATGCGCGTCGAGGTCTTCTTCCAGCGACAGGTCGATCATCGCTTCGACGGGGGTTGTTCTGCGCAGCTTGGCGATTTCGGCGAGCGTCTTGCCGGCATATTTCTGGTTAGCTTTCGTGTTGACCTGCCGTAGGCGGAGGACTGGCCAGAGGCTGTCATAGACTGCGGCTTCGGCGACGAGTTTTGTGCGCTTTTCCGCGTCGCGGAAGGCGGCCATGATCTCGTCCGGCGTGCCGAAACGCATGATCCGGTACCAGCTGGGAAGGCGGATGAAGAGGAGGCTCGGCACGGCGAAGGTGAAGGAGATGTCGATGGGTCGGGTCTGGACCTGGGGCCAGACGCGGGCGCCGCGGGCGAACTGTTCGTCCACGCGGGCCATGACGCGCTCGACGGCGTCGGTGTTGTCGGCATTGACGAAGAGGGGGGAGAAGGTGGTCGGGATTGCATGCTTGAGCGACAGCTCGGCGAGCTGGTCAAGGCGGGCGATAGTCAGGTCCGCGTCGTAGAATTCCGGCACGATCTGGAGGATTCGTCCGTACTCACCGAGGACGCTGGCGAGGGCGTCGACTTCGGCCGCATCGGCATAGCGGCTCGGCACGGGCTGGAGGCGCTCGTCCATGTCGACATAGGAGGTGGAGAGGCCGATGGCGCCGGCATCGAGGCATTCGCGAAGGACAGCCTGCATGGCGGCGATCTCGTCCGGATTGGCGGTGCGCTGCATGGCGGCGTCGCCCATGACCCAGAGGCGGATGACGCTGTGGCCGACCAGGGGCGCGACGTTGATGGCGAGGCCCTTGCGGATGCGGGTGATGTATTCGGAGAAGGTTTCCCAGTCCCAGACGACGCCTTCCTTGAAGGCCTTGTAGGGCATTTCTTCGATCTGGTTGAACATGCCGACGAGCTTCATCCGGTGTTCGGCCTTCAGCGGCGCGAGGGAGAGCGAACAGTTGCCGGGCACGATGGTGGTGACGCCGTGCGAGAGGGCGGGCTTGGCGGCGCCGTCCCAGAGGAGCTGGGCATCGAAGTGGGTGTGCGGATCAATGAAGCCGGGGGTGACGGCGCGGCCGGCGGCGTCGATTTCCCTGCGGCCCGTCTCGGCGATGCGGCCGATCTTGGTGATGCGGTTGCCGGTAACGGCGATGTCGGCGTTGTAAGCTGGCAGGCCGGAGCCGTCCATGATGGTGCCGTTGCGGATGACCAGGTCGTACATTGTTGTATTCCTCCCTCGGGGTTTTGTTCTGTTAGTCTGTGGCCGGAAGACCGGCATAGCGCTGCGATGACGCGATCAGCGCGTCGCGGACATGTTCCCAGCTGGCGCCGATGAGGCCTTCCGGCGTGCTCGCCTGGCAGGTCTCGAGCAGGCGCCTTGCGGCGAATTCGTCCAGCGTGACCTGCGAGGCGCCGCCATTGGCGTATTCCAGCGTCACGCGCAGCTCCGCCTCCCCGTCATGGGCGGCGGCGATGTCCACGGCGCGGATCACCGGTCCGGTCATGTTTGGGCGCCGGCAGGGGCGCGGGGCGGCTCGATGAAGATGACATCGCTCGGCAGGATGGGATTGCCGCCGTTCACGCCGCCGGACGCGCCGGCAGAGCGCATGAAGACGTGCAGGTTCCAGCTCTGCAGGCCGGCGATGGCGGCGGCTTCGTCCAGGGACGGCAGTTCGCGCGCGGCGATGCTGGCCCATGTGTCGCCCGGCTGCGGCAGCACAGAGGCGCGGACTTTGGAAAGTGTGGTGGTGTTGGTCATGTCTCTTCTCCTACCCTCTGGAGAAAAGTGGAACATGTTCCAGTTTTTTAGGCAAGAGGCGACGCCGGGGAAGGGGGCGCTCATTGATGCTGGCGGCGCTTGAGGTTCGGAACCTCACAGGAACCCTTTTCTCAGCGGCGCGTTATGGAGGGGCATGCATACTCCCTCTCCGTAAGTGCTGACGGGGTCCGTTCATGTACCGGACTCGATGCGCTCACTCCTGAACAAGGTTTTCGACGATGCGCTCATTATGTGGGGGTACAGCTAATGGCGAAAACGACGACGCAAGCCGTTGTTGAAGCGGTCTCAACGCCTACGCAAGACAGACACAAACGGCTTATCCCATCCCTTGAGGGCATGCGCGCGATTGCCGTTCTGGCGGTCATGCTCTTCCATGTCGACCTGCATTATCTCCAGGGCGGTTTTGTCGGCGTAGACCTGTTCTTCGTCATTTCCGGCTTCATCATTACGAGAAATATCCTGAAGGAACGCGACGAGGGGAGATTCAGTTTCTCCCGTTTCTATCATCGCCGCATACGCCGATTGCTTCCGGCGCTTGCCGTGACCGTCATCGTCACATTGCTGGCGGCATATGTGTTTCTTCCGGCCGCGGATTTCATGGCAACGGGCCAGGCTGCGCTCTACAGTATCGTCTCGCTCTCGAATATATTGTTCTGGACCCAGGCCGGCTATTTCGATGCCGCGTCACATACGAAGCCTCTTCTGCACACCTGGTCTTTGAGCGTTGAGGAACAGTTCTATCTGTTCTGGCCCATCACGATCTATCTCGTCTGGCGATCCAGATTATCTCTGTGGCTGAGAAAATTCATCGCGATCTTCGCCTGTCTGCTGCTGGCCGCTGTGTCAGTCGGTGCAGCGTATTATTTCGTTCAGGATCATCCGGGTGCCGTCTTTTTCCTGGGCCCCTTCCGGGTGTACCAGTTCATGGCGGGCGCGCTGGTTGCCGTTGCAGGACTATCCCTTCGCGGTGTGATCGGCAGCACCCTTTGCCTGATGGGGCTCGCGCTCTTTTGTGCGGCCGCCTATTTCCTGTCGGGGGAAGTCTCACCGCTCGTCTCAGGGGTTGCGGTCGCGGTGGCAGGCCTTCTCCTGTTGGTTTCCAGGGACGCGTTTATTGCCCGCTGGTTGCTCGGAAATACGCTGGCGGTGTGGATCGGGGGCCGGTCCTACGCCTTGTACCTCGTGCACTGGCCGATCATTGTCATATATAAATATGCGACCGACTTTGAGTTGAGCGTTGCCGAGCAGGTAGGTCTGTTTGCTGCCTCGATCGTCGCAGCGGAGCTTCTGTACAGGCTTGTCGAGACGCCTCTGCGTGTCGGACCTGCGACGCCGCAGAGGCTGGTGCGTGCAGGGACGCCGATCACCGCGGCGCTGGTCTTCACGGGCTTGTTTGCCTCGGCCAATGTCTGGGGTCACAGGGGGCTGGAAACGCGAAACCCCGAAGAAATCCAGACCCTTCTCCAGCAGGTCGAAACCAGCAAGACGATACGACTGGCCGCCCTGCGCACGCAGGTGTGCCACTCGGCGAGCGGCTACCGGCTGCAGATGTATGATGAAGCGGTCTGTGCGCCAATCCGGCGGAACCGGACAAATGTGCTCATCATCGGAGACAGCATTGCGGCCGATATTTATCTGGCCCTTGAGAAGGCCTATCCGAATGTGAGTTTCTCGCAAGCTACGGGCGGATCCTGCGGACCCTTCGTCGACCTGAATGCCTATACCGGTTGCGAGGAGTTGAATGCGTTCCGGTTCAACGAGCTGCTCAACCGCGACTATGATTTCGTGGTCTTTGCGACGCGGTGGCGACCAAACCGGATCAGTGACATCCAGAAATCTATCCAGCTGGCGCGGGCGGCTGGCAAGCGCGTCGTGATTTTCGGGCCGGGTGTTCAGTTCACAGAAGAAGTTCCGCGTCTGATCTCCACGACGACCTCACTCGCGGAGGCTGAGCTTGTGTTGCAGGCGAATGAGGACCGGCAGGGTGAGCTGGCGTCCAGACTTCAGAGCGCCGTCTCGGCAGACGCCACATTTGTGGACCTGGTGAGTTTGCAGTGTTCGGACACCTGCGCGGCCATCGAGAATGGCAAGCTGCTCTATATCGACCGCTTCCATCTGAGTGTCGATGGCGCAGACTATGTGGCCAGGAGGCTCGCGAGCCAGATGCCGGAGCTGTTCGCGAAATAGCGGTCGGCCCGCGTCAGGCCTCGGCTGATCTCCCTCAACACCTGGCGCAGCGGGCAAATACCTTTCAGCGTAAACCAGCGCTCATCCTGAGCGACGTCGAAGGATGGGCCAAGCAGAGCTGCGCCGAGCCCCGGCTCGTCCTTCGACTTCGCTCAGGATGAGCCGTTCGGGAGCGCAGACCAGATACCCGATGTTCTAAAGGTCGTCGTAGGCCTGCGCGTCTTCGGGGCTGGACCATTCGGTCAGGGTTTCGCTGACGGCGTTCAGGTAATCTTCCGCGTCGTCGCCGGTTGGTTCGGCGGGGTTCGCGGTGTCTTTGTCATTTGGGGTGGGCATGTGCGGCGCTTCCTCAGCTGAGGAATATCTCGAATACCGACGTAGGGGAAGCGCCAGGCGAGCTCCACCCCCTCCCAAGTCACCGGCAGAGGCGGCCGCGGCCCATGTCTAGGTGGAAATGGTCGGCATGGGCGGCGTTGTAGTCGGGGCCGAGGGTGATGGAGAAGAGGTCGCAGGCGCCTTCATGGATGCGGGTGAGGAAGTCGCCCTTGTCGCCGTCTGCTTCCCAGTCGCCGAGGACGGTGATGATGCGGCCATCCTCCAGGCGGAAACCGGCGATGTCGACCGCGTTGCCGAAGGCGTGCTGGGAGAGGCGGCGGGAGCCGGCGATGTTGCGGCAGGAGAAGCTGCCATAGGTGTCAATGCGCGCCAGTTCGGAGCCGAAGATCTCCAGTGCGGCGGGGCGGACGACATGGCGTTCCCACATATGCAGGGCGGCGGTCTGGTGGCAGGTCATGCTGAGTGTGGCCGAATAGGGCGTCAGGCTGCGGTCGAGGGTGAGGGCGTCGATGAGGGGGCAGCGGGCGCCGGGTTCGGAGTCTTCCAGGGGGGTGTAGTCGACGCCGGCCTCGTCCAGGGCGATGAAGCAGGCCTCGCGGTCTCCCCGCAGGCGCGAGAGCTGCATCGGCGTGGCGAAGCCCGGCGCCGCAGCAAGATCCAGCGGCGCCAGCGGGTTATGCCGGTCCGGCACGCCGCGCAGCAGAATCGTCGCAATCGACGTGAGCAGCACGGCGTAGACAAGGACGATGATGATTCCACGCATTAATGCAGCAGGGACCTTCGAGCTTTGTTAACCTGACGCCGGTTTCTGTTAACCTGACGCGGACAAGGGCGAGTCGGGGTACATCCTGACGGCCAAACCCGCACCAGAATGTGGCGAGACCTGCTTTTAAGAGGCCAGAATGTCCAAGCGTACTGCCGAACCCCCTGCGGACCGGATCATCAACGAACCAATGAGCGAGGCGCTGTCGAAGCGCTATCTCGCCTATGCGCTGTCCACGATCACGTCGCGCGCCCTGCCGGATGTGCGCGACGGGCTGAAGCCTGTGCAGCGGCGGATCCTGTACGGGATGCGGGTTCTGCGGCTGGACCCCGAGGGCGGATACCGGAAATGCGCCAAGATCGTCGGCGATGTGATGGGTAACTATCACCCGCACGGCGACGCCTCGATCTATGACACGCTGGTGCGTCTCGCCCAGGATTTCAGCGTGCGCTACCGGCTGGTCGACGGGCAGGGGAACTTCGGCAATATCGACGGCGACAGCGCGGCGGCCTATCGCTACACCGAGGCGCGGATGACGCGCGCGGCGGAGCTCCTGATGGAGGGGCTGGACGAGAACGCGGTCGATTTCCGCGCCAACTATGCCGAGAATGATCAGGAGCCGGTTGTGCTGCCGGCGGGCTTCCCGAACCTGCTGGCGAATGGCGCGACGGGGATCGCAGTCGGCATGGCGACCTCAATCCCGCCGCACAATGTGGCCGAGGTGATAGATGCGGCGCGGCTGCTGATCGAGAAGCCGAAGACGACGACCGAAGAGCTGATGCAGTTCATTCAGGGCCCGGACTTTCCGACGGGCGGCATCATCGTCGAGGACCGCGCCTCGATGCTGGAGGCGTATGAGACGGGGCGGGGCGCGTTCCGGATGCGGGCGCGCTGGCATGTCGAGGATACCGGGCGGGGAACGTATCAGATCATCGTGACGGAGATTCCGTATCAGGTGCAGAAGTCGCGCCTGCTGGAGAAGCTGTCGGAGCTTCTGGAAGCCAAGAAGGTGCCGCTGCTCGAGGACGTGCGCGACGAGAGCGCGGAGGATGTGCGGCTTGTTCTGGTGCCGCGGGCCAAGACGGTC
>JBKBVT010000072.1:0-11015 GCA_046289305.1 Hyphomonas sp. | reverse complement strand
GATCCGCCAACTATCGGCATACTGAGCAGGTCGCGGACATTGCGTTCAATGTCATAGGCGTCTGACAGGCCGTAGGCGCCGATCACCTGCTGGCAGGCGAGCGCGATCTCGACACCCGTATCGGCCACATAGAGTTTCGCCATCGCCGTCTCCGCCGAGCATGGCTGGCCGGTGCCGGCGAGCCAGGCGGCATGGTACAGCATGTGGCGGCAGGCAGCGAGTTTGGTGCGGGCTGTGACGAGTTTATGGGCGATGGCCTGGTGTTTGCCGATGGGCTTGCCAAACTGTTCGCGCTCGCCGGCATAGCGCCAGGCTTCGTCCAGCGCGGCGCGGGCGAGACCGAAGGCGACCGCCGTGATCTCGATCTTCTCGACGTCGAGCGCACGTCCGGCCAGCGCGTCCCAGCCGCGATTCCACTTTTTCGGGCCGCCGACGATGGCGCTCTCCGGCAGGCGGACATCATCGAGGAAGACATCCATGGAATGGGTGTAGCGCAGGTTTGAATGTTCGATGGCTTGCATCGTCACACCTATCGCCTTCGTTGGCACAAGGACGAACGTTAGGTTGCCGTGGCGCGCGCCGGGCTCGCCTGAGCGGCAGAGGCAGTAGATGTAGTCCGCCCAGTCGGCGCCTGTGCACCAGCGCTTGGCGCCGTTGATGACGATCTCGTTGCCATCGCGCTGCACCCGCGTTTCGACACTGGGAAGATCGCCGCCGACATTCGGTTCGGATAGGCCATAGGCGAGGAACATTTCCCCGCGGGCGAGCTTGGGCAGCAGCGCCTCTTTCTGTTCAGGCGATCCGTTCTCGGAGATGTTGAGTCCGCCATAGAAGGCCGCGTGGATGTACGGCCCCGCCATGGACGTACCGCCCTGGCAGAGTTCCTCAATCACGGCCGCGGCGGCGTAGATGTCCTCGCCCTGTCCGCCATATTCTTCCGGGATGGTGAGGCCGATTAGGCCCATCTCTGCGATCTCGCGGAACAGCGCCTTGTCCCATGTCGCGGCCTTGTCCCAGTCGCGGCGTTTCTCGCGCGGCATCTTCTCCGCCACCCAGCGGGCGAGCTGGCGGCGGATTTCGGTAACGTGTGTCGGCTCTGCGGCGAAGCTTGTCATGGCGTGATCAATTCGAGTTCGGGGAAATAGGTGCGGTAGCGCTTTGCGTCATTGGTAAGGAGCGCCTCGCCAGCCATTACGGCATCAGCACCGATGAAGAAGTCTGGCAGGATTGAAAGGCGTGGACCACCCTTTTCGCGATAGGCCAGGAAAGCCTGCGAGGCCAGAAAAAGGGCTTCGGGCATGGAAGCGGCGAACTCGATCTGCACATCCTGGAGCCATGCCAAAACTGCCGCGGCCGAAGTGAATGACCCGGAAACCTCCGCAAACACGATCTGGTTGATCCGGATCGGCCCCGCTTCAGCCGCGTTGGCCAGCGCCGCCATTGCGCGCTCATGAAGCGGGCTGCTTTGCTGGGTAACATAAATGAGGATATTTGAGTCGACGAACACGTGAGGGCGCTCAATCCCCATCGCGCATGAACCGGATAAACTCATCCGGTGTCATACCGCGAAGGTCGATGTGCGGCGCCGCTTTTTCATTCGCCTGTCGGATGCGTTCGAGGATTGCGGCACGGGTATGCGTTGCCTCTTTGGGCGCTTCCGCTTTCACCACAACGTCCCCGTCCTCGTCGATCTCGAAACGGACAGCCTCTCCTTCCGAAACACCGAGGTGTTTGCGGATCGCCTTGGGCAATGTGACCTGACCCTTTTTGGTAATTCTGTACTCGGTATTACTCATGCTGCAAAAGTAATACCAAACCCATTCTGCGTCAATTGCGGCCGATTTCGTCGAGGCAGAACGGGGTCGACTGGTAGGTCTGGTTGATCCAGTTGCCGAAGAGGAGATGGGCGTGGCTGCGCCAGCGGTTGAGCGGCGGGCGGGCCGGGTCGTCGTCTGGGAAGTAGCCGTGCGGAACGTGGATCGGTTTGCCCTGCGCCCGGTCGCGTTCGAACTCTTCCTTGAGGGAGAAGGAGTCGTATTCGACATGGTTGAACATGAAGAGGCTGCGGCGCATGCGGTCTTCCATGAGGCAGGGGCCGGTGTCGTCGCTGTCGATCAGCAGGCGGAGATCCGGGCGGGTCAGCACATCGGCGCGGCGCACTTCAGTCCAGCGGGAAACGGGAATCGCAAATTCATCTGAAAAGCCGCAGAGATAGGGCGAGGCCGCATCCAGATTCTGGTGGCGGAACACGCCGAAGGCCTTGGCTTCGAGGCTGTATTTGGGCAGCCCGTGAAAGTGATAAGCTGCGGCCATCGCGCCCCAGCAGATATAGAAAGGCGAATGCACGTTCGTCTGTGTCCAGTCGAAGATCTGCGTAAGTTCTTCCCAATAGCTCACATCTTCGAACGGCATCTGTTCGATTGGTGCGCCGGTAACGATGAAGCCGTCAAACTTCCGTTCCCGGATTTCTTCCCAGGTCTGGTAGAAGCTGATGAGGTGTTCCTGGGAGGTGTTCTTCGGCGTGTGGCCGCCGACCCGCACCAGGGTGAACTCCACCTGCAGGGGGGTCGCGCCGATCAACCGGGCGATCTGGGTCTCGGTGCGGATCTTGTTGGGCATCAGATTGAGGAGGCCGATCTGCAAGGGCCGCACATCCTGCCGGATGGCATCGGTCTCGCGCATTACCGCGACGCCTTCTTTGAGAAGGGTTTCGCGGCCCGGCAGCGTGTCCGGAATCTTGATCGGCATGGCGCACGTCCTCATCGGCCCGCTTTACGGCTTCAAACGCATCGCATTGGGGGAAAGGCAGGCGCAAATCCTGCATCTCGGCCCTTTAGCGAGTTGTTTAACGTGGCTGCAAGCCGGCCGGCCAAATCACCACACCGGCGCATTTAGTACGGGCGGCGTGCGGCGTCAAATCCTCCTCTTACGCCCTTCTCCCTTGGGAGAAGGGGCTTTTAATCCCCTGTCAGTTTCGCCGCGCGGCGTTCCTTCAACGCGGCAACCGCCTCCTTCCGGTCGCCCAGATAGTTCGAGACGCTTTCCCAGCCGATGGAGGCGTCCATCAGCTGCGCAGCCAGCGCGCGGAGGGGGATGTTGGCGGTGGTCTTGGTCCAGCGCACGGCCCATTTGGGATTGGCCATGATCTTGCCGACGATCTCGTCCACCTTCGTGTCGAGTTCGGCGGCGGGTACAGCGTAGTTGATGAGGCCGAGGCGCATGGCCTCTTTCGCGTCCAGGAGGTCGCCGGTCATCAGGAGTTCCTTGGCCTTGGCGAAGCCGATCAGCTGCGGCCAGATCAGCGCGCCGCCATCGCCGGCGACGAGGCCAACTTTCACATGTGGGTCGCCGATCTTCGCCGTCTCGTCGGCGATGATCACATCGCACAGGAGCGCAATCGTCGCGCCAAGCCCGGCGGCGGCGCCATTCATCCGGCAGATAATCGGTTTCTCCATCTGGAGCAGCGTCACCACGATCTGCTTGGCATCCCAGCCGATGGCGCGGAAGCGTTCAGGATGGGCGATCTGTTCCTCGAACCAGTCGAAATCCCCGCCGGCGCAGAAGGCGCGGCCCCTGGCGGTGAGGATGATCAGGTCGCTCTCGCTGTCGCGTTGCAGGCAGTTGAACACCAGCGCCAGCTCGGTGTGCATCTGCTCGTCGACGCCGTTCACGGGATGGTCGGACGTGATGTAGGCCGTCAGTACACGGCCCTTACGCTCGAAGGTGAACCGCTCCCATTTGTCCGCCGTGATGTCATAGCCTGCACTCATTGTGACGCCTCCCGCCTGTTTGCCGTTTGGCTTACCCTATCGCAGGCGCGAGGGAAGTCACGCCCGGCCGCTTGACACCCGATCACATATGTTCTCTTTATGTTCCGATCTTCCGCGGAGTACCCCAATGCGCCTGCCGACCGAGATCGAGGCCCTCTATATCGACTTTGATTCCTTTTTTGCGAATGCCGAGAAGCAGCTCTGCCCGGAATTGCGCGGCCGCCCCGTGGGGGTGATTCCGCTGCAATCGGAGCATTCGAGCCTGATTGCCTGCTGCCCCGAAGCCAAGCGGCACGGCGTCCGGCGCGGCTCCTCCGTGCAGGAGGCGAAAGAGCTCTGCCCCGGCATTGCCCTGCCCGTGGCCCGGCATGATGAATATGTGAAGCTCCATCACAGGATCCTTGAAGAACTGGACCGGCACGTGCCCGTGAAGAAGGTCTGGTCGGTCGACGAGATGGAGTTCGAGCTGATCGGCGCGGAGCGCTGCAACGCTGCCGATATTGCGATGAGCATCCGCGCGGGCCTGAAGGAAAGGATCGGGCCCTGGGTGACGGTGTCGATCGGTCTTGCCCCCAATCAGTTCCTGGCCAAGGTCGCCGCCGAAATGAACAAGCCGGAAGGCTTCATCACGCTCAGCCCGCAGGACCTGCCCGGTCCGCTGCTCGGGCTCGAGCTGGACGACCTGCCGGGCATTTCCAGCCGGATGAGCGGGCGTCTTGGGCGGGCCGGGGTGAAGACTGTGGAGCAGCTCTGGAACCTCTCTCCGAAACAGGCGCGCGCCATCTGGAACAGTGTGGAAGGCGAGCGGTTCTGGGCGCAGCTGCGCGGCTATGCCGTCGAGCGGCCCGGAACGGAAAAGCGGATGTTCGGACACGGACGGATTCTGTCGTCGGACTGGCGCCAGCCCGCCAAGGCGCGTGACTGCCTGCGCCTGCTGACCGCCAAGGCAGCCCGGCGCCTGCGCCAGGAAGGCTATCTCGCCCGCGCCCTGAACATTTCCATCAGCGGGCAGACTGACCAGTACTGGGACGGCGGGATGACGTTCAGCCCGTCCCGCGACGATTACACCTTCCTGCAGATGGCCTGCCGCCTGTTCGATACAGGCGTCAGCGAGTTGGGTGCCCGTCAGGTGAGAAAGGTGTCGGTCGTGCTGCACGGTATCAGCCGGCCTGGCGAGACCAGCGGCGACCTGTTCGAGCAATCACAACTAAGTGCTGAGCGCCGTCGCTGGGAGCGCATCACGGACGCAATGGACGCCCTGAATACGCGTAACGGCGCCTGCGTCGTCTCCCTCGGCGTGCGCAAGGAACCACCCGGCGGCTATGCGGGGGCCAAGATTGCCTTTGGACGTGTGCCCGACCTCAACGATTTCCTGACCACACGGGCAGACTGAAGTGGGGCAAGGCGCTGCGCTGCGGCGCTCCGGCTTTTTCTGTCGCGCCGCCTCCTGTAAGGACGCCCATCCAGACAAAGAGACCCTGCCCCATGACCCGAGATACCCTGTTCCTCCTTCCGCCCGGTTTTGAAGCGAACGGGCAGCGCGAGTTCTGCCCGGAATGCGCCGAGATATGGGGCGTGCTCGCCTGGTATCCGGCGGTGAAGGAAACGCTTGATATCGTCTATGTCGGCCTCGCCCATCCGCGCGGCCCCATCGTGGAAGCGCTCGGCCCGGGCCAGTTCAATGCGCCGACCCTGGTGCTGGGCGAGGGCACAGCGCGCGCTGAAAACGTCAGCTACCAAATGGCCAACGGACGCGACTATCTCCCCTCAGCCCGGCTGATTGCCCGCCATTTCGCCGGCCTGCACGGGATTCCCATGCCGCGGGGCGGCTGACCGACACAGCCCTTGCCTCCCGCCGCGTCAGGCGCCTCTAAGTCTCGCGCCATAACCAGACACGCCCCGGAGGAAACCCATGAGCGCTCAGCCGATCCGAACCCGCATCACCGAGATGCTGGGCATCGAGAAGCCGATCATCCAGGCCGCCATGGGCTGGATCGCGCGCAGCCATCTGGCCTCCGCCGTCTCCAATGCCGGCGGCATGGGGATCATCGAGACGTCTTCCGGAGAACTCGATGTCATCCGCGAAGAAATAAAGAAGATGAAGACGCTGACGGACAGGCCCTTCGGCGTGAATGTGGCCCAGGCCTTCGTGCGCGATCCGGGCATCGTCAAATTCGTCATCGATCAGGGCATCCGGTTTGTCACGACGTCGGCCGGCGACCCGATGAAATATACCGCGATGCTCAAGGAAGCCGGGCTCACCGTATTCCATGTCGTCCCGTCGCTCGCCGGTGCGCTGCGGGCGGTGGAGGCGGGTGTTGACGGCCTGATCGTCGAGGGCGGCGAAGGCGGCGGCTTCAAGAATGCCAAGGACGTCGCCTCAATGGTGCTGATCCCGCAGGTCTGCGAGCATGTGAGCGTGCCTGTGGTGGCGGCCGGCGGCATCATTGACGGGCGCAGCATGGCGGCGGCCTTTGCGCTCGGCGCCGAGGGTGTGCTGATGGGCACGCGCATCCTCTCCGCGGCCGAAAGCCCGGTGCACCAGAACTGGAAGGACGCGATCCTCAAGGCGGACGCCACCGACACTGTCTTCCTCAACCGCGCAGGCCCCGGCCCGGCCCTGCGCGCGCTGCGCACGGCGCGGACCAGCCGTATCGAGAAGGAGGGCAGCGCCAACATCTTCGGCGAGTTCGCCGCGACGCAGGATGTCTACTTCAAGGGCGACCTCGAAGCCGGCATCGCCCTGACCGGTCAGGTGGCCGGACGGATCACCGAAGTGAAGCCGGTCGCCCAGATCTTCGAGGAAACGCTGGAGGCCTATCACCAGACCGTGGCGAACCTGCCGCGCTGAGCCATACGCGACCTCGTTCGGGCCAGAATCGCGGGGGAATCTGCCCTTCCTGCCCCATTCTCTGGAAATCCATGGCGCGGGTGGCTAAACAGTCTGCAACATTGGCTTTTCCAAAGGACATCCCATGCGAATGAAAGAAGCCCTCAAGGGCGGCGTTGCTGCCGCTATCCTCGCCGCCACCGCTGCCTGCGGCGCACCGGCCGACACGGCGCCGCCCGCCGCCGTTCAGATTGACCTGCCGATCATTGAGGTCAGCGATGCGGAGCTTGAGGGCAATCCTTTCCGCCAGGCCTGGGACACGCCCTATGGCGTGGCGCCATTCGCGGACATTCGCGACGAACACTTCATGCCCGCCGTCAAGAAAGGCATCCTCGAGCGCCGCGCCGAAATCGAGGCGATCGTCAACAATCCGGACGCTCCGACCTTCGAGAACACCATCCTTGCGCTTGAGACCTCCGGCGCGGCATTGACCAGCGTAATGCGTGTGTTCGGCAACATCACCAACACCGACACGAACGATACGCTGGATGCGCTTCAGGGCGAGATCTATCCGATGCTGTCGCGCGAATCTGACGCCGTGACGTTCAATCCGGAGCTGTTCGCCCGCGTGAAGGCGGTCTATGACCAGCGCGACCGGCTGGGCCTGGATGAGCAGGAAGCAAGGCTCCTGGAGCTCACCCACCGGAATTTTGTGCGCGCGGGCGCAAACCTGCCTGCCGAAACCCAGGCCCGCATTGCCGAGATCAATTCCGAGATTTCCAGCCTCACGACCCAGTATGGCCAGAACCTGCGCAATGCGAACAATGCCTACAAGCTGGTGATCACCGACCCGGCCCGTCTGGGCGGACTGTCGGAAGACTTCAAGCAGGGCATCAAGGTTGCTGGGGAAGACCGGTGGGAAGTCGGCCTGAGCCGGTCGTTCTTCGAGGGCTTCATGTCGTCGGCCGAAGACCGCGAGCTGCGCTCGGAGCTGTTTGATGGCTACCGCTATGTCGCCTCATCGGGCGAGTTTGATAACGGCCCGGTGGCCATCAGGATTGCACAACTGCGGGCTGAGCGCGCAGAGCTCATGGGCTATCCGAGCCATGCGCATTACATCATCGAGCAGCGGATGGCGCGGACACCGGAAACGGTGCTCGATTTCCTCCAGCAGGTTCTGGACCCCGGCCTGGCCCGCGCGGCAGAAGAGCAGGCCGATATGGCAGACCTCGCCGGCCATGACATTCTGGGGCATGACTGGTGGTATTATTCGGAAAAGGTTCGCGCTGACCGCTACGCCTTCGATGAGAACCAGCTGCGCCCCTATTTCGAGCTTGAAGCCTCGTTCGACGGCGCCTTCGAAGTCGCCTCGCGCCTGTTCAACATCACCATCGATCCGGTCGAGGTTGACGGCTGGAGCCCGGTCGTTCGCGCCTATGACGTCAAGGACACCGAGACCGGTGAACATCTCGGCCTGTTCATGGTCGACATGTTTGCACGCGACTCCAAGCGCGGCGGCGCCTGGATGAGTTCCTACCGGGTTGCTTCCGAAATTGACGGCGAGCGGATCCGCCCGATCATCACCAACAACATGAACCTCGTGCCGCCAGCCGATGGACAGCCCTCCCTGCTCTCGCCGACCGAAGTGGAAACGCTGTTCCACGAATTCGGACACGGCCTGCACGGCCTGCTGACCCAGATCCGCTTCTCGAGCTTTGCCGGCACCTTCGGCGGTCCCGACTATGTCGAGTTTCCGGCGCAGGTCATGGAGCATTGGGTGACCGAGCCGGAAGTGCTGGCCATGTACGCCCGCCATTACGAGACCGGCGAAGTCATTCCGCAGGCTATGATCGACCGGATGAATTTGGCATCGACCTTCAACCAGGGCTTCAAGACGACCGAGTTCATCGCCGCCTCGCTGATCGATCTCTACTGGCATATGCTGTCAGCAGAAGAGGCAGCGGCTGTCACGGATGCGCGCGAATTCGAGCTTGAAGTCCTGCGCAAGTATAATATCCCCGAGATCATCGAGCCGCGGTATCGCTCGCAGTATTTCTCCCACAGCTTCTCGGGAGGGTATTCTGCCGGCTACTACTCCTATCTGTGGGCTGAAATTCTGGATGCGGACGGGTTTGATGCGTTCAAACAGACCGGGGACATCTTCAATCCGGAGCTGGCCGCCAAGCTCAAAAAATGGGTGTTCGAGTCCGGCGGCCTGCGCGAGACGGATGAGCTTTACCGGAACTTCCGCGGGTCGGATCCGGGCATCGAGCCCCTGCTCCGCAATCGCGGCTTCGGTGAACCGCCTCCGGCCGGTGGTTAACCGCCCGGCCTGAGACGGCAAAAGCAAACCCCGCCTTCATCGCTGAAGGCGGGGTTTTTGTTTTGTCGCTGGATTGGGGTTCAGCCGCTGACCGGATCCTTGCAGATCACGGCGCGGATTTCCTCTTCATTGCGGGCCTTGCGCAGGCCGTCCCGGATCGCTGGCTGCCGGAAAAACCGGCTGACCTGGGCGAGGGCGCGAAGATGATCCGCGCCGGCGCCATCCGGTGCCAACAGCATGAAGATCAGATCGCAGGGCCGGTCATCGATCGCTTCGAAGTCAACGCCCTGCGCCAGGCGCAGGAAGCCGCCGACCGGTGCGGCCAGACCCGCAAGGCGAGCATGCGGGATAGCCACCCCTTCGCCGACTCCTGTTGAGCCGAGCCGCTCGCGCTCCATCACGGCGTCTTCGATCGTCCGGGATGCGTTGCCAGTGGCTTCCGCCAGGGCCTCACACAGAATGTGAATGGCCTGCTTCCGGCTCGTCGCTTCATGAAAGGGAATGATCACCCCGCCTTGGAGCAGAGCACTCAGATCAGTCGTCATCTCTCAACTTTCCGTTGCGTGTCGCACTAGTTCCGAGGCGTGTTGGCGGGATCGACCCATCCAATGTGCCCATCCGGGCGGCGGTAGACCATATTCAGGCCGTCATGGCCAGCATTTCTGAACATCAATGCCGGAACATCCTGCAGTTCGAGCTGCATGACTGCCTCTGAAACGGTCATCGTACGGATGCGAACCTGGGTTTCTGCAACCGTCAGGGGAGCATCCCCTGCCTCGGCACCCGTGTCGTCAAAATCCTCGGCCTCTTCATCGCGGACCTGAATCAGCGTTTCGGCGGCCATCTGGGCTGGAAGCTCGGTCTGGCCGTTTGTGTGGTGGTCCTTGAGGCGGCGTTTGTATCGCCGGACCCGCTTTTCCATCTTGTCGAGGCTGACTTCGAGCGCGGCATAGGGATCATCCGCCCGGCCTGTGGACTGCAGTACGATCCCGGAGGGGAGGTGGACATTGCAGTCAACCTCCACAAACGGACCTTCCTGAGAGACGAACACATTCGCCTGGCCGGCGCGGCTGAAATATTTGGAAACGGTGGCCTCGAGCCCTGACTCGATCCGACCTCGCAGCGCTTCACCCAGGTTCATATGCTTGCCGGTGATCTGAATCTGCATGCGCGTCTCCTTTTGCCTGCGGCCCAGTAGGCCACATTGATGCATGAACTATGCCTCAGGACAGGGGCAGTGGCGACTCCCCTTGCGGTCCAGCCCCGGCATCTGTCTGAATCATAATGTGTTAATCCGCCGGATGCCCATAGGTGTTTGCCCGGACACCGCGTCGGCAGGGCCGCCAAGACCTAGGCCCTGGCTTCCCGTTTTGCATAGCCATGCTTCTTCAGAAGGCCGCGGAGCTGGTGATAGGTGAGACCGAGGCTGTCTGCCGCCCTGCCCTGATGCCCACCGGCGCGGGCCAGTGCATCGTCGAGCAGCTGCATTTCGAACAGCCGCACGGCGTCCTCGAAGCCTTTCAGGGGCTGGGAGGGCCGCTCGGCTGGCTTCAATGGGGACGGCGCTGGCGCGGCGGGCGTTGGCGCGGATGTTACGGGCGCGGCTGTGGCTGTTGCAGCTGGTGTGGGCCGCCAGGGCGACACGAAGGGATCCAGCGCCGAGGGCTCGAAGCGAACCGGCTCATAGGGCGCGCTGATTAGGGCGCGGTGCGCCAGGCGTTCGGCAAAATTGCGCAGTTCGCGCACATTGCCGGGCCAGTGATGGGCCTCGATGGCCTCGATGGCCGAATGGGAGAAGCCTGGGAAATCCTGCGCCATTTCGACCGCCATGCGGCGCGCGAAGAACTGCGCGAGCAGCGTCTTGTCGCCGTGCCGGACGCGGAGCGGCGGCAGGGTGATCACATCAAAGGAGAGCCGGTCCAGCAGATCCCAGCGGAACTTGCCGGCATCGGCCATGGATGGCAGGTCGCCATTCGTCGCCGCCACGATCCGCACATTGGCGGTGAGGACTTTGGAGCCGCCGACGCGCTGGAATTCACCATATTCGACAATGCGCAGCAGTTTTTCCTGCACCTGCTGCGAGGCGGTGGCG
>JBKBVT010000071.1:0-11266 GCA_046289305.1 Hyphomonas sp. | reverse complement strand
GGGGCACCTATGTCTGCGCTCATGTCTATACGCCAGGCGGCATCCAGCGGTCGATCAAGGCGGGCGTGAAATCGATCGAGCATGGTCAGCTTGCGGATGATGAAACGGCCCGGATGATGGCAGGGGAGGGCGCCTGGTGGTCGATCCAGCCATTCCTGGCGGACGAGGACTCCAATCCCATGGCAGACCCGGTTCAACAGGCTAAACAGCAGGAAGTCGCGGCTGGCACAGTGCGCGCCTTCGAACTGGCGCGGCGTCATGGCGTGCCGATGGCGTTCGGCACAGACATCCTGTTCAATCCGGCAGGCATGGGCAGCCAGGGACGCCAACTCACCAAGTTTACGCGTTTCATGTCGCCCTTGCAGGCACTGCACACCGCTACAGGGGCGGCCGGGCGGTTGCTGGCGATGTCCGGCCCGCGGGCGCCGTATCCCATGCCGCTCGGCGTGATCCGGCCTGGTGCGGCGGCAGACCTGCTGGTCGTTAATGGCGACCCCGCCGCCAGCCTCGACTTCCTGGATGATCCGGAGGCAAACCTGCCGCTGATCATGAAAGCAGGCGCAGTTGTGAAAGATCAGCTTGGCTGACAGGAGACCCGATTATGCGCAATAGTTTCTCCTTCGCCGCCGCCTTGGCTCTGGCATCGCTCGGGCCCGCCCATGCTCAGATCACGGATGGCTGGCAAAGCCAGATAACGCCCTATATCTGGGGCGCGGGCCTGAGCGGCGATGTACGCCCACTCGCGGGCGGACCGACGCTGGAAGTAGAGGAAACGGTATTCGAGGTGCTGGACGACCTCGAAGGCGCCTTCTTCCTCTCGGGCCTCGCCGTCCGCGGCGACATTGTGCTGATCGGGGATCTCAGCTGGTCTTCGTCCTCGCGTACCGAATCGCCGGGCGCTGGATTGCCGCCCGTGAAAGGCTCGGTCGACATGCTGTTTGTCACCCTCGCGGGCGGCAAGCGCATCCAGGCTCAGGCGGACCAGACCATCGACCTGCTGGTCGGTGTCCGGATCTGGGATATCGACGCCGATGCAGCGGCTCTCGGAACGCCCTTCGCCGCGTCCCGCTCAGTGTCTCTCACCGATCCGATCATCGGAATCCGGTTTAACCGGCAGCACACGAACGGCTTCTCCACCATCGCTTACGGTGACATTGGCGGCTTGGGGATCGGGTCCGACTTCACGGCCCAGATTGCTGTCACAGTCAATTATGCGATCACGGACAAAGCCTATGTGTCTGGCGGCTACCGCTATGTACATCTGGATTATGAAAAGCGCGGCGCCCTGCTGGACATTCGCCTCAGTGGCCCGCTGCTCGGCTTCACCTGGCGTTTCGGCTAGGCTGGCTTAAGGCGCAACACAACTGGCGCCGGACTGGCGATAAGGCCGGCCACACACCCATCCGTCACCGGACGTATTGAGGTGGGCGTATCTTGGCAGGGCAACCTTCTCGCAGGTGGTGCCGCGGATACTGTAGCCGCGGTTGCAGGCCCAGCCACTGCCGGATGCGCTGTCGGTGAGATAACCATTGCGCGGCACGGTGATCTCGGCGCAGCGGTTCCCAGCGGCGCGGTATCCACGCTCACACGCCCAGCCGCTGCCATAGCTCGAACTGGTCAGATACCCGTTGGCAGGCACCCTGACGGCGTTGCATCGGCCACTTTCCTGGACATAGCCGCGGTCGCACTGCCAGCGGGTGCCGGAACTGTCGAGATAGCCGTTTGCAGGCACGACAACCGGTGCACAGACCTGCCCCTTCACCTCGAACCCGAAATTGCATTCCCATCCGCGCCCATAGGTCGAGCCTGAGAAATAGGCGTTTTCAGGCAGGGAAATCGCGTTGCAGGCTTGGCCGGACGTCTCGAAACCCGCGTCGCAGCGCCAGGTGTCGTTATAGGTATTCGCGGTGGCATTGTCCGGCGTCGGCGCGGTGGCAGTCTGAGCCGCAGCCGAACCAGCGGCGAGCATCAGCCCGCCCGCGATGAGTAGATTTGCCCAGCGGCGCAAGGCAGGGAAAGGGTGCGTCATGACTGTCTTTCAGGCCCGGCAGGGCAGTAGGGCGAGCTCTTATAGGCTCAACCGCGTGGGTCAGCCCTTTGTAGGTAGCAATGCGCGGTCGGCGCGCTGGCCGCCGGTCTGAGCCGACAGGATCATGCGTGGCGGCGAAGGCGCGAAATACTTCCGCTTGGCTTCACTCACGGGCGCTTTGGTCTGATGGAACATGCGGAGGCGTCCTTCTGCAAGCAGAAAGGATATCCTGCACACCCTAAGTGGGGACGCCGCCGCACAATTGTAAGGCCCTGAATAATATATATTATTCGGCGTCAATTTCTGTGTGGAAACAGGGCGCGCGGCAGCCGCTTCAATCCTCAAACACAATCTCCGGCGCCGGTTTGGTCACAAGCTCATCCAGCGCAATCGCTACATTGCGGGCCAGCTTGAGGAAAATCTCCGCGGCCGGACCTTTTGACAGCGCCGCAGGCGTCCCCGCATCACCGCCCTCGCGGATGGCGGTGAGCATCGGGATTTCGGCGAGCAGCGGCAGGCCAAGCGCCTTCGCCGTCCTCGCCCCGCCGCCTTCGCCCATGAGGTAGTGGCGGTTACCGGCCGGATCTTCAAACCAGCTCATTGTCTCGGCAATGCCAATCACCGGCACATGCGTCTTGGCAAACATCGCCGCGCCCCGGCGCACATCTGCCAACGCCACTTCCTGGGGGGTCGTCACGATGATTGCCGCCGTTACCGGCACGCGCTGGGCGATGGCAAGCTGCGCGTCGCCCGTGCCGGGGGGCGTGTCGATGATGAGCAGGTCGAGAGGGTCTTCCGCTGTGCCCCATTCAGCATCATTCAGCAGCTGGGTGATCGCCGACATGACAATCGGCCCGCGCCAGATCATCGGCGCGTCGGGGTCGGAGAGATAGCCGATCGACAAGGTCTTCATCCCGTGCGCTTCGACCGGGATCAGTTTCTTGCCCGGCGATGTACCCGGCTCGGCCGCAACCGTGCCCAGCATGGTCGGGATCGAGGGGCCGTAGATGTCCGCGTCCAGCAGGCCGACCTTCATGCCGGCCTTGGCCATCGCGGCGGCCAGGTTCACCGCGACCGTCGATTTGCCCACGCCGCCCTTGGCGCTGGCAACCACGAGGATGCGCTGGATGCCGGGGATGGGTTTGAGGCTGGAGGCAGGGGCCGGCACGCCCTGGGTGAGGGCTTCGTCAGACAGCCGCGCGCCCTTGGTGACCCGCCTAAGTCCGGGGGCCGGCGAGGTGGGCGCCAGCGCCCCGTCCTTGACGTCGGCGGTCAGCACCGTCGTGACCCGTACGATCCCGGCAATCCGTGAGGCGGCGTTCTCCGCCTCGATGCGGCGAGCTTCGCCGGCGGCCGGGTCGCCCGCCTCTGCCCGGATCACAAGGACGGCGCGGCCTTCATCATTCACGGCAACTGATTCCAGCCAGTCCGGCGCGCCAAGGGCGGTCCGGACAGCGTCCTGCAGCCTTTCGCGGGCCTTTTGTCTTGAACTGAACATCTGATCTCAACCTCGCTGGCGGGCGCATCCCTGTGCCCGAAAAGGCCACGACAGCAAGCGGGACCCGTGGGAATGCGTCATTTTTGCTGCTCAGATAATCCGAATTAGGGTGCATGCGGCGCCCGAGGCTCTATATAGGCGGGAAACAGAAAGTATTCAGGAGGCGTCATGCCCTGGGACGACAAGACAAAAGGCTCTGGCCCTTGGGGCGGGGGCGGAGCTGGCAAAGGCGGCGGCGAAGAGGGTGGTTCTCCCTGGAACCGGCCCGGTGGCCGCGAGCCAGCCAACAAGCCCGGTTCTGACCTTGAAGATCAAATGCGCAAGATGCAGGACCGGTTCCGGCAACGCCGCGGTGGCGGCAATGGCGGCGGCGGGAATGGTCGCGGCAGCGGTTCCGGCGGTATGGGACGCGGCGTTGGTCCGCTCGGCATTCTCGTGATTGCCGGTGTCGCGCTGCTCGCCTGGCTCTCGACAAGCGTTGTGATCGTTGACCCGACCCAGCAGGCGGCGATCTTCCGCTTCGGTAAATGGCAAGCCAATTATGGCCCAGGTCTTCATTTCCATCTGCCCGCGCCGATCGAACGCCACAGATTGCTCAACGTCGAGCGCCGGGCCGAGACACGTATCGGTTCCACGCTGGATGAAAGTCTGATGCTGACTCAGGACGAGAACATCGTCGACATCCAGTTCTCGGTCTTTTGGAAGATCGATACGGAAAATCCGCAGGACTATCTGCTGAACGTCCGGGCGCCGGATGCCACGGTAGCGGTCGTCGCAGAATCCGTGATGCGGGAAGTTGTCGGCCAGACCCGGCTCCAGAACCTGATCACGACCGAGCGGGATGCCGTTCAGCGCGCTGTGACCATCCAGATACAGGACCTGCTCAACGAATACCGGGCCGGTGTTGAGATTCTGTCGGTCCAGATCGACAAGTCGGACCCGCCTGGACAGGTCATCGAGGCGTTCAATGATGTGAACGTCGCCGAGCAGGACGCCGAAACGCGCACCAACCAGGCCGCGCAGTTCGCCAACGAAATCGTCCCGCAGGCTCGTGGTACGGCCCAGCGCCTGCTGCAGGAAGCCGAAGCCTACCGTGATCAGATCGTCGCGGACGCAAATGGTGAAGCCTCGCGCTTCGAGCAGATCTTTGAAGAGTATCGCAAGTCACCCCGCGTGACGCGCGAGCGGATGTATCTTGAGACGCTGGAGCGTGTGCTCGAGCGGTCTGACAAGCTGATCCTCGACCAGAATTCCGGCGCCGTGCCTTACCTGCCGCTTGAGCGGACCCGGCCCCAACCGAGCAGCGGAGGAGAACGCTGATGCGCGCCTTTGGATGGATCGTGATTATCCTGTCCGTGATCGGACTGGTCATCATATCGAACGTGTTCTACATCGTGCGCCAGTCGGAGCAGGCCATCCTGCTTGAAGTCGGCCGGCCCGTGAACATCATCAATGCGCCGGGTACGGATGAGGCCGGTCTTCACATGAAGATCCCGATCTACCAGCAGGTTCAGGTGATGGACAAGCGCAACCTCGGCCTCGATATCGAGGGCATCGAAGTCATCGCGGCAGACCAGCGCCGCCTGCGCGTGGATGCTTTCGTCCGCTGGCGGATCAGCGATCCGCTGCGCTACTACCAGCGCTTCCGGTCTGAACTTCCGGCCGAAACGCAGCTGAACCGGATCACGACCTCTGCCATCCGGGAAGCGCTCGGCGATGTGCCCGTGCCGGAGATCATTTCCGGTCAGCGCGCCGAGCTGATGAACCGTATTCGCGTCAACGTGAACGAAGGCCTTGCGAATGACGGGATCGACATCATTGATGTCCGCATCCGTCAGGCTGACCTGCCGCGCGAAGTGGCTGAAGGCGTCTATAACCGTATGCGGACGGCGCGTCTGCAGGAAGCCCAGCGCATCCGGTCCGAAGGTGAGGAGCGGGCCCGCCTGATCCGCGCCCAGGCCGAACGCGAAAAGACCGTCATCGAAGCGCAGGCCCGCGAGCAGGCTGAGCGGATCCGCGGTGAAGGCGACGCCCTCGCCACCGAAATCTATGCGACCGCCTATAACAAAGATCCGGAATTCTTCCGGTTCCAGAGAGCGCTCGTGGCGTGCGAAAAGTCTATCCAGCGCGGCACACAGCTCGTGATCGGGCCAGATGCCCTCGGCATCTGTGACCAGTTCTTCGACAGCGCCCGGACTGCCGGCGGCGTTCGCTAAGCCGGGCAGGGCGTCATGGGGTCAGGCATGAGTGCAGCCACGCTCATCCTGGCCGGCGTCGGCATCTGGCTTCTGATTGAGGGCGCACTCTGCGCCCTCGCGCCAGATTTCGTGAAGCGGATCACAGAGCAGGTGTCGCGTCTGCCGGTTCGGGAGCTCGCCCTCGCCGGGCTGGTTGCGGCGGCGATCGGGGCCTGCCTCGTGATCCTTGCAGTGCGCACCGCCTGAACCTGTTGCAAGCCCAGCCCAAAGCGCCATAGTCAAAGGCTGGAGCTGGAAGCGCCGATACGGAGAGTTGAGAACCATGAACCGGACCGCCTATGCGGTAATTGCCCTCTTCGCAGCCTCAGCCTCGCCTGCCTACGCGCAGCAGGGAAACCTCACGCGCCAGGCGCCTCAGGTCGATACGCGTTCCGCGCCGTCGAGTTTCAGCGCGCTGGCGAAACAGCTTATGCCGGCCGTCGTCAACATCTCGACCCAACAGGTCGTTGCCAGCCGCATGCCGACCTTTCCGGAAGGCTCGCCGGCGGAGCGTTTCAACGAATATTTCGGCCGCAATGGTGACGGCTTCCAACGGCAGGGCTCGCTCGGCTCGGGCTTCGTCATCAGCGCTGACGGCTACGTTATCACCAATAACCACGTCATCGAGAAAGCCGACACGATCGAGGTGACTTTCTCGGATGGGCGCACCCTGCGGGCGACCATCGTGGGGCGTGACCGCGACACCGATATTGCCGTTCTCAAGGTTTCTTCGCCAACCCCGCTGCCCTTCGTTGATCTCGGGGACAGCGACCGGGCGGAAGTCGGCGACTGGGTCATCGCCATCGGCAACCCTCTCGGCTTTGGCGGCTCGGTCTCGGCCGGGATCATCTCGGCAACAGGCCGCGATCTGCGCACTGGCCGGTCCGACAATTTCATCCAGACCGACGCAGCCATCAACCAGGGCAATTCCGGCGGCCCGCTGTTTAATCTGGGCGGCCAGGTAATCGGTGTGAACACCGCCATCATCTCCCAGTCCGGCGGCTCCATCGGGCTCGGCTTCTCGGTGCCGTCCAACACCGTCAAGCGCATCTCGCGCACGCTGATTGATGAAGGCCGCGTTCGCCGCCCGCGTCTCGGCGTCAATGTGCAGGATGCGGACGAAGCGCTGATGCGGGCCTATCGGGCGCGCGGCTCGAGCGGTGCGATCATCACGCGCATCACAGATGGCAGCCCCGCTGCCACAGCCAAGCTGGAAGTCGGCGATCTCATCCTCAGCATTGACGGGCGCGCGGTGACCGGCGTGCGCGAGATGACCCGCACCCTCTCCGAAAAGCCGATCGGCCGTCCCATCACGATCACCCTGGTCCGCGATGGCCGCCAGCGCGATGTCCAGGTGACGCTCGACGAACTGCCCGACGAAGACGCGCCCGCCGCCACGACCCCCGAAGAAGTGGTCGGTGTGTCTAATGATCTCGGCGCCGACCTGGTGGCCCTGGATGATGACATTCGCCGGCGTTTCGGCGCGCCCACGGACATGACCGGCGTGGCCGTAACGGCCGTCAGCGCCCGGGGACGGTCCTATAACAAGCTCCTGCGCGGCGATGTGATCACCGAGGTCAACTTCCAGTCGGTCGCGAGCGTGTCAGACTTGCTGCGCCGGGTCGAAACCGCCATGCAGACGCCGGGTCAGCCCATCCTCATTCGCGTGAAACGCCGCGGCGAGACCGGGGGCTGGTTCGACCAGTTCATCTCCATTGAGATCCGCAGATAAGGTGAGAAAAGCGCCGGAATGGGCAGTCAGGCTTAAATTCCAGTCATGATTTCCTGCCGTTTAGGCTCGCCAAGCCTGACAACGCGCGCTATGCACACGGCAAAACCACCTTTAAAGGGGCTGAGGCAGAGACCATGATCCATCCTTCCCTGATTGCCATCGCGGCTATTGTCATCGTGTTCGGCATTCTGAATCTGATCGAATTCAAGCGCCTGGACTAAGCGTTTAGGAGCAGGCGTTGCCGGACTCTCTCCTGCTCATATCCCTGTTTGGCGGTCTCCTGCTCATGGCGCTGGCGGGAGACTTTCTCGTTCGCGGCGCGCTGGGGCTTGGCCGGGCGATGGGTATATCCCCGCTGGTCGCCGGTATCTTCATCGTCGGCTTCGGGACATCGGCGCCGGAAATGTTCATCGCGGTGAACGCGGCCATATCCGGCAATGCCGGTCTCGCCTTTGGCAATATTGTCGGCTCCAACATCGCCAACGTATTCCTGGTCGCCGCGCTGCCTGCGCTCATCTTCCCCGTCCTGGCGGGCGGCGCGGGGCAGGGGCGGGCCGTCATCGCGATGTTGCTGGCCACGGCAGTGTGGATCGGCATGACCGCCATCATGCCGCTTGAGCCGCTGATGGGCGTCTTCTTCCTCTGCATCCTGATCGGCTATGCAGGCCTTTCCATCTATGCGGCGCGGCATGCTGAAGTCGCGGGCAAACCCACCGGCGTTCCCGTGGACGACTTCGCCGGGGGCGCCCCGGTCTGGCGCGCGCTGATCTATGTTCCGGTCGGCATTGCGGCGCTGGTCTGGTCTTCACACCTGATCATCACGGGCGGCGAGGGCGTCGCCAGGCATTTCCGCATTCCGGAAGAATGGATCGGGCTCACGGTGCTCGCCATCGGAACCTCCCTGCCAGAGATCGGCGCGGCGATGGCCGCCGCCTTCCGCAAGCGCGGCGATATGCTGATCGGCAATATCGTCGGCTCGAACATCTTCAACATCCTGGGCGCCGGCGGCCTGGTGGCGCTGTTCGGCCCCGTCCGTGTCGCGCCAATGTTTCACAATTACGATCACTGGGCGATGGGCGCCGCCGCGATCCTTCTCGCGATCCTGGTCTTCAGCCGCGCGCGCATCGGCCGGCTGGTCGGCATTCTCTTCCTGCTGATCTATGCTGCCTACATCTACGGCCTCGTCCGCGGCGTCAGCCTGACAGGCCTCGCTGACCTCGTCTTCTGATGACGCCGCAGGGGGCACTGGTCACGGGGGCAGGCGCGCGTCTCGGCAAGGCGATGGCGGAGGCGCTCGGCGCCGATGGCTGGGCCCTTGCGGTGCATTACCATGGGTCCGAGACGGCCGCGCAGGAGACGGCAGACGCGATCCGCCGCGCGGGCGGCATGGCCGAAACCCTCCGCTGCGATCTGGCAGATGAAGCGCAGCGGGCGAGCCTCATCGCAGACGCCGCCCAGCGCCTCGGCCGGCCGATCACCCTGCTCGTCAATTCCGCCTCGACCTTTGCGGATGATACGGCTACGGATCACTCGCGCGCTGGTTGGGACCATCATCTGGAGCCGAACCTGCGCGCCCCGGTGCATCTCGCCCAGCAACTCGCCGCCGCCCTGCCGGAAGGGGAGAAGGCATTGATCGTCAACCTCATCGACCAGCGCGTCCTGAAACCCAATCCGCAATTCTTCACCTATACCCTGTCCAAGATGGCGCTCTGGCAGGCGACCCGCACGCTGGCCCAGGCGCTGGCGCCGGCTATCCGGGTCAATGCCATCGGCCCCGGCCCGACGCTGGCAAGCGTTCATCAGACAGCGGAAGAGTTCGCGGCCGAGCGGGCCGCGACGCTGACCGGCGAAGGCTCCAATCCGGAAGAAATCGTCCGGGCCCTGCGCTATCTGGTGTCCGCCAGCAGCGTCACCGGCCAGATGATCGCCTCGGACGGCGGCCAGCACCTTCTCTGGCAGACCCCGGACACAAGGCTCTGACCCGCATATGAATTTCAGCTCTGACACCGCCGCGCCGGCGCATCCGGCTGTCCTCGAAGCCCTCATGCAGGCCAATCAGGGCAATGCGCGCAGCTATGGCGCCGACGCTGTCATGCAGCGCCTGCAAACACTGCTGGCGCGGGTGTTCGAGACGCATGATTTCGATTTCTGGATCACCGCATCGGGCACGGCTTCGAATGCGCTCGCGCTGTCCTGCTTCTGCCCGCCCACCCATTCGATCCTCTGCCACCATGAAGCGCACATCCACAAGGACGAGCGCGGCGCGCCGGAATTCTTCACCGGCGGCGCCAAGCTGCACCTGATGCCAGGCGAAGGCGCAAAGCTCGATCATGATGCGTTGGCGGACTATCTGGACGACTTCGACCCCAGCTTTGTGCATGCCGTCCCGCCAGCCGTCCTGTCGCTGACGAACCTCACCGAGTGCGGCATGGCTTATACGCCGGACGAGATCGCGCGGCTTGCAAAGCGCGCGAAATCCACGCTGACAATCCATCTCGATGGCGCGCGCTTCGGCAATGCGCTCGTGCATACCGGTGCCACGCCGGCCGAGATGAGCTGGAAGGCCGGCGTTGATGTGCTCACCCTCGGCCTGACCAAGACCGGCGCCATCGGCTGCGAGATCATTCTCTTCTTCGGCCGCGCCAAGACGAAGGGGCAGGAGCTTCGCGCCCGCGCCAAACGCGCCGGTCATATGCCGCCCAAGATGCGCTTCCTTGCCGCGCAGGCGATCGCCCTGCTGGACGCAGACCTCTGGCTGGATCTGTCGCGCCATGCGAATGCGATGGCCCAGAAGCTCGCAGCGGTCCTGATTGAGGACGGCAATGGCCTTGCCTGGCCGGTCGAGGGCAATGAGGTCTTTGCGCTGCTGGACGAACAAACCGTTTTCCGGCTGCAGGAGGATGACGGCCTGTTCTATGAATGGCCCGGCGGCGCCAGCCGCTTCGTCTGTTCCTGGGCCACGACAGACGCGGAGATTGCCGCCCTCAAGGCCTCTCTACGCCGCCCGATGTGGAAATAGCGCGCCGCGCACAGGTCGAGTTCAGGGCGTCAGCGCCTTGCTCAGCCATCCCTGAAGCTGGGCGATCACCGCGCTGGAATCGATGGGTGTCGACTGCGCGCCGCCCAGCAGCTCCTGATGCAGGCTCATCACCAGCAGCGGCGAGAGCGCCGCCAGCGCCGCCGCCCGCAGTGCGGTCTCATCCTGCGGCGCGCCCGGCGTATTGCGCAGCTTGTCGCTCAACGCGCCCAGCGCCGGGTCGAGCACCTTCTCCAGATAGGCCTGCCCGGCCGCCTCATCGGCGAGCCCCTCGATCAGCCCGAACGCATGCGCGCGGACGAACCCGCCAAGCCGCATACCGGCCTCCGAGATCCGGAAATACTCCTCGAACGCCGTGGCCGGGTCGGCGGACGGCGTTGCCACCATCGCCCAGAGCGGCGCGCCCCGCTGGCCGATCGTCTCGAGGATGTCGATCACCAGCCCCTGCCGGTCGGTGAAATAGTGCCGCAAGGTCGGCTCGGACTGGTGCACCGCGATCGCAAACTGGCGCAGCGAAGGCCGCCTCAGATCCGCAGACAGCGCAAAATCGGTGAGCGCATTCAGCAGGGCCGCGCGCTTTTCTTCAAAGTCATGGTTCCGGACGCCGGCTGGCCTGGGCATGGTCGTCCCTCCGCTGATTCCCGCGCACCCTAGTGGCTTCTACACAAAACACCACATACGTCGCCCTCTGATAGAGGGCAAATCACCAAAAAAGGACCAGATGGCCAATAAG
>JBKBVT010000070.1:0-11470 GCA_046289305.1 Hyphomonas sp. | reverse complement strand
TTGTGGAACCAGCAGCGCTGGTGGCGGGTGCTTGGGAACACCTCGTCAACCGCCTTCCAGAACCCCAAAGCCCCGTCGCCCACCGCCACCTCGGGGGCGATGGCCAACCCGCGGGCCTTGATATCGATCAGCAATTCCCGCCAGCTTTGCGCGCTTTCACGGATTCCGACATGGAAACCAAGCAGTTCCTTCCGGCCCTCCGGGGTTGCCCCGATGATGACCAGGATGCACTCGGCCTCAGCTTCCATCCGCGCCTGCAGGTAAACCCCATCCGCCCAGATGTAGACATAGCGGCGCGCCGAGAGATCCCGGCCCTGCCAACGGTCATATTCCTCCTGCCAGCCCGCCGTGAGACGCGAAACAACGCCTGGCGTCAGGTTCGGCGCATCTGCCCCAAGGATGGCAGACAGCGCCTCCTGAAAGTCACCGGTCGAGATGCCGCGCAGGTAAAGCGCCGGAAGCAGGGCATCAAGGCTTTTGGACCGGCGCGCCCATTTGGGCAGAATACTGGAGGTGAAACTGATCTTCGCCTCGACGGGCACATCCGTCGCCCGATCGCGCACCTTCTGACGCCGGACCTCAAGCGGGCCGATCCCGGTCTGGATCACCCGTTCCGGCCCGGCACCGTGCCGAACCACACGTTGGCGGCCATCGGCAAGAAGCTCATCGGAAAACTGCGCGACAAAGCTGTCGGCTTCAGTGCCCCGCGCAGGAGGACGAGCGCGGTGGCGAGCCCG
Organism: Hyphomonas sp.; assembly: GCA_046289305.1. GTDB lineage: Bacteria > Pseudomonadota > Alphaproteobacteria > Caulobacterales > Hyphomonadaceae > Hyphomonas. Next base: position 10,733 of record JBKBVT010000070.1, on the reverse strand, counting down.
CGCACGGAAACCGCCGCAGCGACCAGTCCGGCAACCCAGCGCCCGGCCATCAGGGCGGCGAAGGTGGCGGCATAGGTGGTCAGGCGGCCGATGTTGTCGAAGAGCGTGCGAATGGCGATGCCAAGCGGGCCGGTCGTGCGCGCGACCGCCGCCATGGCGTTCGCCACCGCTTCCAACGCGGGGGCGGCGGCGACCGCCAGCTGGTTCGACAGCCCGCGCCAGATCAGGCCGAGCCGCGAAATGGCGTCATTGGTGCGTTCTATCTGGGCTGCATCCTGGTCCGAGACCACCACCCCGAAATCCCGCACGTCCTCCGTCGCCTGCCGCAGCGTCGCCGTGTCGATGCGCGTGAACACCAAGGCCGCGCGGTCGCCGAAGAGCTGCGAAGCGACGGCCGCGCGTTCGGCCTCCGGCACGTATTGCCCCAGCGCCTGCTGGATCGCGGCGATGCGCGCGTCGAGCGGGAGACGCTGCAGGTCTTCGGCCGACAGCCGCAGGCGGCGCAGCGCCTCCACCGCAGGACCCGTGCCGGAAGCCGCCTGGCTGAGCCGTCGCGTCAGCTGGACCGTGGCCTGCTCGACCTGACCCATCGACACGCCCGCCAGATCGCCCGCGCGCTCGAGCACCTGGATGCTGGCCACCGTGGTGTCGAGGGAGGCCGCGAGCTTTGCCTGCGCGTCGACCGTCTGGAGCCCGGAGCGGATCATCGCCACACCAGCGGCAGCGGCGGCTGCTACGGCAGCGGCTGCAGCCACGGCGACACGCCGCGAGAAGGCCGCGAGCCTGGCATTGGCCGCTTCCATCTCCCGGCTCAGCCGTCCGAAGCCGCGCGATCCGGCTTCGCCCACGCCTTCCAGCTCGGCGCGCACCTGCCTTCCGCCCATGGCCGCGAGGCGGACGCTGACCCTCTTCTCAGCCATGGGAGTGATCCATCTGTTCGTTGAGTTTGGTGATCATCACCGCCTCGATAGCAGGCAGTAGTTCGGCCATGACGAGGGGCGGCACGCCGAGGGCTTCACCGAGCGCCAGCGCCGCCGACATGTCCCACCCGATTACCGCGCCGGGCAGCACGCGCAGCTGGCCGCCGAGGCGACCGACGAGGTCCCAGACCTGCCAGCCTTCCGGCGTTTCCGGACGGTTCAGCCGCGCCGGGCAGTGCGGGCAGGCTTGCTCGCGGCCCTCGTAGGGTGCGCAGGCTTGGCAGTATCGCTCGCCCCCGCCGAAGGACCATTCGGCGAGAGCGCGGAGTCGTTTTTTTCCTGTTCCAGCAGCAGGCCTTTGGAGACGTAGGTCAGCTGGAAGGCCTCGAAGATCGGCCAGATGTCGAGCAGCGCGTCGACGGACTCGTGGCTCGGATCGAGCGCGTTGCCGTCGGCGTCGCCGATGCCCTCCCAGGCAAGCACCGCGCGGCGGGCAAGCGCCTTGGCGAAGGCGACGGCGCGTTCCTCGTCGGAAGCCTCCTCGGACACCGCCTCCACGGCGGGATCGCTCCTTGTCGCCACCATCAGCGCCGTGGTCAGCGGGCGCAGCTGCACCCGGACGCCTGGGGCAAGGTCGTGCCAGCGGGGGGCGTTGGTCAGGTCGAGCATCAGCATCAGTAGGTCTCCACATCGTTCACGAGGGTGGCGGTGCACATCCGGCCGACCACGCTGTCACGGGCGGCCTGCCAGTCGAAGGTGGCTTGCACCCCCTGCGGCCCGGAAATCTCGATGCGCGGGCGCGGCAGGTAGACGGCGTGCACCGTGAAGGTGAAGCTCTCGCCCGAGGGCAGGACGTAGGCGAATTCCATTTCGCACGCCTCGCCGTTGATCGCCTGCGTCACCAGCGTCTGGTCGGCGAAGCGCACCTCGATCCGGCCGGTGAGCGCCGCGATGGACGGGTCCGCCCCGTCGATCCGCCCGTCGCTGCGGATGGTCTCGATCCGGTCGAGGTTGTTGGCATAGGTGATCTCGGCCGAGACCACGTTGCCGAGTGCGGACCCGTTCCGCGTGATCGCGCCGTTGAAATGGCCGAAACGCTTCAGCTCGAGCGCGGCGGGTGTCCCTGCGCTGGTGGTCGTGCCCACCGTCTCGCCCTGCGCCACCAGCCGCGCAGTGGCGGTCAGGAGCCCCGAGCGCTGCATCTGCCAGGTGATCTGGTCGAGCACGCAGCCGGAATACTTCGCGTAGCGCGGCACCTCCGGCATGCCGGTCTCTATCGACATCGAAGGCAGCGTCCAGGACCCCGACTGGAATTCGTGGCTGTACGGAGCCACCGCACCGGTGGTCGTCGGCGTGCCGAAGGCCGCTTTCAACCAGAAGCCGAAGGCCTCGGCGTCGAGCGGCACGACGACGTCGCCATCGGCCGTGACCGCATCCTTGATCGGCGCCAGCGGATCGCGACCATAGCCGAGCAGCTCAGAGTTCAGCAGCGGTTGCTCCGCCCCCAGCGAGGTGCTGGCGAAGGGCATGCGGGTGAAGCCGCTGGCGGGCGGCGTTCCATAGGTCGTCTCGAACGCAAGCGCCATCATCGCCCGCGCCCCCTGGGCTCGTGCCATGTTCGTCTCCTGTGGTCGGTTGGGTCAGGCCAGAGCGTCGGCCGTGGAATAGTGCAGCACCACCGGGATCACGGCGGCCTTCAGGCTCGCCGCGCCCTCGACCGGCAGATCGACCGGGCGCGGGGCTTCGGCCTCGACCCAGTCGCAGAGCCCGCCCAGCGTGCGGTCGGCGGCGAGCGCCGTGCCGATGCTGGCGATCAGCGTGTCAAAGGCGGCATCACGGTCGGCGCCCTGAACGACAGCCTCGATCTCGGCCCGGTGCTGGTAGTGGTAAGCCAGCGGCGACAGCGTGACCTCGGGTTCCCCCGGCTCACCATCACGCAGGATCAGGAGCCCCTCGGCCGGAATGCGCTCGGGCAGCACCTCCCCGCGCAGGGCGGTGGCGGCAAGCGCCGAGAGCCGCGCGTGCAGCGCGGCGAGGATGGTTTCGCGAAGGGAGGGCATGCTTTAGGCCTGAAAGCGGACTGCTTGCGATGCCCGTGACGGCACATCTACCGAGAGAGAAAAACTGTGCAAGCTCGCAACCTTAATCATCGCAGGTCCCGCTCCGAAGAATGTCTCGACTGTCGTTGGATCCGCGGCGGCTTGAACGGCAACCCTCTGGAAATCACCGCTCTCCGAAACCAGCAGTATCTCGTTCGAGTTTCGGACTACCGTGCCGTAAGGCCGCCACATCTGGTCGAGAGCATTGGTTCTTCGCCATGCAAAGTGGAAGACGAGCGGCGAAACTTGCTCCGGGTACGCGTGTAGGTTGAATGCAGCATAGACGCCTGATACGAGTCTCGGATCGTGCTCCCGGACATCCACACTCCATTTTCTTCCATAGAAGTAGTTTGACACCTCGTCGCTGGGCCAATGAACACCCGGCATGAAGATTGGGTCGAACGGCGCGAGGTCCGTCCGGCGAGATGGATTGATCTGGATGCGCAAGCGTTCCTTTGCGAATTGACTGGCGATGAAGTCCTCGTTCAGAGGGAGCAGCGACACCGGATCGATATCCAATGCTCCGCAGATTCCATACAGATCGTCTACGCGCGACGGGATGCCTATGCTCAACCAACGGTAGATTGTATTCCTATCTCGTGCTTGACCGCGGCGCTGTTGCTTCTCCTTTACGCGTTCCTCCCAAGCCACGGCGAAGTCATCGACCGACCCGTATCGGGCTTCAATCAGAGACTTCAGCAGGTCAGCATTGATCGGTACGGGCACGGTTTCAGTTCCGAGTCTCAGGTTCTCTCGCCCCCTTGAGATACGAGATTTCCGAACACGGTGCATCAATAGCGTGCCCACCGAGCAAGCACAGGAGGTTAAAATGGGTAAGGACAAGTCTTGGGTCGACAACAACCACTACCGGACGACGTCCGATGACGGCAAGACCTCGTACCTGTACGAGGCTGGTTTCTGGTCAGACACCTGCGTTGAAATCGCCGAACACCATTCCGATGGTACGACGGATGCGTATGAGGTTGGCGGTGTCCTCGACTCACTGTTCAACGGCTGCAAGGGTGACCACAAGTAAGGCCTAGTTGCAGGTCCAACTGACACGTCGCGCTAAGGTCGGCCATCCAACAACATCCTGACCCCCGCCCGCGAGGCGGGGGTTTTTCTCTTGCGTGTACAGGTATCGTTACCAAGAGTTTAGGCAAACTGCTCCACCCAGTTCGCCACGATCAGCCCCGGCAAGTTGTCGAGCGCCCGGTCTGCATCCCGCGCGAGGTTGAGGCGCTTCGGCAGCTTCACCTGCGGCACCAGCAGGAAGATCGGCGCGGTGACCTTGCCGCGGCCGGTCTTCGAGCGCGACACCACCGCCTGGCCTTTCGTGTTGAGCCGCCCCTCCGCCACCAGCAGACTCGGGCCGGTGCGGCGATAGACGAAGCGCAGCCGGAGGCCGCGTCGCCGTTCCCATTCACCGGGCGTGATCCGGCCGCCGCGCAGGGATTTGCCTGCGGCGGGCAGCGGGATCGCCAGCCAGAACCCGTTCTTCGAGCGGATCAGCGGGCCGGTGTCATGCGCGCCCACGATGACCGGAGCCTTGGACCAGACCAGCGCTGCCGCGTTCAGGCTTTCACCCGACCTCGGGAAGTTCTGGCTCCGGATCGAGTTGGCGAGTCGGGGCCCGAGCCCCGCGCCGGTGATCTGCAAGCGCCAGGCCGACTTCAGCCCGGTACCGGCCTCGCGCATGGCGGCGGTGACGGCGCGTTCACCGGCCGCGACCTCGGCCGCCATCATCGCGACAATGTCTGGATCGATGTCGAGCTTCAATTTCACGCGGGCCTCAGATCAACGGTCCAGACGAGTCGCTCGCGGTCACGGACAGGCTCGCCCTGAATGAGGAAGGCGTCGCCGTCGATCTCGATGCGGTCGCCGGGGCGCGGGTTCGCAACCTCGGCGACGCGCAGATCGATCCGGGTGGTTTCCGACCAGAGCCGCGCGTCGCCGAAGTCGGTGACGGCGTCTGCGCGCCGGGCGACGACGCGCACCAGAACGGGCGCGCCGCCATCGGCGATGTAGACCGCGTCCCGGCCGACATTGGGGTCGGCGAAGAGCGCGCTCACGGCGGCAGCGAAGGCGCTCATCAGAACGTCGCGTTCAGGCGCACCCGGCCGATGGTGTCGCCCGCGCCACTCGCCACCGCCTCGACGGCCACGCCGACGAGAGTGTTGTCGGTCGCGACCGTGGTGCAGCGCTTGTTGGTGTCGTCCCAATAGACCCTGGCGCCGACGGTCCAGGCCTGCGAGCCGACCTTGGTGATGTCGAAGACGCCGACGAGCGCGGTCTCGACGGGCTCGGCGATGGCGGCGGCCCCGGCCGCGATGCCGAAGATGGAGCCGACGAGCAGGCCATCGCCGGAGGCGACGGCATAGGGCGCGGTCAGGGTGATGGTGTTGCCGGGCTGGACGAAGTTTTTCATGATGGGGATCCTCGTGGAATGACGAAGGGCGGCCCGATTGGACCGCCCGCATGTCGGGGTTCAGCATGGGGTGCGGGTTACGCGCCCGGGTTCTTGTAGAGGCCCCGCCAGTCGATGGCCTTGGCGCCGAAGTCGAGGCGGCACTTGATCTCCACCCCGTCGACGTCGAAGCCGTTGCGGGTCTCGATGTAGGCGCCCTGCTGGCCTTCCAGATAAGCGTATTCGATGGTGTCGATCTGGTTCGGGCTGGCGGCCAGATACCAGGCGGTCTCGCTGGCGGCGTCGAGCCGGGGCTCGCTGATCGGCGCGAGCGTGCGGATCGACTGCGGCACCACGCTGGACGTCGCGGCGGGCACCAGGTTCTGGGCGACCAGCTGCTCGGCCTTCAGTTCCAGCGAGGCGGGCACGATCAGGAAGGCCGGACGGACGTTCAGCACCGTCTTCTTGTCGAGCCCCGTCTGCTTGGCCATGGCGGCGCGGGCCGCTCCCACTGCATCGACCGCCAGCGCCGTGCCGGTGCCCGCGAGGTTCTTGTGGGTCGTGTGGAAGAGCGCGTTGCCGTCCGCCATCGCCGGGTTGGCGGTGATGACGCCCCAGACCACGTCCGACTCCAGCTGCGCGATGGAGTTGCCGTACATCGCCGGGATCCGGGTGAAGGCGTCGAGATCGTCGTTGATCAGCGTCTGGCGCGTGATCGCGACCACCCGGCCATAGGTCTTGACCTTGTAGCTCTCCTTGCTCTCGCCGAGCGTGCCGCGCTTGAACTCGCCGCTCTCGCCGACCTCCAGCAGCTGCGGGGCTTCGCCGAGCTGGACCCGGTGCATGGCCTTGAAGTCGGTGGCGAGCACCTGGCGGCAGAACAGCATGAAGGTGCGGGGATACCTGAATGAGACCGTTCAGAGGTGGAAGAGAATCGTTGGCGCTGAGCCCGGGCGCTTCGTCCAGGTAATGGATCTTGGATACAGGTGGGGCTCATGCAGCGCAGATGGGACATTGAACTTCCACTGGCGGGTAATGCAGCTACCACCCAGAATCATCGAATATGTCGTCGTGCACGAGCTGGTGCACATCAAGGTTCCAAACCATTCAGAAAAATTCTGGAAAATGCTCGGTTTGGTCATGCCAGACTATGAAAGTCGTAAAGCTTGGCTGAAGCAAAAAGGTGGTGAGCTTTGAACACATTGGCACTAAATCATGTGTTCTTTCACGCCCATTCTAAATTGGCTGCATAATTCAATCGTTTGGTCACCTTCATGAAGCCCCGCTCGATCAACATTTTCCTTCTCGACGGCGATCCGAACGGCATTCGGGTGGCGCAGATCTCGATGTCAACGATCCAAGCCATTGCCTTTCGACGCAATCAGCTACGTCGGGTTCGGGAAGCATTTCCCGAGATCGAACGGCCAGGCGTCTACATCCTCATCGGCGCCGATGAAGACGCGCAAGACAGGCAGCTTGCATATATCGGAGAGTCCGAAGGCGTCGGCGCTCGCCTATCGTATCACAACTCGAATGAGGCCGGTCGCGATGCCAAAGGATTCTGGACCGACACGGTCGTGCTGATCAGCAAGGACGAGAACCTGACCAAGAGCCACGCGCGTTATGTCGAAGCCTGCCTGATCCGGGGCGTCGTTAGCAATCCCCGTTGGACCCTGCCCAACACGCGCACGCCGTCCGACGACGCGGGCAAGCTACCACTCCCCGACCGCGCAGCCATGGACGAGTTCGTGGATCAGACAAAAACGCTGGTTGGAGCCCTCGGCTGGGATCTCTTCCGAGAAGTCCGCGGTCGTCCTCAGGAGCAGATCGCAGGGCGAGAACTGCCACAGGCTGAAATCCATGAAAGCCCTCGGTTCTTCTTCCGAGGCGACGGCTTCGCGGCTGAGATGGAGATTGGGCCCTCCGGGGATTTCGTCGTCACAGCAGGTTCGAGGGCAAGGGTCCGGACGACGCGAACGATACCGAGGGGGACGGTCACGCTCCGGAACACCCTTGTTGAGAAGGGCGTCCTCCGCGAGGAAGGCGATTTTCTTGTCTTCACAAGCGCCTACAGCTTCACGTCTGCTTCGGCCGCGGCTGCGGCCGTAATCGGTGCGAGCGCCAATGGCCGGATCCTGTGGAAGCTCCCGGACGGGCGCAACTACGCGGACTGGGAAGCCTCTCAGGGCATATCAGACTGCGCCTCGCAGTGAGGCCGCTCAAAGGCGGTAGCAAGTTGGATTTCTGTTCCATCTCGATGAACGCCACCCACGTCGAACTGCTTAGCGGACGCTCTCAAAAAGTTTCACACTTTCAGTTACTTGCGCGAAATTCACCTTAACGGCGCAGTCATCAGGTCCAGAGAATATCGGCCCGGAGAGACCGCTTTCAGGCCTGATTGCGTCGAGGCCAGTGCTCAGCCCCTCCCGCATAACCCCCGAAAACAACGGAAAAATCCGGCCGGAGCCGGATCGGGAGAACGCTTTCGCAAGGGTAAGTGGCGGACAGTGAGGCCGCCATAACATTGTGGCGGTTTGTGGCGATCTGTAAAAATTAATAAAGCAAAAACAACGAATTATGAGGCATGATCCGTTGCGGATCGTCGCGACCCGTTGCTAGATGTTGCCATTATTTGGGTAGGTAGTATATCAAGTACCCCACACGAAATTCATTTTATTTTTCAATGGGGGTCAAAATGCCCAAGGTCGCGAAGGAACTGAAAGACGCCAAGGTAAGGGCGCTTTCCCATGACGGGGGCAAGGGTCATGCCTTTCATGCGGTCGGGGGCGTACCGGGCTTGCTTTTGCAGGTGACGGCGGGCGACGGACGATCATGGCTGATGCGGGCGCGCCTCAACGGACAGCGCAAGCACTATGGCCTTGGCGGTTATCCTGAGGTTTCGCTTGCCGAAGCGCGGCGGCGCGCTGGCGACGTGCGGGACGCGATCAAGACCGGCGCGGACCCGTCCGAGGCTTGGCGCATCGGTTCTGCGGCGCGCGATCTTATGGCGAAAGGCTATGCACAGGGGGAAGCATGGGCGACAGCCCGCGACCAGCGGCAAGCCGTCAAGGATGGCGCGACCGAAGCGCAACGCATGACGTTTGCGAAAGCGATGGACGAATATTTGAAAACGAAACTTACCGAATTCAGGAACGAAAAGCACCAAAAGCAATGGCGCAGCACATTGGACAGTTACGCGATTCCGACTATCGGAAAAATGAATGTGGATGCGATCACTGTTCACGACATTGAACGGACGCTGAAACCGATTTGGGAAACCAAGACAGAAACAGCATCTAGACTGCGTGGCCGAATTGAGAATGTTCTTGTATGGGCGACCGTCAAGAAACATCGTTCTGGCGACAATCCGGCACGATGGAAAGGCAACCTGGATGCGATCATGCCCAAGCCGTCAAAAGTGGCAAAAACGGACAACCAACCCGCTTTGCAATTGGACGACGCGCAAGCGTGGTGGAAAGGTTTGCAGAAGCGCGGCGGCATGGGTGCGCGCGCTTTGGAATTTCTCACGCTCTGCGCCAGTCGTTCAGGCGAAATTCGCGGTGCAACATGGGATGAATTTACCGAACTGGATGGCGACAATCCGATGTGGATTATTCCCGCCAGTCGTATGAAGGCCGGGGCAGAACATCGGGTGCCGCTAACCCCCGCCGCCGTCGCCATTCTGGACGCTCTGCCGCGCAACCCTGAATCGCTCTACGTCTTTTGGGCCGCACGGGGCGGAATGCTTTCCGATATGACGATAAGCAAGGTCATGCGTGACATGCAGGAAGCGGCGGTGAAAAAGGGCGAAAAGGGCTGGCTGGACCGTGTGAGCAAGCGGCCTGCCGTTCCACACGGACTGCGCTCTACCTTCCGAGATTGGGTTGCCGAACGCACCGACTATCCACGGGACATGGCGGAAATTGCCCTTGCACACACGGTCGGGTCCGAAGTCGAACGAGCATACCGGCGGGGTGACATGCTAGACAAGCGCCGGGCGCTCATGGCCGATTGGGCGGCGTTCCTGCATGGCTGACGACGAACGGGCGCAGATAGACGCTGCAAGGGCGCGGACAGGCTTCACAGGCCCGATTCCCCATGCAGGGGAGGCGTTGCGTATGGTGCAACGGCACAGGGATTTTTCGGGCATCAGGACACGTCTGCAACTCGGGATTCACCTCACGCCCGGCGAACTGGCCGCGCTTGAGGCGCTGGACCGTGGCGACAAGCTGCGCACTGGCCCGAGAGACCCGGCGACCGGCGCGGCGGAAACACTGGTTTGCTGGCGATGGCTGGTTCAGCGGGACGGCTGCACACCCGCGAACGCCCCAAGCCTGCTGGCGGAAATGACCGGCACGACGCCCGGCGCAATCAAAGAACGGCTGGCGCGCGCGAAAGAGCTTAGCCGGAACATCGCGGATCGCGCCTTTGACGTTCATGCGGAACGGGACATGCCGCCTGCACTGCTGCGCCACAGGACGCCCGCCGGGCATTGCGCGTCCTGCCGCAAGGTGCAATGCAGATGCGATCCCTCACCCCGTCCCGCATTCGAGGATACGCCCGAGGGTGCACAGGTCGCGGCGCTGCTTGGGTTTTGGCAGTCACGTTGGTAGGCTGAACCGCAATGCAGTAAAATTATCTAACATTATCAATGACAATTGGCGGATAAGTGCACCGCCATGAAAAACCCCGTGCCCTACTTGCTGTAGCGCGGCGTTAAAATCTGGTCATATTGGCGGGCATCACCTGATTAACAAGGATGCAAACCATGATCAAGAAATTCGTGAGCGTCAAATTTCTGCAAGATAGATATGAGGTAAGCCGAGAAACAATCTACAAATACATGAAAGAGTATGGATTTCCAAAACAGATAAAGCTGACGCCCGGCGCGGCACGATGGGATTTATCCGAAGTCGAAGCATGGGAAGCGCAAAGGACGGCGGCGGAATGAAAGATCGTAGGCTTCTGAACAGGTTTATAATAAAGTGCCGTCCAGAGAACGTGAAGGTTCGCATCTGTTTAAAGGATGGTTCAGAAATAATCAAAACATGCGTTAGGTATGAATGGAATGCACAAACCGGAACACTTGTTCTTTTCAAAGGAAATCCCCTTGCGGCAAAGCAGAAATTTAAAGGCATGATACTGCATATTTGTGAAGTTCAGTAGTTCGCCCTGAACAACCTCCATACCATTGATTTTGCGCTGAAACGTTGCGGTTTTTCTCGCCATAGCCTGCAGTGTTTTGTATGATTTCCTTCAAACCCCTGCAATTTTGGTCCCGCCCATGAAGCACCGCCCGCGCCTTCC
>JBKBVT010000069.1:0-11511 GCA_046289305.1 Hyphomonas sp. | reverse complement strand
GGACGGACGCGACGTGGAACCCGGTGACAGGCTGCACCAAGGTCGGTCCCGGTTGTGACAACTGCTATGCTGAGCGGTTCGCAGAGCGCTGGCGCGGAATTGCCGGACACCCCTACGAGCAGGGCTTCGACCTGACACTCTGGCCATCAAGGCTGAAGCAGCCCGTGCTCTGGAAGAAGCCGCGGATGATCTTCGTCAACTCGATGAGCGACCTCTTCCACAAGGACATCGATCGGAAATTCGTCGACGCGGTGTTCGATGCCATGGAGCAGGCGGACTGGCATGTCTACCAGGTGCTGACCAAGCGCAGCTCGCTCATGCGCAACTACGTCCGGCGACGGTATGATGGTGGGTCGGTCCCTCGCCACATCTGGCTCGGCGTTTCTGTAGAGGACGCCGCGCATACGAGCCGGATCGAGCACCTGAAGCAGATCAATTCCGATGCACGCTTCATCTCGTTCGAGCCGCTGCTCGGACCGATCGGGGATGTTGATCTGCAGGGCGTCGCGTGGGCCATCGTCGGGGGGGAGAGCGGGCCTCGGGCTCGGCCCATGGACGAGAGCTGGGCACGCCAACTTCGTGACATCTGCGACCGTGACGACGTGGCGTTCTTTTTCAAACAATGGGGTGGTGCCCGGCCGAAGTCAGGCGGGCGCCTTCTTGATGGTGAAGAGTGGAATGGCTTTCCGTGGCAGATCGTTCCCGAACCCATCATCCGTGCTCTGCAGCCCGAGGATGCTTGATGCCACCTCGGATCGAAAACTATCAGGGGCGCGAACAGTCGTTCATCAAGCACCTGTTTCTCAACAAGTACCTTGAGTCAGCGGCGTACAAGCTGTTCCAGGGCAGATCGCCGGTCTTCAATTTCGTGGATGCATTTGCGGGTCCCTGGCGGGTCTCGGACACGGACAAATACTCAGACGCTTCATTTTCTCAGGCGATAGAAACGCTGGATGCCGTCCGCCGGTCGCTACTAGATATGGGGCGCCCGGGGCTGAAGGTTCGTTTCCGGTTCTGCGAGCGAAACCCGGCTTCGGTCGCCAAACTCCAACAGTTTGCAGCCCAGAAGCCCGAATTCGATATCCGGGTGTTCTCTGGTGCTTTCGAGGACAATCTCGATGGCATCCGCTCCGCCTGCCGCGATGGCTTCACTTTCACTTTCATCGACCCAACCGGCTGGAATGTCGAGTCCGGCAAGATCTTCGATTTTCTCCGGAATCTCAACGGCGAGTTCCTGTTCAATTTCATGGCCGAAGAAGTGAACCGACACGCAGGTTGGGATGGTGTGGCGCAATCGGTCGGTCGCTTCCTAGCGGACCCCGCTTGGAAGGCTGCGTTCGAGGCGCTGCCCGAGGGGGCCAACGAAACGAAAATCCTGCATCTCTTGAAAGCCAGGATGAAGGAGGCACGGGTCGCGACGTATCTGACGGACATGGCCATCCGGAAGCCTCGTGAGGACCGGATCAAGATGCGCTTGATCCTCGGCACGCACAGTAGTTTCGGCGTAGAGGTGTTCCGCAGCGTTCAGGAAAAGGTGGAAAAGGAGGCGGTTCGCACCCGCCACGCTATCCAGACCGAGGAGAGCGGCCAGTCGCAGCTCTTTCCGGATGACCAGATCATCGCTTTCGAGACCGATCGTGACGGGGTCGGCTGTTCCTCCCACATGGGCTGGGCCACCGAACTGGTGCTTCGCATTGTTGCCGACAGACCGGGGATTGCGTTCAGCACGCTTGCCGGCGAGGTTATGGAGCAGGTTCCCGTCCGGACCACGCACCTGAACAAGATCGCAGCGACAAACCGAAAGGCCGGGTTGCTGCAGTTCGACCTTGCGAATGGCAAGCGAACCCCGAGCCCCGATACAAAGCTCTGGGCCGGCGAGGTGCAGGCAAATTAGGCCCGCCCGCCGCGACGGCCACGAGCAGTGGCGTGCACATCACCGACGCGCAACACCCACCATTGGCAAGCTGGCGTCGTCGTTTTCGACCAAGGCCGCGAGCCGAGCGAGCGCTTCCGCCACGATGCGGCCCTGATCGTGGATGCTCTGAATGATCTCAGCTGGCGACCGGTCGTCAAACTTTGCAACGGTGCTTGGATTGACCGCCTTCAGGTCGAAGACAGCAGCGTCAATGGCAGCTGCCTGAGCCTCCAGTTCTCGCGCCGCCTTCTCCTTCTCGTTGATTTCGCCAATAAGCGCAGCCACCTCGGCATCTGAAGTCTTCAGCTTCTTCAGGCGCTTAAGCTTTTCCTTGAGGTCGATCACCTCGGCCTTGGTTTCAGCTGCCTGCGCCAGGATGGGCTGCATTTCTTCGCGGGCTTTCGCGCGGCGCGCGGCAAAGTCGATGGTCCAGGAGTAACGGCTGTCGGCCTCGGTCTTGCCACGGAGCGGCAGCAGCCGGGCGTAGGACGGGAACGGCTTCCCGGCGTTCTCTTCCTGCTCAAGCCAATCGGCGGTCAGATTGGCGGGCAGCGCGCTGTCGGCAAGCGGCTTCCCATCCTTGTCGAAACCGAAATGCGCCAGTGTGAGCGGGGTCTTCTTGCCGACCTTCACATGGCTCAGGTCGTAGTACCAGATTCGCTCGGTTTTCTTGCCTTTGGTGAAGAACAGCAAATTGGTCTTCACGCCCGCGCCAGCGGTCGAGAAGACCCCTCCCGGCAGGCTCACAATTGCCCAAAGGTCGCATTCGTCGACGAGCTTGCGCTTCGTCTCAACGAAGGAGCTTTCGTTGGTCCGGAACAGCATGCCTTCGTCGAGAACGATGGCGCAGGTGCCCTTCGGCGCCAGCTCGGCAAGGATGTCCTGGACGAATAGCACCTGCGTCGAGCTGGTCTCGAAGGCGAAGTTCTTCTGCGCGTCCTTGCCTTCCTTTCCCCCGAACGGCGGATTGGTCAGGATGACGTCGAACTGCTTCGGCGCCTTGTCGAACAGCGCGCCATAGGTTGCCCGGCGTGTGAGAGAATTGCCGTGCCAGAGATTGGGCTGGTCGATCCCGTGCAGGACGAGGTTGGCCAGCGCGATCGGGATGACGAGGTTCTCCTTCTCGCGGCCGAAGAACGTGTCGTGCTTCAAGGTCTCGAGATCGGTGCTCAGAGGGGACCGGCCCAGCTTCCGCGCGATGTGCTCGTATGCAATCGCTAGGAAGCCGCCCGTCCCGCAGCAGGGGTCATAGACGGTCTTGCCGAGTTGCGGATCGACGGTGTGCACCATCGCCCGGATCACCTCGCGCGGGGTGAAGAACTGGCCGCCATCCGAGTTCTTTTCGCCCATCTTGAGCAGCAGGTCTTCGTACACCTGCGACAGGGTGAAGAAGTGGGTGTCGTCGATGTTGTCGACGCTGATCTCGTCCACGCGATCAAGGATGTCGCGCAGGTTCGTCTCGGAATCCACGCGCACCCGTTCGACCGCCGTCATGATCCGGCCGATGATGCGCTGCTTCGGTGACGCGGCCGGGTTGGGCAGACCTGTCCGCAGATCGGTGTCCAATCCGTGCAGCGCTGGCAGTAGCTCCTTGTTGATGAAGTCGAAGAGCTTCCCGTCACCAGCGGCGAACAGTTCCTGGCGCTTCCAGCCGAACGGCTTACCCTCCGGAGTCTTCGGATGGCCCGGCTTCTCGGAGTATGGCGCCGCCCAGTCCTGCCAGCGGTAGGGCGCGCGCAGGGCGTGCGAGAACCCGACGCCGACGGCATCGGCTTCTTCCTGGTCGCGCGTCTCTTGGGCGTCGAGAAGGCGTAGGAACAGGATCCATGTAAGTTCCGGCACATACTGAAGCGCACTGGCGCAGTTGGAGCGGCGCATCACGTCGCAGATGCCCTTGACGAAGGCGCCGAGCGACTGCGTCGAGGAGATGGCCTTGGGTTTCTTTTCTTTTTTGGGGCGTGCCATGGTCACATCTCGAAGGCTGCCGCGAGGATCTTCTGCGGCAGGCGGTTGATTTCGGAAAGGCGGGACTCGAGCGCGCGCTTCAGCGGCTTGAGTTCCTTGAGCGCGGCGGATGCGCGCTTCTGCTCCGCATAGCTCGGCAGCGCGATTTCGCCCTCGGCAAGGCGATTGAAAAGCATGCGCTCTCGCACAGCGCCTCGGGCGAGCGAAAGGATACAGTGCGCGCCAAGAGGCGAACGCAGCCAGTAGTAGAACCAGCGGCTGTCTACAATGCCGGGCTTCCCGCGGAGCACCACATAGTCCGGGCTGGTGATGCCGGGATCGTCGTCATCGTCGACAAAGGCGATAGAGCCGATCAGGATGCGCATCGGATTGTAGAAGACGGTGCCGGGCGTTGCCGGCTTGTATTTCGGCGCTTGCTTGCCAGGTGGCTCCTTGGCCGGAGCGAGGCCGTCGCGGGTGGCACCGAGGACAGGATGGGACGCCCAGTCTGCGCCGACACCATGCTTTACTTCATCCAGCACGTCACCGAGTCGCTCGGGGCTATTTGCAGCTCTAACGCTATCGAAGATGATGGAATCTGTAAGAGCTGCAACGTCACGGAGTTGCCCCATCACTGCATTGCGGGCGGTTTCCACTTCGGTGAATTTGCCTTTCAGGCCAAACGCAATCTCGCGCTGTAGGTCGATATCGGTGAATGGGATAGGGATCGAACGGATAACACCGTGTGAGATATTTCTCATGGAGTCGCTGGTGCCGGTGGCCAGCTCCTCAATGTGATCACGCGCCAACTTGGACCTGAGCGCATAGAGGAGAAACTCCTTGGATACCTGAGTGTCATCAACAACCAGGCGAAGCGTCTTGTCAGAAAGCAGTCGGTTTGGATGGTCCTCTTCAACGAGAACGACTGCCCCAACGAACTCCTTTGTGTTTGCGCGTGATATTATAAAGTCGCCGTCACGGACGCGATGGCTTGAAGCAGGTGAATATTCAGATTTGAGTGCCTTGGCTTCGTTTGGTTGAAATTTTGACCAAGTAACAGCGCTCACCTTCAATACGCCGAGTTCATCAGGCCGTGCAATCGTCTCGGCAGTAAGGAAGCTCTTGCCTGCCTGAATATCTATCAATACTTCGCCGAGCGTTGTCCGCTCCATCATATCCCGAACAGCCTTCCCTTTGCCTCACGCACCACTTCAGACGGCTTACCGAGCCCGCGGAGCGCTGCCAGCCCTCCTGCCATTCGGATTTCCGGCACATCCCACAGCGCGGGCGTCTCCAGCGCGTCGGTACCGCCTTGCGAGAACTGGGGGCCCAGTTCTTTCAGCACGACGGCCGCTTTTGGGTCCATGCCGTCAAACCAGCCCCTGTTCAAGTCGATATACTGGATCCCGCGCTCCGGTCGCTTCAAAGCACGCGCGTGATACCCGTGGTGGCCAAAGAAGTCGTAGAGATCAAAATCGCTCATCTTGTCGATTTCGCGGATGACCTCAGGGCTGAAATTGTCGCCTAGCAGATGGTCGATCAGGTCACGTCGCTTGCTGGTCTCGATCCAGAGCTCGCGGAACTCGTCCAGCGTGTGCGCCTCTGCAAGAACGCGCGCCATCACCTCGCGCCGGTACTCGTCCACCGGGATCGGGGTGTCGCGGCCCTCGCGGCTGACCAGGATGAAGCGACCCTGCGGGTTGATGACGACCTGCTTTCCGCCAATCTCTGCGACAGACGGGCCGTCGCTGCCCCCGTCGTCGCCGCCCTCGCCACCACTGCCTGTGCCTCCATCGCCTCGCGGACGTGGGGGCTTGGTGATGAACTCGGTGCCGAAGAGATCGGTGACGCCGGTGTAGTCGTAGAGCCAGAACTTGTACTTGGCCGTCTCTTCGTGGATGCGCGTGCCCCGGCCGACCATCTGGTAGAATTTGATCGGCGACTGGAGGTATCGGAAGAAGACAACGGCATTCAGCCGTTCGATGTCCACGCCGGCCTCCAACAGATCGACCGTGCAGGCGATGAAGGCGCGTTCGCCGGACCCGCGCATCGGCTCGATCATGTCGGCGCCGTTGTTCGCTCCGCCCATGCATTTGAAGGCGTAGTGGTCCTTCGGCGTCTGACCGTTCTCGCGGCACCAACGGACGTAGAGGTTGTTCATGTGCTGCGCGACCCGGTCGGCATGGATCTCGCGCGTGCAGAAGATGATGACCTTCTGCTCCGGCCCACCATTCGCGCAAAGGAGCTGGAACAGGTCCTCGCACATCTTCGGCGTGCGCAATTCGACGAACAGCTCGTCGTCGAAGTCCTTGCCGGTGTACTGCGCCTTGGGCAGGTCGTCCTCGGTTAGCGGCAAGCCCGTCTTGATGTCTCGGACACCCGCCCTGAGGATTTCTTCTCGGGTGAAGACCATGTTGTCGATGCTGGCCTTGCGCTTAACGATCTCGCAGGCCGCCAGATAGCCGTCCTCCTGCGCCTCGATCAGGGTGTACTCGTAGACCGGTTCGCCGAAGTACTTTCTGTTATTGGCAGTGATCTCCTGGTCCTCGGCGCTGGCCTGCTTCGATTCCTCGAGCTTCCGCGGCGTCGCGGTCAGGCCGATGTGGATGGCGTTCGGGTTGCGGCGAAGCACCTCGGACCACCGGCCCCAGGCAGAGCGGTGGCACTCGTCGATGATGATGACGCTAAACGCGTCCTGACCGTAGTGCTCGGACAGGAAGCTGGCGAACCCGTCATCGTCGTCCAGTCCGAGCGTCTGGTAGGTGGCGATATGGATCCGTGCGTTCTGCGCGGCGTTGCCGCCCCGCTCCGTCTTCACGATGCGGGCGTTGTCACCGAAGGCCGCCTTGAGCTTGTTGTAGGCCTGCTCGCGAAGTTCATCCCGGTCACACAGGAAGAGCGCTGGCTTGGGGAGCTGGCCGGCCTGCGACAGCCGCCAGAGCAGGTTCGTGGCGATAATCGTCTTGCCTGCGCCTGTGGCGAGCGTCAGCAACACCCGGGGTGCCGTGCCAGCCTGGCGGTCCAGAATGATCTTCTCGAAGGCGGCGCGGATCGCTGCATCCTGATAGTAGCGGCTTTGAGCCCATGCCGGGCTGTCCGCCTGGAACAGCATGGCTGCGTCGGGGGCGTGGAGGTCTATCCCACTGTCCTTCGCATACCGTGTCGTCAGGTCGGGGTGCGTGGGGAAATCGGGAAACTGAAAGGGCCCGGCCTGCAGGCTTGAGAAGCAGTCGTACTCCCCATAGCGGTGGCCATTGGTCGAGAAGACGTACTTGACCTCGTACCGCTCGCAATCGGCATAAGCCTTAGCTTGCTGCATGCCCTTGAGCGGATCGTCCCCCTCCTTCTTTGCTTCGAGCACAGCGATGGGCATCGACTTCGGCATGTCCGCGATCTGGACGCACAGGAGATAGTCCGTGCGCCCCGGACCTTTCCGCCTGCGCCCCTTTGGCCCTGTGGGCTCCACCGGCGGCGGCGTCAGAACGGTTTCGAGCGTAACCTGGTCCCGGCTTACATAGCCTTTTGCCCGGAGGACTGGGTCGATGAGGTGATACCGCGTGTCGGCTTCGTTCATGCTCATGGTCATCCTCCCGCCCAGCTGGAAAATGCTATCTGCGAACGGAAGGATGAATCGGGTCGGCATCCAGTGCCGAGAGTGCCTCGAAGCGATAGACCACTATGCATTGACTGACCATATCCGCTGCGCTCTATCGACCAGATCAGCCTGACGTGCGATCAGCAGGTCCTTCGTCCAATGATCAGCCGACAGGATCGGCTTTGTGGTGTCGAAGGAAACCCGGTTGTTGCGCTCTGCGTAAATCTTCTTCTTGCGGTCGAATGGGAAGTACTGCGCCTTGTAATTCTTGATGCCAGCAAGCAGTGCAAGATTGCCAAGGCGGTGCAGCCAGAGGCGGTGTTCGTCATCAGTGAAACGCTCACGCCAGTAGGCGTCCTTGAGCGCCTGAGGCAGAACATGCTCGATAGTAATCTTTCCGCCGAAGTCCTTGGTGACCGACTCGTCCTGATCGGCCTCTTCAAGCCGCAGCAGGACGGCCTGCGCGAAGGGCCGCCCATAAACCTCGCCGTCAAGCAGAGAACGGAACTCATCGTCGTTGGCATTGGCGCGGAAGATCGCGTGGATGTCGTCCGCGTTTTTCCCGGCACGGATCGCGGTGATGAGCTGAAAGTACGCTGTTAAACGAGCAGTGAACGCGAGCCGCCGGATCCAGTTCTGATAGGTGATCCGTTCGAGTAGATCGATGAACTCCCCCTCTGGCATGTCAGCTACCGGCCTGTTCAAGAAGGCAAGCAGCGGCGGGATCCACTCCTCGAACGCTACCCGCTTGAGCGATCTGACCGCGCGACGAGCTGCAGGTGCCTCGAACTCGTTCCTGAGAACGCGCAGATAATTGCGAGCGGAGGTATTCACTTCGTCGAGGAAAGTGAACGGCGACGCTGCAGTCTCGATAAGGGGTTCAAACTCCTCGTGCAGTGCCTTCCGTGCTTTTGTCGCGACAATCGAACTGCGATGATGCGCCATGAACTGGTCAAGCCGCTCGATACCGATCTGCTCCTCCAGTTCGAGCCATGCCTCGTCCAGGTCACTGCTTCGGGCTGCATTGCCGCCGAGCCGCGCGAACAGCATGTTTTTGATCAAGTCCGCATTTGACAGCGCCATGCCTCGGGCATTCAGAACGTTGAACAACCGGTAAGCCGACTGCCAGGAAGCAGTGGTGACAAACACCACATAGACCCTGCTGAGCAGGTAGTTCGCGAACAGCTTCAGCGTCTTCTGGTCATGCTGAGCAATGAAGCTGTCGATGGCCTCGAGGTTCTCAATGATGCGCTGCTTTGGGGCGTCCTGCTCCTTAGCGACTTCTTTTCGGACCGCCTCGGGCACCGTTTCCCCTGCCAGAACATGTCGGCGGAAGAAGTTCTGATCTCGCTGGCGCAGGGTCAGGCGTGGCGACTCCTCTTCACCGGTCAGGGCATTGCGTGGCAAGACGCGCCGACCGAGTTCGGATTTCGCCGGTTCATCGACGCCATCGCGCAGGCGTGAAAAGATCAAGTTGAGCGTTGTCAGACGCTGTTGACCGTCCACGACATCATAAAGACGACCCTTCTCACGCTCGATCGTGATCAGCGAGCCGATGAAATATTCCTCATCGTTAGCCGCAAACGCCTCCCAAACATCATCGAGTAATTGCTCAACGTTACCCTTCTCCCAAGAATATGGGCGCTGATACGCGGGTATTTCGTATCTAATCTGTTCCGTCAGAATCTGACTTATCGTGCGCTCGGCCGCTTCCATTGTCGCTCTCAACTATCGGACGGCGACGGGATTGCCGGGCGCCCCGATTTTGAGCTGACATTACCGCCGTTTACGGCGCTAGACTAAGCTGTCGCCCTAGGGCGACGCAAGCATGAAGCCAGCTGCTCGCCGATGGCATCTTCAATCTAGGGGAGCGCTCAGGACAGTTCGCTGCTCGGACCACGCCATTGGCAGGGTGCTGCGCAGCGCCTCCAGCTTGAGACCGGCCGGCTGACTGCCGTCAAGGATACTCTCCACCAAATCAGGCGCCAGTTGAGTGAGGCGCATGGTTCTCGTCAGGTATGGAGCGGCGATCCCCTCCCGCTCGGCCAGTTCGGCGATGGTAGCGAACTCACCCGACTCGAGCATCTGCTTCCAGCGGAAGGCGCGGGCCAGCGCCTTGACCAGCGTGTTGTCCGCCTTGCGGTCTGGCCGGACGCCATCGGGAAGTTGCATTTCCTTGCGCCCGCCGCGCTTAACGACGCGGAACGGCACGTGGAGCGTCACCGTCTCGGGGATCGGCGTCGCGCGGGTCACGCCGCTGCTCCGATGCTGCCAGACAGCATCTCGCGCGCGAGCCCTCCGAGGCCGTCCATCCGGAGCCGGAAGTTGAGCCCGTTCGCGCCGATATCGACGCGCTCGACCAAAAGCGTGACAATGCGCGCCTGCTCGGCGGGGAAGAGTTCGTCCCACAGCGGGTCGAGCTGCTGCAACGCCGCGCGGGCG
Source organism: Hyphomonas sp. (assembly GCA_046289305.1). Classification (GTDB taxonomy): domain Bacteria; phylum Pseudomonadota; class Alphaproteobacteria; order Caulobacterales; family Hyphomonadaceae; genus Hyphomonas. The sequence continues at coordinate 1,615 of JBKBVT010000069.1, read as the reverse complement.
TCGGCCTCGGAGATGTCGTCGGCGCGGGCACGCGCCGCCTTCCAAGTCCCCGCAACAATCTCTGGCTGCCGGAACACGGCACGGAGTTGGTCGATGACTGCGGCCTCAATCTCCCCTGCTGGCACGCGGGCCACGGGGCATGACCCGGCACCATGCTTCAGCACTGTCTGGCTGACGTAGTAGCGGTAGAGCCTGTCGCCCTTGCGCGTATGGGTCGGCGAGAACGCGGCGCCATCGGGGCCGAACAGCAGCCCCTTCAGCAGCGCGGGCGTGTCGGCGCGGGTGCGCGCGGCACGCTTGCGCGGGCTTTCCTGCAGGATCGCGTGGACGCGGTCCCACGTCTCGCGGTCGACGATCGCGTCGTGCTCGCCGGGGTAGCTGTCGCCCTTGTGGACCGCCTCGCCGATGTAGGCGCGGTTGCTGAGCATCCGGTAGATGTATTTCTTGTCGATCCGGTTGCCGCGCGGCGTCCGGAGGCCGCGCGAGCCGACTTCCCGCGCCAGTTCCGTGCAGGACCCGATGTCGAGAAAGCGGGCGAAGATCCAGCGGACATGCTCGGTGGCTTCGTCATCGATCACCAGCTTCCGGTTCTCGACGCGGTAGCCGTAGGGCGGCACCCCGCCCATCCACATGCCCTTCTTGCGGCTCGCGGCGACCTTGTCGCGGATGCGCTCAGCCGTGACCTCGCGCTCGAACTGCGCGAAGGACAGCAGGATGTTCAGCGTCAGCCGCCCCATCGACGTGGTCGTGTTGAAGGACTGGGTGACCGAGACAAACGTCACGCCGTTCCGGTCGAAGACCTGGACCAGCTTGGCGAAATCCGCCAGCGACCGACTGAGGCGGTCGATCTTGTAGACCACCACAACATCTACCAGCCCGTCCTCGATATCCTCCAGCAGCCGTTTCAGGCCGGGGCGTTCCAGCGTGCCGCCGGAGATGCCGCCGTCGTCGTACTGATCGCGGACCAGCACCCAGCCCTCGGAGCGTTGGCTGGCGATGTAAGCCTCGCATGCCTCGCGTTGAGCGTGCAGGCTATTGAACTCCTGCTCCAGCCCTTCCTCGGAGGATTTCCGGGTGTAAACTGCGCACCTCAGCTTGCGGACGAACTTCGATTTTTCGGGCGGCTTTGTCATCTCCGCCCCCTATGGTTCTTGAGGCCAAAGAACACCCACCCGTTCCAGCGGGTGCCGGTGATGGCGCGGGCGATGGCCGACAGCGACTTGTACGGCCGACCTTGCCACTCGAAGCCGTCGGTGGTGACGGTGACGACCTGCTCGACACCCTGCCATTCGCGCAGCAGCCGCGTGCCGGTGATCGGGCGGTCACGGTCGGCGCGCATGCCACGCTTCTTCCTGTCGCCGCCGTCCAGTTCCTCGCCGAGCCGTTCGAGGCGCCGGATCGTCTCGGGTTTGAGCCCGCCATAGGCAAGTTCCTGGATGCGGTAGGCCAGGCGGCTTTCCAGGTAGCGGCGATTGAACGGCGGCGGCTCGCTGTCGAACAGGTCGCGCCACTGCTTTTTCAGGTCAGGCGTCGGCGTGGTCTTGAGCGCGGCGAGGCGCGCGGGGATGGGATCGGGCTTGTTCATGCATTTCTCCGGTGCGTTGGAGTTGCATGA
>JBKBVT010000068.1:0-11651 GCA_046289305.1 Hyphomonas sp. | reverse complement strand
GCGGATCGCCACCTCTTCCGTCATCGCCGCTGCCTGACCCTGTGAGGCCTGCAGGGCCTCGGCCAAAGACTTTGCACGGACCTGTGCCGCCTGCGCTGCGGCCAGATCGGCGTCAGCGCCGGCGGCGATCTGACGGGCATATTCCTGCTGACCCTGCAGATTGGCGCGGGTGATCGGATCGCGGGCGGCACCGATCTGCAGATCGAGGATGTCGGCAGACCCCCGCAGCTGCAGATCGCGGATGGCGCGTTGGCGGGCAAGGGCGGCATCGGCGTCGGCGCGGGCGATGGCACTGCGACGGACAGCTGCTGCTTCCAGCAGGCCCAGCTCGCGTTCGCGGATCTCGATTTCCGCCTCGGCGAGGATCTTGGCCCGCTGCCGCTCTGCCGTGGTGGCGCCCAGCAGGCGGGTCTCCAGCTGAACGGCAGCGATCTGATCAGACTGGCGCCGGAGATAGGTGTCCTGCGCATCCTGCCGGGCCTTGGCAGCCAGAGCCTCGCGCAGCGCGAACTCAGCCGCGACGGCCGCGAGCAACCTGCGGGCCTCGACATCGGCCTGCGTCAGCCCAAGCGCCTCGATGCGCTCGGCGACGGCCTCCTGCGCATGACGCGCCTCAACCGCCCGGACCTCGGCGCTGTCGCGGCCAAAGCGCAGCTCGGTGCGGGCCAGCTCAACCTGTCGCTGGCGCTCGCGGGTCATCTGCCCGGCGGCTTCCCGGCCGGCGTCGTTGTTCTGCAGCGCCTGAAGCTGGGCGAGGCGTTCCAGCAGCGTCCCAATCTGCTGCTGGCCAGCCTCCATGCGCTCAGCATCGCCCGCCTCGGACATCACGATCGACGTCTCGATCCAGCGATCCTTCAGGGTTTCGACAGCGCGAATCTGCTGTTCGATGCCCTTGGCGTCGTTTGCCCATTTCAGGGCGCTCTCGAGGCCGAAAATCATGCTCATTTCTTCGCGGTCAAAGCCGCTGGCGCCGAAGATGCCTTTCAGGTCCGATGCGCCCGGAACGGCATAATCGTCCAGCTGGACCCCGAAATTGCGCGACATAGCCGAGATGCTGGAGGCGATGTCCCGGTTCGCCTGCAGACGGTCCAGCTCGGCCATGTCGCCAAGCAGCCTGCGCGCCATATCCGAGACGCCGCCGAACTCTGCTCTCAGCGCCGAGGACGTCATCCGCGCCCGTTCGCTGCTGGTCGAATAGGCGTCAACAGACCCCTCAAGGCCCGTCAAAGCCTCTTCCAGGCTCTTGGTCTCGGTTCGCAGCGAACCGAGCCATTGCAGCCCGGCCGCGCCGAACGCGATGACGCCGATCGTTGCCAGCGAGACCGGGTTGATCATCGACAGGAAACCCGCGCGCAGACCGCCCAGAACCTCCTTGCCGCCGCCCATCTGGTTGAACACCTGGCTGAGCTGCGTGCCCTGCTGGAGCGCAATCTGAATGGGGCTCATCCCCATCGCGGCCGTGACGCCGATATCGTTGAACTGTGCTGCGATATTGGCGGTGGCAAAGTTATTTGGGCCGCTCGGTCCGGTCTGTGGCGCCTGACCGGCGGGTGCGATGATGGAGGCTGCCCGCCGGCGTGCCTGTGCCGCTTCCATGGCGTTCACTGCGCCCATCCGTTCGGCGGAAGCGATCCGGTCCAGCTCCAGCTCGTATCGGCGCGACGCTGCAAACAAGGGGTTGAAGGACGCCCGCACCTCGTCCAGCGCTGCGCGGTAATCGCGCGCCTCGCCTGCCGCCAGCATCATGTCATCGACGGAGGCCCGGATGGTCTGCCCCATCCCCGCCATGGTGTCGCGCAGGCTGACGGCAGCGGTATCGGTGGCGCGGAAGGCCGCTGCAGGCGTGGCCGAGGGCAGTGCTGCAGGCTGCGCCAGCACATTCAGCGGGCCGATCTGGGCCCGGCGCCGGGCCTCGATCGCGCGGGCTTCTGCTGCGGCGAGATCCCCGGTCTGCAGAGCCGCGCGCGCGGCAGCAGCTGCCATCGCATCCAGCGCACCGGCCTGTTCGCGCGCGGACTGATTGGCACGTCCGGTCTCGGCGGTTGCCTTCGTGACGGCGCCCTGGACGTCCTGAAGCGCGGCCTTGGCCTGCGAGGCGTCAGCCGTGAGCACCATCGAAAAACGGAACGGCGCCGGGGCGTTCATGCCGCGCTCTCCTCCATGACCCGCAGGGCCTCGGCTTCCATCACGCCCAGATCGGCGAACACCGCATCAGGATCGGCCAGACCTGCCCGGCGCAGCACCACGTCGACGCCGGGATAATCGAGACCCAGCCGGATCATCGACTTCGCGCCAGCCAGGAACCGCCACTGCGTTTCGCAGCGGAGCCAGATGGAAAGGGCGGTCCAGTTGGCAGGCATGACCTCGAAAGCCTCGTCGTCGGGGGAAGCGGCCTCGGGCGCCACATCGGCGCCCATGGCCCGGAATTGGGCGGAGAGATCCTGATCGACCGCGACCGGGATGGAGCTGTCAGCGCGGCCCAGCTTCGACAATGTCCAGGCGCGGGCCGCGCCTTTCAGTTTCCCAGGCGGGCAGCCTCTCCGTGCATGCTTTCCGCCAGCGCCTTGCTGACAGACGCGCGGAACCAGCTCTGCTGCAGGGCGATCCGCAGCTTGTCGGGCGAGAACGGCACGATCTCGCCGTCGTCATCGATGACGTCATCCCAGTTCTTGATGACCCGGATGAACTGCGCCTCCTCATGGACAGCCATGTCCCGCACCTGGCTGTTTCTGGACAGCTGATCCTGCTCGGCCAGTGCCTCGTCGCGGGGCATCGGCTCGAACTGCAGCCGCAGCTCCATTTCGACGAATTCGCCGGCCACGTCGGGCGAGGGCATCCGCACCTTGACCGGCCACCAATAGCGATGCGTTTTCGACAGCTTGAACTGCATGGTGTCCCCCTCAGCGCACGGTGATCGACAGCTCGTCGCGCCCGGTGACCGGGCAGAACGACAGCGGGATCGAGTAATTGATGATGTTGTCGGTTTGCCCCTGCGTGGGGCGCCCGATCTCGAGGGCCGGGCCGGTGACCTCGACGATATTGCCAGCCACGGTGCCATGGGTCAGACCCAGAGCCCCGCGGGTCCGGGCCAGCGCGCGGGCAAACCAGTCGATCTCGGCGATCGAGCGGCCCTCGACCACGGCGGTGCCGGTGGTGCGACGGTCCGAGATGATCACCTTCTCATCGCCGATCAGGAAGCGCGGCGTGACCGTGTTGCCCAGATCGATCTGCAGGCTTTCGGCGACCGACGCCCATCCATGCAGGGTCATGTCGGTATTGGCGTCGCTGACGATCAGGGGCGTGATCCAGCCAGCCATGGTGACGGCGGGCATGGCGGCATCGGTGATCGTGCCCAGCATGCCGGTGATGCTGAAACGGTATTTCGGGATCTGCTTGGGGGTGAAGGTCAGCTGGACATTGCCGCGCGCGCCCAGGATCACATGGCGGACCCCGTCGCTGTTGAAATAGAGCGTGCCGCTGTCGACGTCGTCTTCGACGATTGCATATTCGACGCCCGTGCCGGCGGTGACCACCTCGGCCATGCCGCAGACGCGCAGCAGCGAGCCATAGCGCGGGACAGTGCCGGCCGCGCCCGCCCCGGCGATCTCGACTTCGAACTCGAGCCGGGCGTGCACGCCTGCCAGGACAATGCCCTGATTGCCCATATAGGGCAGCATCAGGTCGCGGCTGACCTCCTCGGCCTCGAAGGGCGTCATCGAGACGTTGGTCGCGATGATTGCGTCGGCCGCCAGTGGCGCGGCGTCAGTGCGATAGGTGGTCTCGATCTTGTGCAGCAGGGCCAGTTTGGGCCAGCGACGGGTGGGCATGGTCATTTCCTCCTGGGGGCGGCGCGGGCAGGTTCCGGCGTCGGAATGGTGTCGTCAGATGCGGGGGCATCGGCGGGTGCGGTGGCCTCGGGCTGTCCCGCTTCGGGATCAGGCCTCAGGGCGCCGGTGTCGGGGTCGCGCAGGAAGCGACCTCCGGTGGAAGGACGGCTGGTCATGGATTTGCTCCTGTCAGGAAACGGGCTGTCGCCCAGGTCTGGACGTAAATGCTGACACCCGTGTCGATCGGGCTGCTTTCGCCGCCGATCAGCTCGCAGTATTCGGTGGCCGAGGGCGGCTGCCACCCCGCCAGCGCGGCTTCAAGATCGGCTTTCAGGGCGTCGAAGCGGGCGGCGCGGGTGCCGCCCATGCGCTGGTCATATTCCCGCAGCACGATGCCGGTCAGGAACTGGATCTCGATCCGCTGCCGGAAACCGCCGGTCATCAGGGCCTGCGGGCTGGCGCCTTCGCGCCACGGCATCACGATCAGGGTGCTGTCATCGACCTGACCCGCGCGGGCGGCCAGAATGTCGATATCCTCGGCGACCTCGACGCCGTTCCAGCGGGCGGCGGGCAGGGTTGCGTGCAGATGGGCGCGGATCTCTTCCAACATCACCAGCCCCGCATCTTCTGGGGAGTGAAAACCTGCGGCGGATGCTCAGCCATGATGACGCCGGTCTGCGCGGCCGGGCCCGTCTCGCCTTCTGCGACCGGCAGGGACACCAGACCGCGTGCGACGTCCTTCAGGGCTGCAATGGCGTCCTTGTAATCCTGAGCGACCCATTCAGGTGCGCCGTTGCGGTGCAGGACATAGCGCGCGATCGAAACCGACCAGGTGACGACCAGTGCGGGGACGGATACCAGCGGCAGGCGGTAGCGCGCACCGATATAGCCGTTCACGGTGTTGTCGGCGTCCTCGAGGGCGGCGGCGATCACCTCGGGATCAGGAGTGCCGTCGCGATCACGATCCGCGATCTGGCGCAGCTCGGCGTCGCCCGCCCGTTCGGTCAGATCTGAAAGGGTGGCGTAGCTCATTGATGTGCGAGCCTGGACCGGAGCAAATAGCCCTCGAGCGGCCAGATCTGACGCAGGGCATCTTGCCGCGCAAACTTTCGTCCAGCCTCATTATCGAAGTTGTCGGGGTCTGCGGGCGCGCTCTTGCCGATCACCGAAAAACCGTTCTGCAAGAGCAATACGCAGATCGTCAGATGAGGCTGGCAAGCCGGGTTGACGTACTCTACGTGCGCGACAGTCGCTTCGATTTCAGCAAGCGTCACGCGGTTAGGGCTCTTCTGCACCGAAGCTGCCAGATCGTCAGAGGCTTTCAGGGAATTCATGATGCCGCTCCTTTTCGGTGGGGATGGCCGAGGCGATCTGTGCCGCCTCGGCCGAGGCTCCGCAGGGGGGGGTGCGGGGCATGGGGGGAAAGATCAGCCCTTGGCGGTTGCGGCCTTCTTGCGGGCGGGCTTTTCGGCAGACGCGTCAGTCACCGACGCATCTGCAGGCGTTCCGGGGGCAGGGCTTTGCCCCGCGTCGCGATCCCCTTCGCCTGCCTTCCCCTGATCCTTCAGATCGGCGATCTCGGCCTCCAGCTCGTTGTTGCTGGCCTGCGCGCTGCGCAGCTGGGCCTCGACGTTTTCGAGACTGGTGCGATAGAAATCGCGCTCTTCGGTCAGCTTGGCGGTGGCGACCTCAACGGCAGCCGCGACTGCGGCGTCGGCGAGAGCCTTCGCCATGGCATTGACGGCCTCGTCAAAGCCGGTGCCGCCGGGCACCAGTTCCATCACGCCGGTCACCTTCGGGTCGATCGCCCCGGCGGCCGTCAGGTCGTGCAGGATGTCGTGATCTACTTCGACCGTCTCTCCGGCACCGCGCCAGCGCCCGTCAATCTTCGCCGGTCCGGTCAGGCAGACCAGTTCCATGGGCCCGGACATCACGACGCCCCGGCGTTCTGGAACAGGAACCCGCCCTCGGCGCCGGTCAGATAGGTCCGGCGTTCCGATTTGGTCGGATAGATCCAGCTGTCGTTCTTGCGCTCGAAATAAGGCGCCTCGACCTGCGGATAGCCCAGCAGTTCATAGGTGTAACCATACGAGGGCACCTGGAAGTTGTCGCCGGTGGCAGGGACATAGGACAGGATTGCGTCGTCGCCCCAGACATCCGATGCCGCAGCGTCCTCGGACGCGGTCTCGGGCAGCCAGACTGCTTTGCCGACGATCACCCGTTCCACATCGAAATACGCGGCCAGCATGTCGGTGGTGACCGACTGGCTGGACGTGTATTTGAACTGTTCCTTGACCTTCGGATGCCGCTTCAGGGCCTTCGAGGCGGAGGGGCTGAGGGTCAGGGTGTTCGGATAGCGACCGATCATGCGACGGATGACATCCTTGGCCTCGTCCACATCAGCCGACGGATCGCTGGCCGGATTGCTCCAGCGATCAGAGCCGGTCAGCGCCACGCGGTTGTCGGTCGGGTAGTTTCCGGGTGTGCGGGCCAGCAGGGCGGCCTCATGCTCATGGCCCAGATCGATGACATTGAGCACCATGTCGATCGCATTACGGCCCAGATCGATGCCGGGCACGCTCGCGGCTTCTTCCTGATGCTCGATCGGGACCACACCTTCCAGCGCGTCCTGGACCAGCGAGACCGGATCCGAGGCATAGCCGTACTGGACGCGCTTTTTGTCGGCGCCGGGCGCGCGGCGGGTGTTCATCATCCGGAACGCTTCTTTGCCGAATTTCACCACCCGCATCGAGCGGTTGGGAATGCTGACACGCGGGAACAGCAGATGTGCGATGAACTCGCTGTTGCGATAGCCGCGCGCATGGGTCGACAGGATCGGGTCGATGACGGCGGCGGTGCGGGTGTTGACGGGGGCCATATGCTGGGCTCCTTAGCGGATGAGGATGTCGACGAAGCCGCCGTCGGCGGCAGCGGTCAGGGCTGTGGCGAAGGCATTGACCGGGTCAGCGCCTGCGGCCTGCACGCCACCGGCGGCGGCAGAGACCACCTTGGCGCCGGCCGTGATGACGCCCACGGCGCGGACACGGGCAACCCCGATGACCATCACGCCGGACAGATCGCCGATGACGGTGTTGGGGTGCTTGGCGATCCCCAGAACGGGGGCGTCGGCGGCGGCGACTTTCGCACCACCGAAGCCGATCAGATCATAGGCCTCAAAGAGGCCGGTGGTCGGGACCGTGACGGTCAGGACATCCTGAAAATACTGCATTGGCCCCTCCTTCAGGACACGGCTCGGACGGCATCGATGTATTCGGTGCCGGGATGGGTGCGCTGGTACTCCTGCGCTTTCTGATGCCGGGCCAGCGCGACGGGATCGACCGCCTTGCCGTCGGCCGCGAATGAGGCGGCGGGGGCGGAAGCCGGATCGCCGGGCAGATCGAGGGCGCCGAGGCTGACGACCTTGGGCTGTGCCTCGAGCACCTCGCGCAGCGCGGCGCCGGCCGACAGCTTTGCGGCGCCTTCGGAGAAGCTGACCGCCTCGGTCGCGGGCAGAGCGTCCAGGATCGCGACAATCTTGTCCTTCGAGGCAGGCAGCAGTCGCCCTTCCTGGACGAGATGCTCGGCAAAGCTGACATGGTCGTCATGCCGGATCTTTGTCTCGCGCTCGGCGAGGCGCTGCTCGCGTTCGGTCAGGGCGGTCTCGCGCGCAGCGAAAGCCGGATTGGGCTGCTCGGTCACAGCGGGCTCCTCTTCGGGGTTGGGGCTTTGGGGAGTGGGTGTGGTTTGCGGGGCGGTGTAGGACGGCGACTGCTCGTCCTGCTGGCCCAGCCATTCGATCTGCCAGGTCGGCAGAGCCTTGTCGGCCTCGTCCAGACCAAAGCGCTCGATCAGAAAATCACGCAGCGCGCGGAAGAGACCCGCCGCCTCGCTGATGCCGGGGGCGGCAAATGCAGCCTCGAAGGTAAAGCCGGGTCCGGCGGCGAACTGGACGTTCTTCAGGCCTGCGACGGCCGGGGCCGCTGCGCCCAGAAAGCCCACATGCTTGGGATACCAGGCGCCCGGCACCGGGTTATGTGCGGACGCGGGCCCGAACATCTCCATCGAGACTTTCTTGAACCGCCCGGCCTTCACCATCTCGGCGAATGCAGGCTCGATCTCATGGACATCGGCGAACAGGCGCTCGGCGGTAGCGTCATAGTCGAAACGCTCGACCCAGCCATAGGCGGGCGCATTGGTTTCGGGATGACCGATCACAATGGGCGCCGGGGCGGTCTGGGGATCGTAGGCATCTGCCATCGCCCGCAGGTCAGCGGCCGAGTAGGTGATCGAGCCGCCCTGCATCGGCGTGAAGGTGCCGGGGCGGAAAACCTCGATACGGGCAGTGACGGGTTTGTCGGTCTGGGGCATGGTGGGTCCGGGTTGATCTCCGGTCACCATGTCGGGGCTCAGAATGAATTACGCCCGGACGTAGGTCCGGGCGGATCATTCTCTCGGCTCATTCTGGGCGGAACTGCCCCCTCTGGTCAACGGTCTTGCAGATCCGACCGATCCAAACCACTTCCCTGTGGCCTGAGAGCGATCCTGACAGGGGGCTAACAGGGCAGAACGCCTTTGCGTGCCCCGTGACAGGCGATGGGCCCCCTTCGCCCGCCAGTGGCCCGTTATCGGGGGTGGGCAAAATCACCGCGTCAGCCAGTCCTCTGCCAGCGCGTTGATCTGTTTCTGATCGGCCGCAGAAATGCCGATATAGGGCCGCGCGGGAATGGCGATCTTGTGGGCGGGGATCGTCACGTCGGTCACGTGATCTGCAGTTGCCTTCCTGGCAAAGCGCCGGCCAGGTGAGCCGTCGGCGTTCTTCATGCGATAGATCCTGGCGGCGCGGGCCGGGCGGTCGATCGTGCCGCCGAACTGATGGATCGCGCCATAGACAACCGGAGTGCCGACGCGCAGCTCGTCATCTGTCGCCCGGTGATTGATGGACCCTGCCAGCGCAGATCCCGCCTTGCCGCGTGTGTTTGACCGCAGGATCGTCAGCGGCAGCTGCTTGCGGCTCTGGCGCTTCTTGACGGTCTGCGGCCGCAGCGGTGTCCAGGGCGTGCCGTCGGGGCTGCTTTGCTTGCGGAAGTTCTCTGCTGTCGATCGCAGGAGCATGTCGCCGATCGCGGAAAAAAGTGGGCGGCGCTGGTCCATGCGTGACAGCATCTCCTGCAGGCGCGCGGAGGCGTCCATATCGACAAGCTCGAACCTGATGCTGAAGCCGGCCATGTTGAAATCCTTCTGCGGTCGGGTTATCTATGGGAGGCAGGTACGCGAAGATCGGTGATGATCCTGAAAGTCCCCTGCGACGACGGCCGGATCACCACGGCCGTCATGTTCTTTTCCACAGCAGCTTGCCGCCACGCCGAGCATGAAGCGGCTTCAGGTCAGGCTGCCCCTTTCGATCCTGCCCGTGATAGGCGGTGATTGGTTCCCACCACCGCCTGCCCACCTGCATGACAAGGATAAGGCCCGTGTCGGCATCGGCGCGGATATAGCGGCGATCCAGAAACAACTCCTTCTGGTCCGGCACGATCGGGTCTTTTTTTTCTGACACGCCAAGCCAGATCTCGTCAGGATCACGCATGGCCTCGGCCATCATCGCCGCAAAGCGGCCACGACCCCGCTTGTCAGCCTTGTAGGTGCCATCGCGTTCGCGGAAGAACTCGACCGATATCGGGACGCGCGTTCCGGTCTGATCCTGCCACAGAACGGCCCGGCCGATATCGGCGCTGAACGGCTTAAGAAAGGCGCGGACATAGTCCTCGTCGTCCAGCCCCTCGGGCAGCGGCTCTGCGGTGAATTTGCGCGCAGAGGCTACAAACTCCTCCAGAGGCGACGGCTCGTCGATGACGACACGGTGGCGACCTTCGGTTTGCAGGCCCCCTGCCTCATCGATCAGCGCCGAGGGCACCAGCCCCCGTTCCCACATATCGCCCGGCATGTAATCCCAGCCATAGCCGATACCCTCGGGCAACTGGACCTCATCACCCGTCGCCTGATGCCGGTAAGTGCGCCGGACAATCTGCGGGGCGGTGTCGGGGCCATCCTTGCCCATCGCCCGCAGCTGGCCCCGCGACAGCGACTGCACGCCGCAGCTGCACAGCCAGTCATTCGGCGGGAAGTGGGTGTCCCACCACGGGTCATCCCACATCAGGATCATGCCGTCCCAGGCCAGATGCTGCGGGCGGGGCGACATCGGGACACGGGTCTCGGCATGCCGGTATTCCCAATAGGGCATCAGCTTGACCACGTCAGGATCGCGCATCTGTTTCAGACGGCCCGCCATATAGCTGGTGCGGATATTGGTCTCGAAGATGGTCCTGATCCGCCATTCGCGGCCCCCGTTATAGGACCAGCCGTATTTCTCGACGAGGCGGTCGAACTCACCGGCGAAGGCCTCGCTGTCATAGGTCTCTGCGCCCTCGATGATGGCCGCCTGAAACTCTTCGAGCATCGCAGTTTCGGTGACGCCGGCCACAACGAAGGCCCGGTCGTGATCCCCCTGCATGGCGTCGGTCCAGGCGCGGGTGGGTTTGGTGCGCTTCTGGCGGAGGAACTCGATCTGCTCGCTGAATTCCTGACGGGTGAATTCGGCATCGGCAAAAGCCAGCCCGCCTTTGGCTGCATCTGCATCGGCAAAGACGGCCTCCCGGCCCTCGAGGCCCGCGAGCTCGAGCGCCTGATCCAGCAGCGCGGCCAGAGCGTCAGGCGTCCAGCGCGCCGCCAGCTCGACGATACCTGCTGCAGCCGCCTCCGCCGTCGCGGATGTCAGGATCAGATGACGCACCGCGCGCAGCCTGCGACCGAAATGCGCCTCGGCAGCATCGACCGCAAGCCCGGTGATCCTCTCGACCGGCCCGCCGGGCTCAGCAAAGCAAACGTGCCGATGCTTCAGGCTTTTTTTTGAGCCGGGCGGCGGCGAACGACGCCTGATCATCACCGATCTGGATCTCGTCCGGATCAGGCGTGGTGCCGAATGCGCGCCTGCTTGCCACCATCGCATCGATGGTGCCCTCCGACAGGGCGTCGGTGATCTCGAAGCTGACAATATAGTCGCGAGCGACCTGATCATCCTCGAACGCGGCCGAGGCCTGAACGATGGTCCGCAGCGCCTTCGAGGTGGCTTCTGCCGCCTGCGCCTTAACTGTCCGCGTCTCGGCCTCGGCCATCTCGTTCTTCGAGCGGACCCGCCAGACCGAGGGCACGGCGGCGCCGGGCACGTTATAGTCGACGATCCATGCCAGCAGCTGCTCGCGCAGGGTGTCAGACAGAAGATCACCGTCGCTGTCGACCAGCAGATCGAGAACCTCTTGGTGCACCTCGCCCAAGGCGCGGCTGCCGCTTTCGCCCACCTGAGAGGTCAGCGTCTCACCCGTGGTGCAGATCGAAATCTGCCGGTCCCAATAGGCCAGGAACTGTTCGTAGCTGACGCTGCCCGATCGCGACGCCTCCAGAAACTCGATGTCGGTTCCGATCGGCACCGTGATCGCCGAGGCGGTGCGCGCCGCGACCAGTGTGTTCATCAGCTTGGTCTGCTCGTCCGTCAGCATGCCATAGGGCGTCTTGCCGACAACGGTGGGCCCCGCGAACTTCTCGAGGAAGTGGACCCAGAAGGCGATGCCCTCGCGTTTGAACAGCACCGGCCAGAACAGCCGGGTGCCGAGGCCGAGGCCATAAGGGTTGTTGCCCTTCACACCGTGCCGATGCACGATGAATTTCCGCTCGGGCAACTGGATGCCCTCGCGCATGTTCGTCCAGGTCAGCAGTCGTGGCTGCCAGTCCAGATCGAAGACGAACCGCCGCTGATCATGGGCCATGATGCGG
>JBKBVT010000067.1:0-11661 GCA_046289305.1 Hyphomonas sp. | reverse complement strand
ATGGGCGGCGGCGGCAATGGCTGGCTCAGCCTGTTCGGTCTCATCTGGTCCGGCGTGTTCCTGCTGTTCCCCATCTTCAACCGCGACAAGATGCGCGTCGGCGACCTGATCGCCGGCACCTGGGTCATCCGCGCCCCACGCACCAAGCTGATGCACGACATCACCTCAGCCGCCACGTCGCCCGAAACCAATGGCCGCTTCGCCTTCACGCCGCAGCAGGCTGATGCCTACGGCATTCATGAGCTGCATGTCCTCGAAGACGTGCTGCGCCAGTCCACACCCGCCATCAAGGAACAGGTCGCCACCCGCATCCGCTCAAAGATCGACTGGACCCGCCAGCCGGGCGAGACTGATCTCGCTTTTCTGGAAGCTTACTACGCCGCCCTGCGCCGGCGGCTCGAACAGCGGATGCTGCTGGGCGAGCGCAAGGCCGACAAGTATGATGTCAAGTAAGGCCCGCGACGCCTGACGCACCGATCGGCTCGCGCCCCGCCTCAGCATCTTCCGGATAAAGCGGAATGCGGAGGAAATGTTTGGCGAGCCGCATAAACAACGCCGCCGACACAGCCGGTGAATAGCCAAACGTCGCCAGGGCCGCCGCGGGCCGGCGCGCCTTGACGGCGTCGATCAGGTTCATCCATGCGAGATCGGTCGTGACATATTCGCGATGGTCCCCGATTGCCCGGCGAACATCCGCGCTCAGGCCCGGCGTCTGCATCAGCGCCGTATCGGCGTCGCGGATGCGTTTCAGTGCAACCGCTGCAACAGCATTCGACAGCGACCCCTGCCGGTTGACCGCAATGTATCCACACGGATCAATGATCTGCCAGCGCGCGCCCTCGATATGGGACCGTACATAAAACTCGTAATCCTCGGACAGGCGCATGCCCTCATTATAGAACAGCCCCTTCTGGCGCAGGAAGTCCATGCGCATCAGCGGCTTGAGGTATCCGATCTCGCGGCGATAGCCGGCATGTTTCGTGATATTCTGGCGCACGAACTCCGGCGTTGGCAGTTCCACAATTCCAAACGGTTCATCGCGCCAGACGCGGTAGCCTTCCTCCGGCCGCTCACCGGGGTTGAGCCGGATCAGATCATCGGCGACGAAGTCCACACTCTGCGCCTCGGCATGTTCGACCAGCCGCTTCATCCGGCCGGGCAGCAGGTAATCGTCGGAATCAAGACCCGCCACCCAGGGTGTGGTCACGAGCCTCAGAGCGGTATTGCGCGCGGCCGACGGCCCACCATTCTTCGCCTGCCTGACCGAGGTCAGTCTCGGCTCTGACGCGGCCATTGCCTGCACGATCTCAAAGCTGCGATCCCTGGAACAGTCATCCACAACGATCACCTGCACGGGGAGTGTCTGATCGAGCGCGCTGCGCACAGCCCGTTCGATCGTGCTCTCGGAATTGTAGCACGGGATGATGACCGTCGCTTTTTCCAGGCCTGCCGTGCCCGTCATGGCCGTCATAGCTTGAACCTGCGGCGAACGAACCGCGCCGTCCGTTTCAGCCAGGCCGGGCGGGCCGCCGGATCGAGCTTCAGCCGCATCATCTGTATCCTGACGGAACCTGGCGCATACAGCATGACTGTCCAAAACAGACCGGACGCCGCGCGCTGCCCGCCGGTGCGGCTGGCGCCTTCGAGACGCCTCAGATCGCGGATGAGGTCTGCGAGCCTGTCGCCTTCGACCGGATGGGATGCCGGGTCGAACACCATCGAGACGATCCGCTCGAACAGATTGCCCTCATCCTTCGCGCCGAGATCATCGGCGACGGGCAAACCCAGCCGCGCCGCATGGTACCGGACCACCTTGTAGCGCTCTGCGTCGTGAGACAGACGCCAGCGCGCCAACTTGGCCTGCGCCTCGCGGCGGGACGTATGCTGTCGCTCGTGAAGCCGGTAGGCACAGATCTCGGTCTCGAAACTCCGGACAGGCCCATAAAGCGGCGCCGCGGCCACGACATATCCGTCGCCGCCATAGCGGAACGCTTCACCGTCCATCGGCATGATCCGGTCGAGCACCCAGCGATTGAACACCAGGCCCGATGTGATCGTCGTCGGATAGCGCCCGGTGCTGCGCAGCGCTTCGGAGGCTTCCATCCCGTCTGCCAGCCGCTGGCTCAGCGGCGGATAGAGCCCGTCGCCCAGCGCGCTCGTTTCATTCGTGTAGCGCATCCGGTACTGATACACGGTCACATCCGGTTCGTAGTTCGCGCGGATCTGCGCGGCCGCTCCGGGCAGCATGAAATCATCGGCGTCCAGGAACATCACAAGGTCCCCGCGGCTGATGGCATAGCCTGCGTTGAAGGCAGCGCCCTGGCCCTGATTGATTTCCTGGAACACGGGCCGGATCCGCCCGGTATATTTGTCTGCATAGTCTGAAATAATGGCGCGTGATGCATCCGTCGAACAATCATCCACGACGATGATCTCGGCAATCTCGTCGCCCTGGATCAGCAGACTTTCAAGCGTTTCGGGCAAATAGCTGGCATAATTGAAATTATTGATGATCACCGACAGCGTGATGCTGGCCCCCGACGCAGGCTGTGTCTCAGGGGGAGACGGCATGAGGAGGGGTCCTTCAGGCGTTGGCATGGCAATCGAGATGTGTCGGCGACACCCTCGATCCCGCAATTATCATGCCACGTCGTTTGTCGAGCCTGCCGGGCAGGATCAGGAGAAAAGGGACACCAGCGCCCAGATGATCGCCGCCCACATCGCCGCGCTGAGCGTGACAATCGTAAGCATGCGAAGCCAGACTGGCCACTTCGCGCCGCTGAACTCGGCCATCACGGACCGGTCCGAATCGAGAACCCGGCCTGCGGGATCATGGAATAAGCCTGTCTTCATGGGCATGGTTTCACTCATACGCGACACACTTCCCTTAGAGACCCCAAGGTTTAACAGCGCTTTAAGGCCCTGTTGAAACTTGGACTCATTATGGGAAGCTGCCTGATGAATCAGGCACAAATCCGGCAAGGACCGGGCAATTGCGCACTTTAATGAATATTCACCCGCACCCGTCAGATCATGACAAAAGCTGCAATCTGGTGCGCCTCAAGCAGGACGCAGGACCACACGCTGTCGGACGCCCGTATGATATTTCTGTGCAATCGCGGTTATCCCGCCGAGATAGTAGAAAAGCACCATCGTCTCGAAAATGCCCTGCATGTAGGATTCGGTGAAGGTCGTGATCAGGATGACGATGCCCATCAGCAGGAAAAAGGATGCGGACATTCCGCGTGACTGAAACCAGGACCGCACATTCAGGCTCATTGCCCAGGCGAGCTGGATGATCAGTGCCGTCAGGCCGACAAAGCCCAGACCGACCCGGACTTCGATATACGTATTGTGGAAGGAGTGTTTCGTCCCCGGCGCACGGTGGTCCAGCTCGTTCAGCGTCTGCGCCGCGCCCACCTCAGGCCGCCAGAAGCTGCCATATCCATGCCCGAACACCGGTTTCTGCTCCGCAAACCGGTTACCGGCTTCCCACATCAGGGTCCGGTTCGTCAGCGTGGAATCCTTGCCGAACCGCGCCAGGATGTCGTCGATCATGGTATTGTTGGGCAGCGAGAGCAGGATCATGACAGCAATGAACAGCGTCAGTGACCCCGCGATCACAACGAAGGATCTCAGATGCCTGACCCGCGAAGCCGGCTGCCAGACCATCCATGCCATCGTCAGAATGCCAACGCCGGCAATGGCCAGCAATGTGGCCGTCGCCGAATTGGCCAGAACGGTGAACAAGAGCGCGATGGCCGCAATCGGCACGGCGGCGAAGCGCAGCAGGTAGCTTTCTTCAGAATCGTACGCCACCGCCAGTGACGCGAACAGAATAAAGAGCATCCGGATCGCGATCAGATTCTTGCTGCCGAACTGGGAGTCGAGATGCAACACCTGCCATATCGGCGCGATGATGACGAGCATGGCGATGCCCGCAAAGAACAGGCATCGGACGATCTCCCGCCGGGTCAGCCGCGTGGCGATTGTGATCATGATTACGAAGTTCATGATCATCAGGAATCCTGCCCGCATCGTGTCGGCGGGCGGCGCTGCAGTCCAGCCTGAAGACAGGGTCACCAGAACCGGCAGGGACAGAAGGACGGCAGATTTCAGCGCCAGCGGTATCGTGAACTCCGCATATTTCAGGAACAGGATGACGAGGACCAGCGCACACGGATAGAGGATCAGCGTATCATTCTGGAACTGGACCAGGGTGGTCAGAATCCACAGCGTCACGAGCACCTGTTCCCACCAGGCGGCAGGCTGCACGCGTGTTGTCAGTATCGCCGTCATCGGGGCGGCCGGCATGCGGAGGGGCACAACGCTCATGCGCACACCTTCTCAGCTACGGGTTCAGGCGATGCCAGAATGCCGGACAGGATCGACCGCAGGAACCCGCGCGGCTGAACAAAGGTCTCATCCGGCAGTCGGGCCAGGGCGCGGGCGCGCTGGCCGATGGGGTCAGGGTTCGCGAGGAGCGACCGCGCCAGGGCCGGAAGGGTCTCTTCCAGAGGCTCCGCCAGCGTAAAGCCGGAGGCATGGCGCGTAATCCAGGCGCCCGTCTCCGTGCCCTCTGGCGCAATCGCCGGGGTACAGAAATAGCCGCCCTCATAAATCCGGTTTGGCAACAGCCAGACCGAATTGAGGCCCGCCTCCATGAAGTCCCCCGCCCAGACGACATCCAGACCGTCATAAATCGTCTGCAGGTCTTCCGGCGACCGGTACCGTCCGTGATAGGACATATTTGGCCGTGCATCGATCAGCGGTTCAAACACCGGGATTTCGGTCCGTGCCGGCACGCCGTGCAGGCGGATGTCCACCGCATCGCCAAGCTCATCCGCCAGCGCGCAGAGCAGATCCAGCGATCGGCGGCAGCGAAGATTGCCCACCCAGCCGATCCGGAGCCGGCCCGGCAGCGCGCCCTTGCCCTCCGCTTTCCGGCCCCCGTAGGTCTGCCCGCCGGCCAGCCGGTTCTCGATCAGGAAGATCGGCGGCAACCGCCGGTAATGCCGCTCGAAATGATGTTTCACAAAACCGGGCGAAGAGACGATCAGCGCCGCGGAACGGTTCATCAGCCAGCCTTCAAGCCGGCGGAGCAGGCTGCCGACAGGGTCCTTGCGGCAGAGCAGCCGGTGCACATCCAGGCATTCATACACCACCGGCGTCTTCAGCCCGGCATGGCGCTTGGCCAGGAAGGCGCAGGCGAGCATGTCGAGATTGCGGGCATAGATGACATCCGCAGAGGCCAGTCCGGAACCTTCGGAAGCCGCGACCCGCGCCCCGCGAAAGACCTGCCGGATGCGCTGCAGGAAGGCGCCGTCCCTCGTCTCACCCAGATCAATCATCTGCCATTCGGTCGGCTTCAGCGCGCCGCGGCGCATCATGAATCCGGTCACGCCGAACCCGTCTTCCAGGAAGGCCCGGGCGCGGCGGCGCACAGCGGCGTCGCCCGCATCATGGCCAAAGAAGGCGATCCTGGTCATAGCCCGTTCCATTTCCAATCCCGCCCCTGCCAGCCCGGCGCCGCACACCTAGCGTGCGCGCGCCGGAGAGGCCTGATGGCGGTCTACTCCGCCGAAATCCGGTCCGCAGGATCCGGCTTTGTGGCCGGCGGTGACTGCGGCGTCTGGATCGCCGCGGCAGGCTTTGGACCCTTGTGCTTTTTGCTGCCAGGCTTAGGCCAGCCGAACAGGCCGGGGCGCGAGTCCATCTGGTAGTATTTGCGGTATGCCTTGTAGGTTGCGCCCGGATCGCGGTGGTGACGGCGGCGGTTGAGGTCCACCATGCTGAGCGTGACGCCCAGAAGGTCGGCCTTGAAGTTCCGCAGCAGGCTGATCGACTGACGCGCGGCCGACCGGGCCGTGTGGCGCCAGCGGACCACCAGGATCGTCTTGTCGGCCTTGCCCGCCACAACCCGCGCTTCAGCCATCAGGAGAAGCGGACCGGTATCGATCAGGATCAGGTCATACATCGAGCGCAGGCGCGCCAGCAGGTCGTCGAAGGCGCGGGTGCCGAACACGTCATGCGGCGTGTGCCCTTCAAGCGAGAGCGGAAGGATGTCGAGCATCGTCTTACGGTCCTTGACGATCGCATCCGACAGCTGGCCAGCGCCGAACAGGTGCTCGACAAAGCCGATCTCAGGGCTGAGCCCGGCGATCTCCGTCAACTGGCGGCGGCGGAAGTCGCCATCGATCACCAGCGTGCGCGAGCCCGACATCGCCGACATCCGGCCAAGGCTCAGCACAAGGCTGGTCTTGCCTTCATCCGGCAGCGAGGACGTGACGGCCACGGTCTTGGTTTCGCTGTCGAGATCGGAGAACGCGATCGCGGCGCGCATATAACGGATACTTTCCGCATACGCCGACAACGGATTCTCGACCAGGAAGTCAGCCGGATTAGTCTGCGCCAACCCCAGGAAGTTTGAGGTCCGGATCAACGGCACCGAGCCGATCGGCGGCGCCCCCAGTTTCGTTTCGATTTCAGCCGTCGAGCTGATCTTCATGTCGAAGAGTTCAGCCAGCAGGGCAAGCCCCACCCCGACGAACGTGCCTAGGAGCAGCCCTATGGCCAGGTTCAACCCCTTCTTCGGCGAGGCGGGCCCGTGCGGGACGGAAGCCCGTGACAGGATGTTCGCATCGGCCGTGATCAGAGCGTCCTGCTCGCGGGTCTGCTTGGAGCGGGCGAGGAATTCCTCGAGCAGCACACGGCTCGTCTGCGCATCGCGCTCGAGTTCGCGCAGGCGCACGAGGTTGATGTTGTTGCCGCGCAGCTGTGTTGTGGAGCGGGAGATCTCGCCCTGGACGCTGTTGAGCCTTTGCCGGGCCACCTGCCACTCGCTCTCGAGGTTCGATGCGATCCGGTTGACCTCGTTATTGATCTGCCGGTCGATGTCGGCAACCTCGTTGCGGGCACTGATGAGTTCGGGGTGGCGGTCACCGACGCGGGTTTCAAGATCCGCCACGCGGCGCATGATGCCGGCGCGCTGGGCCTTGAGGTCGTTGATCAGAGGCGATGCACTGACTTCCGTCGTCGAAATCCCCTCAACGCTGACGCCGCTGTCTATCTGGCGGCGGATGCTTTCATAGCGGGCGCGCGCCTGGTCGTGTTCGACCTGCAGCGTGCCCCGTTGTCCGGTCATGTAGGCGATCTGCTGTTCGGTCAGCGTCGCACCCTGAGCGGCCAGGAGGCCCGTCTCGGCGCGGAACGTCTCGACCCGGCGCTCCTTGTCCTCGACTTCCTCGCGCAGGCCGGACACCCGCTCCTGCAACCATTCGGTTGCCTTCCGGGTCGCCTCATATTTCTCTTCGAGCTGTTGCACCCGGTATTGTTCAGCAACTTCGTCGGCGAGCCGTGCGGCCGTTTCGGGCGACGTGCTCATGACATCGATGGTGATCAGATACGTCATGCCGATCCGGCCGACGATGACCCTGCTCATCAGAGTCTCGACGACCGACTCCATGATGATGGCGTCTTTCTGCTCAGCTGTCATGCCCTCAAAGGGATCGCGCACGGCCGTATCCTGCCCGAAAAATCCGAGCACGGACTTTTGGACCCCGCCAATGAAGGTCTCTCTCACCGGGTGAAGCGTCCAGTTGAATTCAGGATCTTCGATCAGCTTCTGCCGCTCGGCCACCCGGGACAGGAGCGACTTCGATCCGATCACCAGCACCTCAGTGTCGATCACACCAGTCGTGCCGGCCATCCCGCCAAAGATTGCACCGAGATCGATGACATTGTTCTGGCTGGTATCAAGCTGGACGACCGACTGGGCGCGGTAGACCGGCGTCTGGGTAAAGGTGACATAGGCAATGGCCGAGAATGTCAGAACAAAGCCCAAGAGGATCAACCAGAAGCGGCGATACAAAACCCCCGCCACTGTCTTCAGATCAAACAGCTGGAACGTGTTCACAGGGTCTCCCGGCGAGCCGGAAGAGGCGTTGTTTGGCAGTTCGATCGTAAAGGATTTGGTCAAGGCTAGGCTTCTTTCTGTGGGCTGGGCGTCCGTTTCCCCAAACGGACGCCTGTCCAATCTAATTCGTTACGGGTGCAGCCTCAGCGCAATGCCGATCTGGTTCACCCCGTAGGACGGATCGCCAAACACCGAAGTCCCGGTCACGTCGCGATCCAGTCGGCTCACGAAGGCCTCCAGATGGACGCGCTTGTTCATCTTGTAGATGGTGCGCAGGCCCAGTTCGAGATTCTCGTCTTTGCGGTCAACTTCTTCATAATCGTAACTCGCAAGCCGCGCAAAGCCTGACAGGATGATATTTCGGCGAAGTTCGTGATCAACGCGCACACCGCCGATTGTCTCTGTGACGCTCGGGGCTTCGAACGCGCCGATGTCCACGACCCTGCGGCCGGCATTAAAGCTGACCGTTGTCAGACGTGTCGGGAACCACTGCATGCGCGCATCAACGGAAAGACCGCTGACATCGTCGAAGAAGTTGTCATCCCGCTCTTCCTTGAAATAGCCAACAGCGACATCGCCGCGCACCAGGGCGCTGAGTTCGAAGTCTACGCCGCCCGCGAGGGTATAGCCCGTGGAGTCCCGGCTGCGCTCCTGTCCGCCGATGAGTTGCGTCGTGCGGTAGTCGGTCGCCACATAGCTGACCTGGCTGAACACGGCGAGGTCAGGCGAGATGGCATAGGAAAGACGCGAGCGGCCTTCAGTGACGTTCCGGTCACGGAAGCCCTGATCGATGGGAAGGCCCGTTCCGGCCTCACGGCTGTTGTCGAAATCTTCCTTGAACAATACGGCGCTGTTGTACCAGCGAACCCGGTCGTTCTGATAATTGGCGTCAACCGAGGCGCCCTGGCGGGTATACTGAACCGGCGCATCAATACCGAAACCGCCGACATAGGCCGTACGCGGCTCGGTCAGGCTTTCGGCAAACACCGATCCACCCATCGAGAATTCGCGGGTCACATCCAGGCGGCCGCGCAGTGTTGCGCGCAGTTCCGTATTCGACTCGGTGTCCTGGTCGAGAAACTCGTTCCGGTGCGCCGAGACATCGACGCCGACCGCATGTGCGCTCCAGTTCGTGTTGGCGGAAACAGATCCGCCTACCCGCGCAATCACGTCCGATTCCTGATTGGCCGGCGCCGCGAAAACGTTGTCTGTGGCGGTCACGCCGACATCGCCCTGTGCGCGAACCAGAAAGGCGCCGAGCCGGACCGGCTCGGGATCGAACTCAGGCTGGGCCCGGTCCATAACCGCTTCATACTTGTCGCGGCTGTAGAAATTGTCGCCCTGCGCAACCGCTGTCGAAGCGGAAATCGCACAGATGGCCACGCTCATGAGGCAGAGGCGCTTCAGGTTACTCATCTTGATTTACCATTCCCATTTGTCAGCAGGCCTGGCGCGGCCCTGTTTGTGTGTGCGCTGCCCTGCAAATTCAGTACCAGTCCTGCTTGGCGCGCTGTGCTGCAGTCCCCACAAGGCGACGGGCGAAGCGATAGAGTCAAATGGATGACAAATGAATATCATTAGGCCTCAAATTTCTCCTATCGGGGGAAATGGACCGCCAGGCGCCTGCTTTTGTCGCTGCACCGTATATTAGGCTTAACAAAGTATAAAGATAAACTGTTCAATTTAATGGACCTTATCGGGAAGTTGCGCAGTCGCCCGGCCCAATTGTAACCGGCGCGACAATACTGAACGCCCCTCAGGCAGTTTCGGTTTCCCGGCCACTGCTCAACCCCTCACTCCACGCGCGCAGGTAGTCCGGCACAGTCCCTGCATCGCGCCCGGCGATCATCTCCGGGAAGGACGCGCATGGGACAGCCCGCATCGAATGACCGCCCCGCCGGGATTGCCGGCGCGCCCGGCGGCCCGCCTCGCCTTGATGCGCTCGACGGCCTGCGCGGCCTGGCGGCGCTCGCGGTCGTCTTCTTCCACTTCACCGCCCGCTGGACCGTTCCGAATAATGGCGAGAGTCTCTATCCCTATGGCGACATGTTCCCGCCGGAGGCCCAGCCCTGGTTCAACATGATGATCATCGGGGTGAACCTGTTCTTCCTGATCTCCGGCTTTGTCATGGTCATCATGCTCCGCCATTCCACCGGCCTCGCCGATTTCGCCCTGCGCCGCCTCAGCCGCATCTGGCCGGTCCTGATCCTCGCCGCGACCCTGACGACGCTGATCATCCACGCCTCGGGCATTCATGAGCGCTTCGACTCCATATCAGACTGGAGCGTCTCCAAGTTCGAATTCGTCAGCTCCATTCTGATGATCGATCCAGCCTTTCTCGGCGGCGTCGTCGGCAAGCCGGGCAATACCTGGGTCGACGGAGTCTACTGGACCCTCTGGGTCGATATCCGCTTCTATGTGCTGGTCGCGCTGACCTACTGGCTGTTCAGTGGCCGGACCGGTTTCGCCGCCGCCTGGATCGCCGTCCAACTCGCCTCAATCGCGCTGCTCGCCGTCACGGCCTTCACCCCGGCCAACCCGCACTGGTCGCTGCATGTCGTCCTCCAGCCGCATTACCTGCCCTGGTTCACGCTCGGCATCGCCGCCTGTTATCTCAGACAGGACCGCAATTACCGCGCGGGCTTCGCCCTAGCCCTGACGGGCCTTGCCGCCCTGGTCCTAGATGCGGTCGTCATGTCTGAGCTGCTGTTTCATGGCTCCGTCTGGGTCCAGCTTGGCATCTACAGCGTCTTTATCGGCCTCTTCGCCCTGGCCATCGTCCGCTCGCCGGTCCTGAAAGTCTTTACCCAGCCCTGGGTCCTGACTCTCGGGCTGGCCTCGTTCCCGCTCTACATCTTCCATGAACGGGTCGGTATCATCGCCATGAATCTGATGGCCGATCTGGGCGTACCCGCCCTGCTGACACTGCCGCTGGTCATCGCCGGCGCAGTTGCGATCGCCCTGGTGATCCACCGCTTCGTCGAGATGCCGGTGCGACGCCGTCTGCTCACGACCTTCCAGCCCGCAACACGGCGGCTGGAAAAGGCGATGCCCTTCCTGAAGTTCCGCCGGCAGCCCGCAGTGTCGCCTCCCGCCTCGGCTACGCCCGCAGTCGAGGCCGGACGTATCAGGCCAGCGCCAGAAGCCGCCGGGCAATATCGGTGATCCGGTCCCAATTGCCGGAGACAATGTCCGACTGACCGGCAATCCAGGACCCGCCAATCGCAAACACGTTTGGCTGGCTGAGATAGGCGGCGACCTCACTCTCTGTGATCCCGCCCGTCGGCATGAAGCGCAGATGCGGCAGCGGCCCGGCCAGCGATTTCAACGCGGGCACGCCGCCCGCCACCGCCGCCGGAAACAGTTTCAGCCGCTCGAACCCTTCCTCATGCCGCGCCATCGCTTCGCTGGCGCTGGCCACGCCCGGGATCATCAGATGCTCCCGCCCTGACAAGGCCTCGCGCAGGCCCGGCGACATGCCGGGCGAAACCAGAAACTGCGCCCCCGCGTCGAGCGCCGCATCGACATCCCGGCCCGTCAGCACGGTGCCGGCCCCGACAATCAGCCCCGGCGCCGCCTTGCACATCGCCTCGATGACCCGCAGCCCCTCCGGCGTGCGCAGCGTCACTTCCGCAATCGTCACCCCGGCCTGTTCCAGCGCCTTGGCCAGTGGCGCGGCGGATGCCGCAGAGTCGACCACAAGGACGGGCACCACCGGCGCCTTGCGGGCAGCGGCGTCGAGGCGG
>JBKBVT010000006.1:0-42210 GCA_046289305.1 Hyphomonas sp. | reverse complement strand
CGGTCCTGCACGCGCAGGAGGGTGGCTTCCATCGAGGTGATGGCGCCGGACACGTCGCCTTCCAGGAGGGCGAGGCGGGATTCGGTTTCGGCTTCCTCGGCGCGCTTTTCCGCGAGTTCGGATTCCATCGCGCCGAGCCGTTCGGTCAGCGAGCCGGTCAGGTCTTCGGCCCTTGCGGCGGCCTGCTCGACCGCCTCACTGGCACGGGCGGCGGCGTCGGAGAGCTTGCGCTCGACGCGGGTTTCGAGGCCTTCGAACCGGTCGGTGATGTCCATGAAGCCGGATTCGATCCGGCCCTTGATGGCGGCGGTCTCGCCCTGGGCAAGTTCGGCCTCTTCATAGACATGCGTGGCGAGCTTGCCGAGCGCGGCTTCGAGCGCTTTCAGCGTCTCGAGATTGTCCTGGCCGGTTTCGTCCTGCTCCAGCCGGCGCACTTTGGCCTGCAGGGCTTCATGCGTCTCGCGCAGTTCCTCGATGACGCCTTCGACATGGCCGGCGATGGCGGCGGCGGTCTGTTCGGTATTTTCCAGCCGGGCGACGAGGCCGAGCACGGTATGGTCGATGCCGGTGATGGCGAGGGTGGAGCGCGCTTCGGTCGCCTCGATGCGGCGGGATAGGCGCTCGAGCACCTGCGCGGCATCGTGACGGGGATCCGGGCGGGCGTCATAGCGGCTGTCATAACGGGGATCGGGGCGCGGATCGGGACGCGGCTGGCGCGGCGCGCCGCGATAGCCGGAGCCACTGTAGGACGGGCCCTCATAATAAGGGTTGCGGACCTCATTATACTCGGTGTCCTCGGTCGCCATGAGCAACCGGTTCAGGTATTCGCCGAGGGTAATGCCTTCTGCCATCGCTGCCTCGCGGGCCGCATCGCGCGCCCTCTGATCGATTCCCTTCACACTCCAGGGGCCCGTCTGGCTCATTACGCCGCTCCTCGCGCGCCGTGCCGCTCTCCCCAGGTTAAGGCGAGCGGCCGGTTTGTTCATACTTGCCGAGAAATGCCGGTTATTCCCTTAAGGGGGCGTTAATTCTGTTTTTTCTGGTGTTTAGACTTGCCGAGGGGGACCTGGACGGGCCGGAAAAGGCGGGCTGAAGCGGCGCCAGATGACTTTCCCTTCGCGTAAGCGGCAAATTGACGTTGACGTTCGCGGAAGGTGCGGCATAGTTGTGGCCATAACAATAAAAAACGCCACAACGTTCAAGGGAGACAGACATGCACAGACCCAGCCCGTCGATTTCCGCTGCGGAATCGCGCACCTACACGATCTCCGAGCTCGCCCGCGAGTTCGGCGTGACCCCCCGCGCCCTGCGTTTTTATGAGGACAAGGACATGCTCCACCCGGCCCGGGACGGCATGATGCGCCTCTATTCGAACCGCGACCGGGCCCGCCTGACGATCATTGTCCGGCTGAAACGCCTCGGCCTGCCGCTGGCCGATATCCGCGAAATTCTCGACCTGTATGCCCTCAATGATGGCAAGCGGGCGCAGACGCGGATGATGCTGGAGAAGTTCCGCAAACAGGCGCGCGAGCTGGAAGTCCAGCGCCAGGACATCGAAACCGCGCTGACCGAGCTCTACAAGGGCATCGATTGGCTGCAGGGCATCATCGAGAATCCCGGCCCGTCGGAAGAGTCGCGCCGTCAGGCGGCAGCCTATGAAAAGGTTGCGCGCAAGCAGCTCGACGAGGTCTGATCGACTTTCACATGCCTGTTCAAAAAGCGTGTTGGAATGACTTTTCCAACACGCTTTGCCATTCAGGGTGCTTAGACCCGGAAACATTAGGAGCCATCCAAGATGCCCCGTTACGACGCCCCTGTGCGCGACATGCAATTCGTGATGCATGAGTTGCTGCAATTGCAGAATTATTCGAACCTGCCCGGCTTTGCCGACGCGGCGCCCGAGACGATCGACCAGATCCTTGAGGAAGGGGCGAAGTTCGCCAAGAACGTCCTCTTCCCGCTGAATGCGGTCGGTGACCGGCAGGGCTGCACGCGCAACGCCGATGCCAGCGTCAAGACGCCGGACGGGTTTCCGGATGCGTACAAGCAGCTGGTCGAGAATGGCTGGCCGCTCCTGTCAGCCGAGCCGGACATGGGCGGGCAGGGCCTGCCGCATGTGGTCAACATTGCCTGGACCGAGATGGTGTCTGCCTCGAACATGGCGTTCGGCATGTATCCGGGCCTGACGCACGGCGCCTATCAGGCGCTGATGGCCGGCGGATCGGACGCGCAGAAGGCGCTTTACGGGCCGAAGATGGCGTCCGGCGAATGGGCCGGCACGATGAACCTGACCGAGCCGCATTGCGGTACGGATCTCGGCCTGATGAAGACCAAGGCCG
The DNA here is from genome assembly GCA_046289305.1 of Hyphomonas sp. Lineage (GTDB taxonomy): Bacteria > Pseudomonadota > Alphaproteobacteria > Caulobacterales > Hyphomonadaceae > Hyphomonas. Next base: position 39,871 of record JBKBVT010000006.1, on the reverse strand, counting down.
CCCCGCAGCCGGATGGCAGCTACAAGATCACCGGCCAGAAAATCTGGATTTCCGGCGGCGAACAGGATCTGACCGAGAACATCATCCACCTCGTTCTCGCGCGCATCGACGGCGCACCCGAGGGGATCAAGGGCGTTTCGCTGTTCGTGGTGCCGAAATATATCGTCCATGACGATGGCAGCCTCGGCGAGCGCAATGCGGCGAGCTGCGGCGGCCTCGAAGAGAAGATGGGCATTCACGGCAATGCCACCTGCGTGATGAATTATGACGGCGCGACCGGCTGGCTGGTCGGCGAAGAGCATAAAGGCATGCGCACAATGTTCGTGATGATGAACGAGGCGCGCCTCGGCGTCGGCTTGCAGGGCCTCGCCCAGGCAGAGATTGCCTATCAGAACGCGCTCGATTTCGCGAAGGACCGGGTTCAGGGGCGTTCGCTGACCGGCACAAAGGCGCCGGAGAAGCCCGCCGATCCGATCATCGTGCATCCGGATGTGCGGCGCATGCTGCTCGACCAGAAAGCCTTCATCGAGGGTGCGCGCGCCTTTGTCTACTGGATGGCGTTCCAGGGCGACCTGCAGCACAAATCGCCAGACGAGAAAGTGCGCCAGAAGGCGGGCGACTACATGGCTCTTCTGACGCCGGTGGTGAAAGCCTATCTCACCCATAAGGGCTTCGAGAGCGCCAATCTGGGCCTGCAGCTGCATGGCGGCTCAGGCTTTACGCGCGAATGGGGCCTGGAACAGTTCGTCCGCGATTGCCGCATTACGCTGATCTATGAGGGCACGAACGGCGTTCAGGCGCTGGACCTTGTCGGCCGCAAGCTAGGCGCCGAGGGCGGCCGGGCGGTGTTCAGCTTCTTCGGCGAGATCGATGAGTTCGTCAGCGAGAATGAAGGCGTTGCCGGCATGGAGCCCTTCCTTGAGGGGCTGAAAACCGTGCGCGGCCAACTTCAGGACGGCACGATGTGGCTGATGCAGAACGGCATGAGCGACTTCAACAATGCCGGCGCCTCCAGCCATGATTACCTGCACCTGATGGGCCTGACGGCGCTTGCCTATATGTGGGCGCGGATGGCGCGGGTTTCGCTCGACCATCAGGACAGCGCCGACCCGGTCTATGCCGGGAAGCTCGCCACAGCGCGATACTTTGTCGAGCGGATGTTGCCGGATGCGGCGGCCCATCTCGCCAAGGTGAAAACCGGGGCCAGTTCGATGATGGCGCTGGAAGAGGCGGTGTTCTAGGGGCGGCTTGACATATTTATGTCTGGTCCGCATCTTTAACCCATGCGAACGACCGTGCGCCTTGATGAAGACCTCCTCCGCGCTGCCAAGATCAAGGCGGCGCAGGAGGGGCGTACGCTGACCTCGCTGCTGGAGGAGGGGCTGCGGCGGGTGCTGGCGGAGGGCAAGACGTCGTCGCCCGGCAGTGTCGGAGAGGAAGCAGCCAGGTTCGATCCGGGCGAGTTGTCGACGGCTGAATTCGTCGCCCGGCTTCCAAAGATCACAGGCGGGTCGCTGCTTGATAGCCCGGAATATATGCGGCTTGCCGAAAAGGCGGGTTCGACCTTGCCGAGCCGGGTGCTTGCCGTGATGGACGAGGAGGACGACCTCGAACGGCTTAAGCAACTCGGTTACAAACTGGACTGATGCACATTCTGGATATCAATGTGCTCGTGGGAGCCTGTTTTCAGCAAGCGTCGCAGCACCCCGTCGCAGTCGAGGCAATCCGCGCAGCCCTCGACTCTGAGGGCGGACTTGGGCTGACTTCGGTCGCGGCCAGCGGCCTCGTCAGGGTCAGTTTGCAAACCTATTTCCGCGACACGCCTTCACGTGTCCCGGAAGTTCTTGATTTTGCCGAGGCCTTGCGGTCTCACCCAAAATGCCGGGCAGTCGAACCAGGCGAAGGACATTGGAAGATATTCTACAGCCTCGTCCATCCAGGCTGGTTCGGTCACCGGGCTGTCACCGATGCCTGGTTTGCCGCGCTTGCGATGGAGCGCGATGCCACGTTCGTGTCATTCGATGGCGGTTTTTCGCAATTCCGCGATCTTCGCTGGATACACCTGAAATCCTGACGTTGGGGCACGGCTGGCGACTCCCGGCCGCCCCGGCTACAAGCTGACGTGAACGTAAGCGGCAACCAGAGCGCCGCAGACAGAATATTCCGGAGGAAGCCGATGCGTGAGAGCCCGCTGAACGTGCCAAAATCTGCCTGGCGGCAGGATGACGAGCTTGAGATGTTCGCCGATGCGGTCGGCGCCTTCTTCGAGAAGGAATGCGCGCCGCAGGTTCCGGCCTGGCGCAAGGCGGGCGTCGTGCCGCGCGAGATCTGGACCAAGGCCGGCGAGATGGGCCTGCTGGGCGCCTCGGTGCCGGAGGAATATGGCGGCGCGGGCGGGGATTTCCGGCATGAGGCCGTGATCATCGAGCAGCAGCAATGGAAGGGCATCGACGGCTTCGGCATCACGCTGCACAACGCCATCATCGCGCCCTACATCACCGCATACGGCACCGAGGAGCAGAAGCGCCGCTGGCTGCCGAAGATCTGTACCGGCGAGCTTGTCACTGCGATTGCGATGACCGAGCCGGGCGCGGGCTCTGACCTGCAGGGCATGAAGACGACGGCGAAGCTGGACGGCAATGAATATGTCATCAACGGCTCCAAGACCTTCATCTCGAATGGTCAGACGGCCGACCTGATCCTGCTCTGCGTCAAGACGGACCCGAGCAAGGGCGCCAAGGGCATATCGATCATCTGTGTCGAGACGGATCCGGTCGAGGGCGAGGGCGGTTTCCGGCGCGGGCGCAATCTCGACAAGGTCGGCCAGCATGCGGCGGACACGTCCGAGCTGTTCTTCGACGAGGTGCGCGTGCCGGCGGACCATTTGCTTGGCGGGGAGGAGGGCAAGGGCTTCATCCAGCTGATGCAGAAGCTGCCGCAGGAGCGCCATATCATCGGCCTGCAGGGCATCGGCATGATCGAACGCGCGATCCATGAGACGGTAGCCTATGTGAAGGGGCGCAAGGCCTTCGGCCAGACGATCTTCGATTTCCAGAATACGCAGTTCAAGCTGGCCGAGGCCAAGACCGAGGCGACTGTCGCAAAAGTGTTCGCAGATCACTGTACGGAGCTTCTCCTGAAGGAAGAGCTCGATGCGGCGACGGCCTCGATGTCGAAATACTGGATTTCGGACCTGCAGTGCAAGATTATCGACGAATGCCTGCAACTTCATGGCGGTTTCGGATATATGGATGAGTATCCCATTGCGCAGATGTATGCCGATGCGCGCGTGCAGCGCATTTATGGCGGCGCAAACGAAGTGATGAAGATGCTGATCGCGAGGACGCTGTAGTCTATGGTCTTTGATCCCGTTGCCTTTTTCGGAAACGAGAAAAATGCCCCCCCGGTTGCGAGGTTGCTGGGCTGGCGGCTGCTCGAGTTCGATCAGGATAAAGGTTGGATCCGGATCGGGTTTGAGCCCAAGCCGGAGTTTCTGAATCCGGCTGGTTTCGTGCAGGGCGGCATGCTTGTCGCGATGCTGGACGATACCGTCGGCCCTGCCGTCATCGTCGCGTCTAAAGGGCAATCCTACACGACGACCATCGATCTGCACACGCACTTCCTGCGGCCCGTCAAGCTGGGCGCCATTGTCACGGAAGGGTTGGTTACTCGCCTGGGAAAGACCGTTGCGTTCACTGAAGGAAAATTGTTCGATTCTGAAGGGCGCTTGTGCGTCCGCGCGACCTCCAGCGCGTCTATCGGTCCAGTGCCGGGTGGCCCTAAGTAATGCCTGACCGCCACCTCCTCCGCAAAGTGTTCCCGGTGCCCGCGCGCAGCTCGCTGTCGCTCGGCTTCGAGATCATGGAACTGGACGCGAAGGCGATGACGACGCGTGTGCGCTTCAATGGCAGCGAGGACTTCACCAATCCCGCCGGGTTCATCCAAGGCGGCTATCTGGTCGCCATGATGGACGATGCGATCGGCATGCTGGCGACCGTCAAGGCGGGCAATTCCAAATATCCGTCTACGGTGGATCTGCATACGCATTTCCTGCGGCCCGTTCGGGTGGGGGCGATTGAAGTTGCCGCCCGGCTGCGCAATGTGGGCCGCGCGATGATCTTTGCCGAGGCTGACCTGTTTGATTCGCGCGGCAAGGAAGCGGCGCGGGCGACGGCTTCGCTGACGCTTAATCCGGTGTCGAAGCCGGCAGGGGGCGGGGCATGATCCCACACAGGTTTTTCGTCATCCCGGGCGCGCAGCGGCCCGGGACCCAGACGCGGCCGTCTACGGACGTTGCAGATCTGGGTCCCGGACAAGCGCTCTGCGCTTTCCGGGATGACGTCTTCTATCAGGCACTTTGCGTGTCTGCGTTATCTCAATTCTAAGTTCCCAAAGGAGCCAAACCATGCCTGAAGCTTATATCTATGACGCCGTCCGCACACCGCGCGGGAAGGGCAAGTCGTCCGGCGCGCTGCATGAAATCACGGCGCTGAGCCTTGGCACGCAGGTGCTGCAGGCGATCCGTGACCGGAATGATCTCGACACGTCCAAGGTGGATGATGTCGTGTTCGGCTGCGTCTCGCCGGTCGGCGAGCAGGGGGCGGACATTGCCCGCATCGCGGTGCTGAATGCCGACTATGCCGAAACGACCGCCGGCGTGCAGATCGACCGGTTCTGCGCCTCGGGCCTCGAGGCCTGCAACATGGCCGCCTCGAAAGTCATGACCGGCGAGGCCGACATGGCCATCGGCGGCGGCGTGGAATCGATGAGCCGTGTACCGATGGGGGCGTCCGGCGGCGCCTGGTCGACCGATCCGCAAGTCGCGCTGAAAACCTATTTCACACCGCAGGGCATCGGCGCCGACACGATCGCGACGAAGTATGGCTTCAGCCGCGATGACGTGGACGCCTTCGCCGTCGAGAGCCAGCGCCGCGCCGCGCAGGCCTGGAAGGAAGGCCGGTTCAAGAATTCGGTCGTGCCAGTGCGCGACCAGATGGGCGGCATCCGCCTCGCGCATGACGAGTTCATGCGCCCTGACACGACCATGCAGAGCCTCGCGGCGCTCGACCCGTCCTTTGCGGGCATGGGCGCGATAGGGTTTGATGAGGTGATCAAGCAGCGCTATCCGGAGCTTGAGAAGATCAACCATGTGCACCATGCGGGCAACTCTTCGGGTATCGTGGACGGCGCATCGGCTGTTCTGTTCGGCTCGAAGGAGATGGGCGACGCGCTCGGCCTGAAGCCGCGGGCGCGCGTTCGCGCCATGGCGTCGATCGGCTCGGAGCCGGGCATCATGCTGACGGGGCCGACCTATGTGACGCAGAAGGTGCTGAAGAAAGCCGGCATGGAAGCCGGCGATATCGACATCTATGAACTCAACGAGGCGTTTGCGTCCGTTGTCATGCTCATGATGAAGATGCTGAACATTCCGCATGATAAAATGAACGTGAACGGAGGGGCCATCGCCATGGGCCACCCGCTGGGCGCAACCGGCGGCATGATCCTCGGCACGGTCCTCGACGAGCTTGAGCGGACCGGCAAGGAAACCGGCCTGATCACGCTTTGCGTCGGCGCCGGCATGGGCACCGCAACGATCATCGAAAGGGTCTAGGTCCAGGCGCTCCTCCCCCGTTTACGGGGGAGGTGGCCCGAAGGGCCGGAGGGGGGGGAGGCATGCGAGAACAGGAATGGCGATCCAAACCATATGCAAAACCTCTTCGCCGGTCACTTACCCGCGCCGAAACCGCGCTATGGGCCCGTCTCAAAGGCCAGAAACTCTGTGGACAGAAATTCAGAAGGCAGCATCCGATTGACGACTTCATCGCAGACTTTGCCTGTATCCCCGCGCGCCTCGTCATTGAGGTCGATGGATCGGTGCATGACAGAAGTGAAGCGGAAGACCGTGATGCCGCCCGCACGCTTGCGCTCACGGTGCTTGGCTGGCGGGTTCTGCGCTTCTCAAATGACGACGTACTTTACCGGACCGAAGAGGTCCTCAACGCAATCGCTCTGCGGCTCCCCCCTCCGACCGGCTCCGCCGGCCACCTCCCCCGTAAACGGGGGAGGAGCACGCAGCGCGCACAGGAGTGAAACATGAAACTCGAAACCTTCAATTTTGAAATTGATGCCGATGGCATTGCCCATGCGGTGTTTGACGTACCCGGACGGAGCATGAATACGCTGACCGGCAAGGCGGTGCAGGACATCATCGCGCTGGCCAATGAAGTGGCCACCAATGAAGCCATCAAGGGCCTCGTCATCTCGTCCGGCAAGGACAGCGGCTTCTGCGCCGGGGCGGATCTCGGCGAGATGGGCCAGCGGGCAGGCGGCGCGGGCGATGCGAAGCAGAAATCCGTGGACGAACTGAAGAAAGAACAGTTCGAGGCGGGGTTCGCGCTCAACGCCACGCTGCGCAAGCTCGAGACCTGCGGCAAGCCGGTGGCGGTCGCGCTGAACGGCCTCGCCCTTGGTGGCGGTCTGGAAGTGGCGCTGGCCTGTCATTACCGCGTTGCAGCGAATGATAATCCGAAGCTGCAATTCGGTCTGCCGGAAGCCAAGATCGGGCTTCTGCCGGGCGCCGGCGGCACACAGCGTCTGCCGCGCCTGATCGGCGTTCAGGCCGCTCTGCCGCTGATCCTGCAGGGCGAAAGCTTTGATGCGGAGAAGGCGCTCGCGATGGGCGTGGTTCAGGAACTTGCGCCGTCTACGGACACTGTTGCGCGGGCCAAAGCCTGGGTCATGGCCAATCCCAAGGCGAAGGCGCCGTGGGACGAGAAGGGCTTCAAAGTGCCCGGCGGCGTGCCGCATAAGTCACCGGGCGCAGGTCAGGTCGCGACGATGGCCAACATGATGCTGTCGGCGAAGACGTACGGCAATTATCCGGCCCAGAAGAACATCCTCTCCTGCATCTATGAGGGCGTTCAGGTGCCGATCGATGCGGGGCTCCGGATCGAGACGCGCTATTTCATCAACACCCAGCAACGCCCAGAGGCGAAGGCGATGATCCGGTCGCTGTTCCTCTCGACGCAGGCCCTGTCCAAGGGCGCAAACCGCCCGGAGGGCTTCGAAAAGGCCGAGATCAAGAAGGTGGGCGTCATCGGCGCCGGTCTGATGGGCGCCGGGATTGCCTATGAGCAGGCGCGTGCGGGCATCCGCACCGTCCTCGTCGACGTGAAGCAGGAAGCGGCCGACAAGGGCAAGCAATACTCCGTACGCCTCGTGGAGAAAGCGATCTCCCGCGGCAAGAGCACCAAGGAGAAGGGCGACGCGCTCCTCTCCCTGATTACGCCGACCACGGACTACAAGCTCTTGGAAGACTGCGATCTCGTGATTGAGGCCGTCTATGAAGACATGGACCTGAAGCACAAGGTTCTGTCGGATGTCGAAGCGGCGATTGGCGAGACGGCGATTGTCGGTTCGAACACATCGACCCTGCCGATCACCCAGCTGGCCACGCCGCTGAAGCGGACGGACAAGTTCATCGGCATTCACTTCTTCTCGCCGGTCGAGCGGATGGGGCTCGTCGAGATCATCATGGGCAAGGAGACGAGCCAGGAAACACTGGCGAAGACCATCGACTATGTCCTGAAGATCCGGAAGACGCCGATTGTCGTCAATGACAGCCGCGGCTTCTACACGTCCCGCTGTTTCGGCACCTACACGCAGGAAGGCCTTGAAATGCTGGCCGAAGGCATCAAGCCGGCGATCATCGAGAATGTCGGGCGCCAGTCCGGCATGCCGATGGGACCGCTGGAGGTCTCGGACTCCGTGGGTCTCGATACGGCGCTGAAAGTCGGCCGGGCGACCGCCAAGGCGGTGGGCTTCGACTATAACGAGGCGCCGCTCGGCCGGATGATGGCCTGGATTGTGGAAGACAAGGGCCGCGTCGGGCGCAAGGCCGGCAAGGGCTTCTATGACTATAACGAGCAGGGCCGCCCGGACCGGATCTGGCCGGACCTGAACGAGCAGGTCGATGTGAAGATCGATGAATGCCCGCCGCCGCTGAAGAAGGAGCTGACCAGCCGGCTTCTGATCCGTCAGGCCATCGAGGTGTCGCGCTGTTTCGAGGAAGGCGTGATCACCGATGCGCGCGACGGCGATATCGGCTCGATCCTCGCCTGGGGCTTTGCGCCCTACACCGGGGGTTGCGTCAGCTATATGGACCTGATCTGGGGCGTGCCGGCTTTCGTGGCCGAGGCGGACCGTCTGGCCGACCAGTATGGCGAACGCTTCCGGCCCGGTAAGATGCTGCGCGAGATGGCAGAGAAGGGGCAGAGCTTCTATGAGCGCTTCCCGCCGGCCGGGGAGAAGAAGGCGGCCTAATGGATTGATTTTACAGGTTTTGTGACAAAAATTTACCTGTGGAATTTATTTTCCTTCGCTTGACGGATTAACCCGCAGATTGGACGCATTTCTTGCGGCGTCCAGCTGCGGGTTTTTCCTTGAAGGGGGATTCAATTGATTAAGTTTGTTTGCGTGGCTGTTGCCGCGCTGTCTCTATGTGCGTGTGAAACGACGTCGAGCCGTCCTTATACGCCGTCCACGTCCAACATCATGGCCTTCCAGTCCGCGCTCAAAGCATCGGATGCCAAGGTTCAGGTTGCACCTTTCACGATGGCTGCAGGTGTCAGCGAAAACATGACCTGCCGTGCCCTCGGCTCACTGGAAGTCGCGCCCGGTAAAACGGCGCGCGAGTTCGTTGAAGGCGCCATGCGCGACGAACTGTTTGCCGCCGGCGTCTATGACATGGCGACGGGCACAGTCATCCGGGGTGAGCTGACCGAACTGGATTTCAATTCCATGGGTACGGGCAGCTGGAACATTGCGCTGAAACTGTCTTCGGATGCGCTCCCGGCAGGCTACACCGTGGCAACGGACTACTCCTTCAAGACCAGCTATTCGGCTTTGAAGGCCTGTCAGAACGTGATCGACGCGTTTACCCCGGCCGTGCAGGAACTGATCAGCAAGGCCGTTGCCGATCCGAGCTTCAAGACGCTGGCGGGGGCTGGTGGCAATATCGGCTCTTAAAAGCTGGGCCCAAAATTGCGAAAAGGCCGGAGCATCGCTGCTCCGGCCTTTTTTTGTTTGGGTGTTGGCGAGGCGCCTATTTCTTTGCGCGGTTCCACCAGCCGGTCTTGCGGGGGGCGGCCGGTTCGGCGGCCTGGACTGGTGCGGCCGGGGCCGCGGGTTCAGGCTCGGCTTTCGGCGCTTCAGCCTTCGGAGTTTCGGCTTCGGCCATGGCGGGTTCAGGGTCGGACACAGGCTCTGAGTCCGGCTCTGATTCTGGCGCAGGGGCCGTTTCGGGCGCCGGCGCTGTCTCCGCCTCAACTTCGGTCTCCACCTCAGCGGCTGCAGCCTTGGCCGGACGGCGGCTGCGGCTGCGCGGTTTCGGTGCGGGCTCAGCGTCTGCGTCATCCGATTCAGCGGCAGGCTCCGGAGCTGTTTCAGCCACGGGTTCCGGCGCCGTTACGGGCTCGCGGGTGGTTACCGCATCCGGCGCAGCCGGCTCACTTGCTTCGGCAGGTTCGTCTGCCGCGGGCGGCAGGCCGGTGGCGGGGTCTTCGTCGGCGAGCATGACTTCGGCGCTGACCGAGAGGTCGTCGAGATAGGCGCCGCCATCGGTGATGGCTGCGAGCTCCGAACCCTCCGGGCGGCCTTCGCCCGAACGTCTCCGGCGGCGTCCGCCGCGGCGGCCTCTGCGGCGGCGCTTGCGTCCGGCGTCGTCGCCATCGGCGCGGGGCGTGGTCTCGCCGTCAGCGGTCTCCTCGCCGTCTTCCTCGTCATCATCTTCGTCAGCGTCCTGCGCGGCAGGGGCCGCTTCGGCATCGACCACTTCGAGGCCGGTCTCGCGGCTGTCCTCACGGCCATCTTCGCGGCCACGTCCACCGCGCCGGCGGCGGCGTTTGCGGCGGCGGCCATTGCCGCCTTCGCCGTTATCGCTGCGAGCTTCGGAGGTTTCGTCCTCGTCATCGCTGTCGGCGTCAGCCTCCACGATGTCGTCGTCGTCTTCGATCTCTTCATCATCGTCATCGCGGTCAGCGGCCGGGGTCGGCTTCTGCAGCGAGCGGGGCGTGGAGCGTTTCTTCGGACGGGCGTTGGGATCGCGCTCGGCATCGAGATGGAAGTCGCCGGGCAGCATGTCCTCGGAGGAGTGGATCGAGACGGCAAAGCCTGCGACCCGCTCGATCTCGATCAGCGCTTCGCGCTTGTGATTGAGGATGTAGAGCGCGACATCGGTCGGCGCCTTGACGGAGATGCCCTTGAGGCCGCCCATCGCGGCGCGGGCCTCGATGGCGCGGATCAGCTGCAGGGCCGCCGAGGGGATCGAGCGGCGACGGCCGGTGCCGTTACAGGCCGGGCAGGGATCGGACGTTGCCTGGAGCACGCCCTGGCGGCGGCGCTGGCGGGAGATTTCCATCAGGCCGAACTGCGAGATGCGGCCATGCTGGACGCGGGCGCGGTCAACCTTCAGGCATTCCTTCATGCGCTTCTCGACGGCGCGGTTGTTCTTGTTCTCCTCCATGTCGATGAAGTCGATGACAACCAGGCCGGCGAGGTCGCGCAGGCGCATCTGGCGGCAGGCTTCCTCGGCGGCTTCGATATTTGTACGCAGGGCGGTCTGTTCGATGTTGCGCTCGCGCGTCGCCTTGCCGGAGTTCACGTCGATGGCGACGAGGGCTTCGGTCTGGTTGATGACCAGATAGCCGCCGGATTTCAGCTGCACGGTGGGCGAATAGATGGAATCGAGCTGGTTCTCGACATTCTCCGCAACGAAGAGCGGGTCGTCATCCTTCCAGACCTGAACCTTCTTGGCCTGGCTCGGCATGATGATCTTGGCGAGATCCTTGGCTTCGCGGTAGGCCTCTTCGCCCTGGACCCAGACTTCCTCGATCTCCTTGTCGAACATGTCGCGCATCGCCCGGTGGACCAGGCCGCCTTCGGCATTGATCAGGGCCGGGGCTTCGGACGAGAGCGTCTTCTCGACGATCTGTTCCCACAGCTTGGAGAGGTAGTCATAGTCGCGCTTGATCTCGGCCTTGGTGCGCTTGGCGCCGGCCGTGCGGACGATCAGGCCCTGGCCATCCGGCACATCCAGTTCGGAGACGATGGATTTCAGGCGCTTGCGGTCGGTCGTGTTGACGATCTTGCGGGAGATGCCGCCGCCGCGCGGCGTATTGGGCATCAGCACCGAATAGCGCCCGGCGAGGGAGAGATAGGTGGTCAGGGCGGCGCCCTTGTTGCCGCGCTCTTCCTTCACGACCTGCACCAGCATGACCTGGCGCCGGCGGATCACTTCCTGGATCTTGTAGCGCTTGGAGATCGGGGTGCGCTGGGTTTTCTTCTCAGCGCCATTGCGGCGGGCGGGCCGGGCGGAACGCCGCGCGGTTGCGCCGTCGTCGTCATCCCCGTCATCAGCATCGGCCGAGGCGTCATCATCCTCGTCGCCGTCCTCTTCGTCGGCGGACAGGTCGTCCTCAGAGGACACGTCGCCATCGCCATTGCCGCCGCGGTCAAGCTCGGCGCTCATGCCATGGGGCACATACGGGCCGTCATCATCTTCTTCGATGGCAGCGGCAGCCTCTTCGGCGGCCTCGCGCAGCAGGGCTTCGCGGTCTTCGGCAGGAAGCTGGTAGTAATCGGGATGGATTTCGCTGAAGGCGAGGAAGCCATGCCGGTTGCCGCCATATTCGACAAAGGCCGCCTGGAGCGAGGGCTCCACACGTGTCACTTTGGCGAGGTAGATGTTTCCGCGGAGTTGTTCGCTGCCGGTTGTCTCGAAGTCGAAATCGTCAACCTGGCCATTGTTGACGATTGCCACCCGCGTCTCTTCGGCGTGGGCGGCATCGATCAGCATCAGTCTGCTCATGTAACAGAACCTTTCGGTCCGGCGCCGCCGGGCAGGGCGCAAGGCGCCTCTGGCGGGCTGGCAGGCCGGATTGTGTTGGGAGGAAAGCGCCTGCCGGACGCGGCTCTCCGAATCGCGGCTGCGATCCGGTCAAACCTGCTGAACTGGCGGCACTTGTGCGCATTTATCCTGCTTTCCGGAGCGCGCGCCGCCCGCTTGCCGTTCCTTGGAAGCCGGACGCGGGCGCGCTGTTGGGAAACCTTTGGGCCGCCCGAATGGGAAGACCACGCGGCAATAGTGCCCAATTTCGCCTGCAATTGAAAGAGGCAAATTCCGCAGCCGCGAAGTGAGCCTGTGCAGTCCGGTCAAGCCGGGGTTAATCTTCAATGGTCTATGCAGGATTTTCGCCGGGCCTTGTGCCATGTGCACCGCATACAGACAGGGCCAATGCCGAAAATTTTTCTCGCCATTCTGTTAACCTTTTGCTTTGGGGCGATTTTTACCGCCTCGGCAGATGTGACTCAGGTGCGCGTGGTGGGCGACGGCGCGCCGACGCGGATCACCATCTGGTCTGACGTTGCGGAAGCCGGCGACGCCTTCATGGTCGAGACGGGCGGCGAGCGGCGCATTGTTGTCCCGCTCGGGTTGAATGCCTATTCGGCAGAGGGCTTCGGCACGGGCGGTGTCACCCGCTGGCAGGTGGCGCCTGGGCGGCTGGAGTTCAGTCTCGACCGGCCGATGTCGGTGGCGCGGCTGCTGCGCCTGCCGCCGACCGGCACCGAAAGCCAGCACCGGCTGATCCTTGATCTCGATACCGTATCGGAGACGCGCTTCACCAGCGCTGCCCGGCGCGATGAGCGGCGCCTCGCGGCGGCTGAGGCGCGTCCCGCGCCGCAGGAGCGCGTTGTGCGCCAGGCAGCCGCGACGCGGCCGGCGCGACCTGCCCGGACGGGCGGCCATGTCGTGGTCATCGATCCCGGCCATGGCGGGCGCGATCCCGGCGCGCTGGCGATCAATGGCGGCGTCGAGAAGGAAATCACCCTCAAGGCCGCGCTGGATCTGAAACGCCTGCTTGAGGCCGATGGCCGCTATCAGGTGCGCCTGACGCGCGAGACAGATGTCTATGTCGATCATGAAGAGCGGGTCAGCATGGCGCGCAACTGGGGCGCAGAGCTGTTCATTTCGCTGCATGCGGATGCGGCGGGCTCGCGTACCGTCTCTGGTGCGTCGGTCTATACGATCTCAGCGCGGGGCGAGACCCGGATCGACCGGGAAGCGAGCCGCAATAACTGGGTCATCCCGATCGAGGATGGCACGCCGGACCGGCTGACCGGTATCCTGACCGATCTGGTCAAGCGCGAGACCAAGACGCGCTCGGCGGAGTTTGCCGAACTCCTCCTGCCGGAACTGGCGCGGGCCGGGCCGGTGCTGCGCAACACTCACAGGAATGCGGGCTTCTATGTGCTGCTGGCGCCAGATGTGCCGGCAGTGCTGCTCGAGCTTGGCTTCCTGACCAATGCCGAGGATGCCCGCAGACTTCAGTCAGACGCCGGGCGAAGGGCCTCCGCCGAGGCGATCAAGCGGGCGATTGACACCTACTTCGACCGCCAGGACCTGCGGCTTGCGGCGCAGTGACCGGGGGGGCGCCTCTTGTGGGCGGTCCCGGATGCTGCAACTGTCCGGCCATGTTGAAGCGTTATTTTCTCCCGATTTTTGTGGCTGGGCTGATGCTCACAGCCTGTGCGACCCCGGCCAAGCCGGACCAACTCTATGATCTGTGGGGCGGTGACCGGCCGGAGGAGGCGGGCCTCTACCGCGACTTCATGATCGCGCGCATCGCCTCCCTGTCAAATGACCCACAGATGGCGGCGCGGCGCTATGCGGCGGTGATCGACCGGACGCCCGAGCCAGCCTCGGTGGCGGAACGGGCGGTGTTTTCGGCGCTGCTGGCCGGGGATTATGCGCTGGCATCCGGCCTTGCCCGGCGCGCGAATGCCGCCGGGAGCGAAGCTGGGCTCGTGCGCCTGACGATGGCGACGGACGCCATCATACGCGGACGTCCGCAGCAGGCGGCGCCGTTTCTTGATGAGGCGCGCTACCTTGCCTTCAACCGCAACATTGCTCGCGGGCTACTCGCCTGGGTGACTCTGGACAAGGACGGGCTCAACGCCGCGGAGGCGGTGATGGGGCCGGGAATGATCGGCGACACACGGTTCGACAGCCCGTCGCTTTACATCATTGCGCTGCTGCAGATTGCAGCGCGCGAGGATGACCGGGCGCTGGAGACGCTGGAGTCGGTGTGGTCGACCGGCGCACGGCTTGCCATTGGGGTCGAAGCACATGCCGAGCTCCTCGCCGCAAAGGGCGAGCGCGAACGGGCGCTGGAAATCCTCAGCCAGTTCCGCGACGAGGTTGGGGCGAATACCAGCGTTCAGGCGCTGGCCACCCGGATTGAGGCGGGCGAGCGGATCCGGCCGCGACGGTTGACGATGCGCCAGGGCGCTGCGCGGGCGCTGTATGTGCCGGCTGCGGCGCTGATGTATCAGACCGAGGACGATCTCTCGGCGGTCTATTTCGTGCTCGCGCTCGCGCTGGACCCGGAGCTGGATGTGGCGCGCGCGCTCTGGGCACAGGCGCTCGACAATGCCGAGCGGCGTGAAGATGCTGTGCGGATCCTCAAGGCCGTGGCGCCTTCGTCACCTTATTACGCCAATGCGCGCGGACAGTTGGCGGGCGTGCTCCACCGCGCCGGGCGTAGCGATGAGGCGCTGGCTGTGGCGGCCGAGGCGATTGCCGGCAATCCGGACCGGTCGCTGAAGCTGCAGCTTGTCGATCTGTATCTTTCGCTCGAGCGGTTCAGCGATGCCGAAGCGGTGCTGACGGAGTTGTTCGAGGCCGATGCGGCGGCGGGCCGCGAGGATTGGCGGATCCTGTTCTCCCGCGGCGCTGCGCGAGAGCGCCAGAGCAACTGGGCCGAGGCGGAAGGTGACCTGAGACGGGCAAAGCAGCTGCGTCCGGAAAGCGCGACGGTCCTCAACTATCTCGGCTATTCCTGGATCGACCGGGGCGAGAATCTCGAGGAAGGCTTCGAACTGATCCGCCGGGCGGTGGTGCTGGAGCCCGGCTCCGGCCATATCGTCGACAGTCTCGGCTGGGCCTATTACAAGCTTGGCGACTATGGCGCGGCGGTCGATTATCTCGAACGCGCGGTGGAACTGCTGCCAGCCGATCCGGTGCTGAATGATCATCTGGGCGACGCTTACTGGCGCACCGGGCGGCGCATGGAAGCAGGCTTCCAATGGCGGCGCGCGCTGCGGCTCGACCCGGCGGATAGCGACCGGGCGGAGATCGAGATCAAGCTCGGCTCGCCGCTCGGGCCGGATGCGCCGGAATTGCAGGCCGCGCGAGACTGATGGCACGGGCAGGGCGAGGGGTGTGATGCTGACGGAGACCGCGCCGGCGAAGGTGAACCTGTTCCTGCATGTCGGCCCCGCGAAGGCGAACGGGCGGCATGATCTGGATTCGCTGGTGGTGTTTGCCGATGGCGCAGCGGCGGACCGGCTGAGCGTGACGGCTCTGGAGACGCTCGGGTTGGAGATCAATGGGCCGCGCGCCACGCAAACAGGCGCCATCGCGGATAATCTGGTGCTGAAGGCGGCGCGTGCGTTGCAGGCTGCTTCAGGCAGCAGGGATGGCGCCTTCTTCCGCTTGAACAAGATGTTGCCCGTCGCGGCTGGGATTGGCGGGGGCTCGTCGGATGCGGCGGCGGCGCTGCGCCTGCTGACGCGGCTCTGGGAGATCGACCCGGCTCATGCGGTGGCTGTGGCGCCGGGGCTGGGCGGCGATGTGCCGGTGGCACTTCTGGGCGAGGCGGCAATGATGCGGGGCGAGGGTGAACGGGTCAGCCCGGTGCGCCTGCCGGGGCGGTTGCCGGCGCTGCTCGCCAATACGGGGCTGGCCTGTCCGACCGGGCCGGTGTTCGCCGGGTTCGATGCGGCTGGCAGCGGGAAGGATTTCGTGGAGACGGGAGATATTCCGGCGTTTCAGAGCCTTGATGAATTGACGGACTGGCTTGCGGTGCAGCGCAATGATCTCGAGGCGCCGGCCATCCGGCTCGTGCCGGAGATTGGGGACCTGATGGGTTGGCTGCAGGCGCAGCCGGGCGCGCGTCTCGTGCGGATGAGCGGGTCCGGGGCGACGTGTTTTGCCCTGTTCGCAGAAATGGACGCAGCCCGCCGCGCCGAAGCGGCGTTCCGGCAGGATTGGCGCGGCGGCTGGGCGGCGGCGTGCAGCCTCGGGGGCGGGAAATGACGGGGCTCGTGCTGGTCTGGATCGTTCTGCCACTGCTCGTCAGCTTCGGTGTCTGCTCGCTGATGATCCGGCTCGGCCCGCAGGATGCGCCGGACGGCGCGCGCAAGATGCAGGCGGCACCGGTGCCGAGTGCGGGCGGCGTCGGGATCCTTGCGGGGTTGGCGGCCGCCATGTTGGTGGGGCTGACGCTTCTGCCACAGGTGCCGGGCGCGGGCCTGGGCGCCATCGCGATGACGGGGCTGACCGGCCCCTTGGTTTTCGTGCTGATCGCGGGGGCGCTCGGCTATGCCGACGACTGTCATAATCTGGCGGCCAAACCCAAGCTCGCCGTGCTGGCGGTGGGCGCTGTGCTTGCAGCAATATTGGGGCCGCAGATCAGCCGTATCTGGCTGCCGGGGGCCGCAGGATCAGGCTTTGAAGTCTGGCCGGTGCTGGCGGTGGCGGGAGTCGCGCTCTGGCTGTTCGTGATGGCCAATGCGGTGAACTTCATGGACGGAGCGAACGGCATCGCGCTGGGAAGCGCGGCCATTATGCTGATGGCGCTGGCCTTGCTGGCGTTGCCGGGCGCGCTGAATTCACCGCGAGAGGGGGGCGTTGTGGTTGTGCTCATCCTGGCGGCGGCAGTGGCAGCGGTAGCCGGTTTTCTGGCGTGGAATCTCGCGGGCAAGCTGTATGCGGGCGATACCGGATCGCTGGCCATAGGGGCGGTACTGGCGGGGGCGGGCGCGGTTGTAGCGCAGACTTATTCCGTCTGGGTGCCGGCGGCGCTGGCGCTGCCTTTCCTCATTGATGTGCTGCTGACGCTGGCCTGGCGGGCAAAGCGGGGCCGGCCACTGATGCAGGCGCACCGTGACCATGCGTATCAGTTGCTGCTGCGCGCTGGCTGGCGGCATGGGCAGGTGGCGGGGGTGTGGTGGGCGATGACGGCACTGTGCGCGGGGGCGGTGCTGCTCGCGCCAGCGTCCGGCATTTTCGGCCTGTTCGGGTTCAGCTGGACGCCGTCGCTGTCCTTCATGGTGTTTGCGGGACTGCTGGCCTTCGGCACCGGGTTATGGACCTGGCAGCGGATGACACTGGGAAGCCGCTTAGAGGCTGAAGGTCTCTGAACTTAGTAGGCGCGGCTGACGCAGAAATCGGCGAGGTCTTCCAGCGCGTCGCGGTAGGGCGAGTCCGGCAGCGTGCGAAGGGCGCCCTTGGCCAGGGCGGCGTAGGCTTCAGCTTCCTGCACGGTTGCCTCGGCGGCGCCGGTGGCGCGGATGAGGTGGACCGCATGGGCGAGATCGGAGGCTTCCTGCTGCTCGGGGTCCATGGCCCGGTCCCAGAAGGCGCGGTCCTCATCTGAGCCGCGCCGCCGGGCAATGATAACCGGCAGGGTAACTTTGCCTTCGCGGAAATCATCACCGACCGATTTGCCGATGACGGATGTCGTGCCGCCATAATCAAGCACGTCATCAATGATCTGGAAGGCGAGGCCGAGATTCTTGCCAAAGGTGGCGAGCGCGTCGGCATGCGCGTTTCCGCCAGCTGACATGGCGCCGGTTTCGGCGGCAGCCTCGAACAGAGCGCCGGTCTTGGCCTCGACGATGGCAAGGTATTCTTCGGTCGGCAGGTCGCGCGTCGCCATGGCGGCGAGCTGGCGGACTTCGCCCTCGGCAATCACGGTGGAGGCGGTGGCAAGGCGGTTGAGGATGTGCAGGCTGCTCGTCTCGACGAGCAGGTTGAAGGCGCGGGCGAAGAGGAAATCGCCGACGAGGATCGAGGCTTTGTTGCCCCAGATCGCCTTGGCGGCGGGCTTTCCGCGGCGCAGGTCGCTCTCATCCACGACATCGTCATGCAGCAGCGTGGCGGTGTGGATGAACTCGACGGCGGCGGCGAGGGCATGCGTGGCGCTGTTGGCGCGGCCGACGGCATTGGCGGAGATGAGGGTGATCATCGGGCGCAGGCGCTTGCCGCCAGCGGAGACGATATAGGCCGACAGGTCAGGAATCACGCTCACAGGGCTGGCCGCGCGCTCAGCGAGGAGGCGCTCGACCTCGGCGAGGTCATCGGCCACAAGTACCTGCATCCGCTCCATGATGGACGACAGGTGCGGCTTGATCTTTGTCTTCGGGGCGAGGGTCAACCGGGTCAGCTCCGCTTTAACGGTTTTTCAATAAGATAATCTACGCAGTTCCACTGACAACTCGACGTGGCACCGGGCCGCATGCTTTTGAGCGCATCTGGCAGCGCCCGGCAACACATGCGCGTGTAAACGGCTGACGCGGACGCGCGTTCGTGCTTTACTCAGTTCATGAAAAACATGCTTGTCCTATTCTCCGCCGCGCTTCTGACAGCCTGCGCCTCAGGCTCTCCCGCGTATGGTCCTGCCAGCCGTGATGGCGCCATGGGCTACACCTCACAACAGATCGAGACTGGCCGCCACCGGGTCAGCTACACCAATGGGGATCCCAGCCGGGCGCGCAACATGGCGCTGCTCCGCGCGGCTGAGATCACCCTGATGGAAGGCAAGGAGTGGTTTGAAATCACGGCAGAATACGCCGATGCCGAACCCACCCGCGGGGGCGGCTCGTCGCTCAGCATCGGCGGCGGCAGCGGGTCTTATGGCCGCTCCTCCAGTGTCGGCGTCGGGGTCGGGCTTGGCATTCCGCTCGGCGGCGGAAGCAGCAGCGGGAAGGCGACCTCCACGCTGGAGATCGTCACCGGCAGCGGCGCGAAGCCAGACAGCAGCGCTGTCTACGACGCCCGCTCGGTCGACATGAATTTGCGGGGCCAGGGCCTCTGATGGAAGAGATTCTCCGGACAAATGATCCGGTTAAACTCTCCTATGCCGAACATCTGCTGAGCGAAGCCGGCATCGACTATTTCGTGGCCGACCAGCATATCTCTGCTGTCGAGGGCAATATCGGCATCTTTCCGAAGCGCATCCTTGTGCAGAAAGACGACACGGCCCGCGCGCGTCTGACCCTGTCCGGGGTGGAGCCGGGGTGAGCGCCGTCACTGAGGACACCGTCTATCAGGGGCGGGTGCGCCTCGTGCAGCCGGAAAAAGGGTTCCGTGCGGGATTTGACTCGCTGCTGCTGGCGGCGGCATTGCCCGCGCTGGGGCTCGGCGAGGCGCTGGAGCTCGGCTGTGGGTGTGGCGGCGCGCTGCTGCCGGCGGCGTTTCGGCTCGACGGCGTCAGTTTTACGGGCATCGAACAGGATGCGGCGACCGCCGGGATGGCGCGTGAGGGCGCCGCGCTGAACGGCTTTTCGGGGCGGGTGCGGATCGAAACGGCGGAGGCGGGTGCCTGGGCCGCGGGGCAGGAGAACCGGTTCGACCTCGTCTTTGCCAATCCGCCTTACTTTGAGCCGGGGCGGATTTCAGAACCGGGGGAAGGCAAGGCGGCGGCCTATATCGAGAGCCTGAGCCTCGATGACTGGATCAAGGCGATGTTGCATGCCGCAAAGCCGCGCGCGCCCGTGATCCTCATCCACCGGGCGGCGGAACTGGCGCGCATCCTGGCGAGGCTGGACCGGCAGGCGGGGGAAATCACCGTTCTGCCGATCGCCTCGAAGGAGGGGGATGCGGCGCGGCGCGTGCTGGTGCGCGGACGCAAAGGGCTGAAGCGCGGACCGCTGAGCCTGTTGCCGCCACTGGTGACACATGCGCCGGATGGCAGCGCACGCACGGAGGCTGCCGAGCGGATCGTCCGCGGTGAGGCGGCGGCGTGGTAAACTAAATCACCCCTCGGGACCGATTTTGCTTGAACATCAGGGCTTATGGCCCAACCTGACTCTTAACAGCGGTACCGACAGAGGGAGGACTCCCATGTTCACATTCCTGCTGCTCTCCAGTCTTGCTCTGGGTGTCCTGATTGCCATCATCGGGTCCCGCGGCACGAAGGACCATGACGAGCGGAAAAAGCGCGACTACTGGCACTGACCTTCCGGCTGGTTGCCTTCATCCCCGGTGCGCGCTAGGCGCTGAGTGAAGTGTTCCGCCGCCGAGAGCCGTCCATGCCCGCCCCCAAAGCGCATCCCAAGCCGAATTCCTTCCAGGAGCTGATCCTGACGCTTCAGGCCTATTGGAGCGCGCAGGGCTGCGCGATCCTGCAGCCTTATGACATGGAAGTTGGCGCCGGGACGCTGCATCCGGGTACGGTGCTACGCGCGCTGGGACCGAAGAAGTGGCGGGCGGCATATGTCCAGCCCTCGCGCCGGCCGAAGGATGGCCGGTACGGCGAGAACCCCAACCGGCTCGGCCATTATTACCAGTTCCAGGTGATCCTGAAGCCGAACCCGGCGGATTTGCAGGACCTTTATCTCGAAAGTCTCTACCGGATCGGCATCGACCCGGCTGTGCATGACATCCGCTTCGTGGAAGACGACTGGGAGAACCCGACCGTGGGCGCCTGGGGGCTTGGCTGGGAAGTTTGGTGTGACGGGATGGAAGTCTCGCAATACACCTATTTCCAGCAGGTTGGCGGGCTCGACGTGTTCCCGGTTTCGGGCGAGCTGACTTACGGGCTTGAGCGCCTCGCCATGTATGTGTTCGGCGTCGACAATGTGTATGATCTGCCATTCAATGATCCGGCCTCGGCCGTGCCGCTGAGCTATGGCGACGTTTTTCTTGAGAACGAACGCCAGCAGAGCGCGTTCAATTTCGAGCATTCCGATGTCGAGATGCTGAAGCGCTGGTTTGCCGATTGCGAGAGCCAGTCGGTGTCGCTGCGCGAGGCGGGCAAGCCCCTGCCAGCCTATGACTATGCGCTGAAAGCCTCGCACACCTTCAACCTGATCGACGCGCGCGGCGCGATTTCGCCAACCGAGCGCCAGGCCTATATCGGCCGGGTGCGGGATCTGGCGCGGGGCGCGGCGGCGCAATGGGCGGAGAGCGACGCAGCGAAGGGGTGAGGTATGAACTGACCTCTGAACCTCTCGCCCCCGGGACGGGGGAGAGGGGCAGGGGTGAGGGGGAGCGACGCTTCAATTGTTGTGCTTTGGTGAGAGGGCGTACCCCCTCACCCCCAACCCCCTCTCCCCCAAGGGGGCGAGGGGGCTTTGAAGGGTTGGTGAGGTATCGTAACATTTTCTATCGCTCTTGGCCTTTGGAGGAGCAAAGATGAAGAAGACCTTCGCCATCCATCCTGGAACGATTGCGGACGCGCAATCCGGCCCGGAGATCCGCAAGCTGCCTAGGCGGGAAACCGCGTGAACGCGCCGGCTCACGACCGCATGGCGCTAGCGCTGAGCGCTTTGCGCATCGCGGTGGCGCTGCTGATTTTCATCCATGGCGCGGCGCGAATCGCGGCGGGGGGCGTTGCGCCGTTTGGCGGCTGGCTGGAGACGCAGGGGTTTCCGATGGGGATCGCCTGGGCCTGGGCGGTGACGGTGTATGAGCTGGCTGCGCCTGTGCTGATCATTCTGCGCCGGTTTGTCAGCCTTCTCTGCCTCGGCCATGCGGGCATCCTGGCGCTGGGGATGGTGATGGTTCACCTGCCGAGTGGCTGGTTCGTCGTGGGCCTCGGGCGCAACGGGATGGAATATAGCGTGCTGCTGATCGTCTGCCTGCTGGCACTCGCCTTCGTGCACCAGCCGAAGCGGGACGGCGCGTAGCGCGCGCCAGATTGACCGGAATGGGAAACTGCGCGCCGCGTTGAACGGATGACACGTTCACGCGTTTAAGGGGGACAAAAGGAAGCCCCCCATGAAACGCTATCTGTCTTCGCTGCGCTGTTGTTGCCAGTCGCTCTTGGGGCTTGTGTCCCCGAGCCCGACGACTCGCCGGCGCCCATCCTGCCGCCGCCGCATGCGCCGGTCGTCGCGCCGCCTGAGGGGGCGGAGCAGACAGTACGGGCGAACGGCGATGCGAACGCGATGATGCTGACGACGTTCGAGCCGACCTCCGGCGAAATCTATTGCAGCTTCCACCGTCCCAGCCAGGACGGCGTGCTGGGCGAGCGCCTGTTCATGACCGAGATTGCCGGCGTTCCGGCGCCGGGCGCCATCGGGCTTGAAGGCCAGGCTGTCAGGCTCACGCAAGTTTCCAAGACCGAGTCGGCTGGCGCCGAGGTCTGGACCTACCGCAATGCCGACTACCCTGTGGAAGTGGAGCTGCGGCTGTCCGAGACCGATGAAGGGTTCGAATTCCGGACCTATACCGGCACCATCCGGATCACCGATCCGGTCGACGCCAATGCGATCCGGATCGAAGGCGATTGCGGGGTCTGACCCCGCGCCGCTTTGCGCCGCCCGCTTGACCCCGGCGCCCCTAGCTGTAAGCCGTGGCCACCCGCAATTCACGGTGACTGACAGGGCCCATGGCTGAACTCCTGATTGAACTTTTCTCCGAAGAAATCCCCGCGCGTATGCAGGCGAAGGCGGAAGCCGACCTGCTGGCGGCGCTGACGGCCAGGCTGAAGGAAGCAGGCCTCGGCTGGAAGACTGCCTTCGCGGTGTCCGGGCCGCGGCGGCTGACGGCGGTGATTGAGGGGCTCGACGCGCGCTCGGCCGATCTGCGCGAGGAGAAGAAGGGCCCGAAAGTCGGCGCGCCGGAACAGGCGGTGGCGGGCTTCCTGCGCGGGGCAGGGCTGAAGGATATCAGCGAGGCGGAGATCGTCTCGGACCCCAAGAAGGGCGACTTCTATGTGGCCTATCTCTCGACGCCGGGGCGGGACGCGGCGGAGATCATCGCCGGGGCTGTGCCGGAGATCGTGAAGGGGTTTCACTGGCCGAAATCGATGCGAACGGCGGACGGCGATCTGCGCTGGGTGCGGCCGCTGCAGCGGATCGTCTGTGTTCTGGACGGCGCGGTGGTGCCGTTTGAAGTCGGCGGGATCGCCAGCGGCAATGTCACCGAGGGCCACCGCGTGCACGGGCGTGGTCCGTACACGGTGAAAGGCTGGAAGGACTACAAGGCGCAGCTGGAAGGCAAGGGGCATGTGATCCTCTCGCGCGATGACCGGCGGGCGATGATCCTTGAAGGGATAGAGAAGGGGTGCGCCGGGGCAGGGCTGGGCTGGATCGAGGACAAGGGGCTTCTTGAGGAAGTGACAGGGCTGGCCGAATGGCCGGTGGTCGTCCTTGGACAGATGGATCCGGACTTTCTGGACCTGCCGCCGGAAGTGATCACCCTGTCGATGCGCACGCACCAGAAATATTTCGCAGCGACGGACAAGAAGACCGGCAAGCTCGCGCCAAACTTCATCGTTGTGGCGAACATTGCCGCGAGCGATGGCGGCGCGAAGATTGCCGAGGGGAATGCGCGGGTTCTGTCTGCGCGGCTGTCGGATGCGCGCTTCTTCTGGGAGAAGGACCTCGCCACGCCGCTGGAAGAGATGGCGGAAAAGCTGAAGACTATCGCCTTCAAGGAAGAGCTTGGTTCGCTGGGCGACAAGGTGGAGCGCGTCGCGGCGCTGGCGCGGGAGATTGCGCCCAAGGTCGGCGCGGACCCGGACCTGGCGGCGCGCGCCGCGCGGCTGGCGAAGGCGGATCTTGTGTCGGAGATGGTCGGGGAGTTTCCGGAACTGCAGGGCGTGATGGGGCGGTATTATGCGCTGCAGCGCCTCCATGCTCCGCTCACCCCAGCGAAGGCGGGGGTCTCGGGAGGCAAAACGCCGCGCGAGATCCCCGCCTCCGAGGGGATGAGCGGAGGTTTGCTGGAAGGTCTTCCGGAGGCGGACGTTCGCAAGATAGCTGACGCCATCCGCGACCATTACAAACCCCAGGGCCCCAGCGATTCCGTTCCGGCCGAGCCGGTGTCGGTCGCTGTCGCGCTGGCCGACAAGCTGGACACGCTGGTAGGCTTCTGGGCCATCGACGAAAAGCCGACGGGCTCGAAAGATCCGTTTGCGCTGCGGCGGGCGGCGTTGGGGGTGGTGCGGACTGTGCTGGAGAATCGGCTAAGCTTGGATTTGCTCCCTCCAATCATCCCATGGATAAAGGGTGCTCACGCTCACTTACGCAAAGAAGAAGAAGTATGGGTTGCAGTCCGCGCACTTGCTGGCGGGTCGAGTGGCCGTACGCCCGACTTAGCTAAGGTTCTGGAGATTCGAAAGAGCCTCCAAATTGCAGTAGAAGATAAGTATGGTGCCGAGGCTGAACTGCTTAGAACAGCGGACCTTCTGGAATTTCTCTGGGCGCGGTTTACCCAAGTACTTAAAGATCAAGGATTATCTTACGATCTTGTGGAAGCATCCATTGCAGTCAATTCCACGACCATTGATTTCACAAATCGACTTAAGCGCGTCGAAGCGCTCGGTGCGTTTCTCGAGACCGAGGATGGCGCGACGTTGCTGGCGGGCTATCGCCGGGCGGCGAATATCCTGAAGGCGGAGGAGAAGAAGGGCGCGTTGCCGGAGGGGCTGGCGGTCGATGCTAAGCTGATTGCCAGGGGGCCAGAGGCGGAGCAGGCGCTTTGGGCGGCGCTCAGCAAGGCGCAGGGTGCGCTGGAAGCCCCGCTCGCGGCTGAAGACTTCGCCGGGGCGATGACCGTTCTCGCGCAGCTGCGCGGGCCGGTGGATGCATTTTTCGAGGGCGTCATGGTGAATGACGCCGATCCGGCCATTCGGGCGAACCGGCTGGCGCTGCTGATCGCGGTGCGCGGCGCGCTGCACAAGGTGGCGGATTTCTCGAAAATCGAGGGCTGACGCCAAAGACAAGCTTGTCATGCGCGGGCAGGCCCCCCGTGGCATTTCCGCGGCTGGCATTTAGCTCGCGCATGCAGCATAGGTTTTGCAAGCCGCCGGCAGGGCCTTGGCCGGCTAAACCAGATTAGAACACGGGGATTGAGTATCGCATGGGCAACGCGGCAGTCAGACACGCAGAAGAAACCTGGGTTTACGCCTTTGGCGGCGGCACGGCAGACGGGGACGCCTCGATGCGCAACCTGCTCGGCGGGAAGGGCGCAAACCTCGCCGAGATGGCGAAGCTTGGCCTGCCTGTGCCGCCCGGTTTCACGCTGTCGACGGCAGTGTGTGTAGCCTATTATGACACCGGCCGCGCCTGGCCTTCGGGCCTTGAGACGCAGGTGGACGCAGCTCTGGCGGAGCTGGAAGCGAAGACCGGCAAGGGCTTTGGCGATGCGGGCAATCCGCTGCTTGTCTCCGTGCGGTCCGGCGCGCGCGCCTCGATGCCCGGCATGATGGACACGGTGCTGAACCTCGGCCTCAACGAAACGGTCGCCGCAGGCCTCGCCGAGAAGGCGGGCGAACGCTTTGCCTATGACAGCTATCGCCGCTTCATTCAGATGTATTCGAATGTCGTGCTCGGCATGGGGCATGACGAGTTCGAACATATCCTCGACGACTATAAAGAGCGCGAGGGCCTCGACCTCGACACGGACCTTTCGGCCGACCACTGGAAAGAGGTCATCGTCCGCTACAAGCGGGCTGTGCAGCAGGAGCTCGGTCATCCGTTCCCGGAAGATCCGCGCGAACAGCTCTGGGGCGCGATCTCGGCCGTGTTCAATTCCTGGATGAGCGACCGGGCGATCATCTATCGCAAGCTCAATGATATTCCCGAAAACTGGGGCACGGCAGTCAATGTGCAGGCCATGGTGTTTGGCAATCTGGGCGATACGTCCGCCACTGGCGTTGCGTTCACGCGCGACCCGTCAAATGGCGAGGCGATCTTCTACGGCGAGTATCTGATCAATGCTCAGGGTGAGGACGTTGTCGCGGGCATCCGTACGCCGGCGCCGATCTCGCGCGAGCGGGCGAACACGCTTGGCTCGGTCGATGCGCCGCTGGAAGAATCCATGCCGGAAGTCTATCGCCAGCTGCGCGAAGTCGCGGAGACGCTGGAGCGCCACTACAAGGACATGCAGGACATCGAGTTCACCGTCGAGGACGGCACGCTCTACATGCTTCAGACGCGGAACGGAAAGCGCACGGCGGCGGCGGCGGTGAAGATCGCCGTGGACATGGTGCGCGATGGTCTGATCACGGAAGAAGAGGGCCTCCTGCGGATTGATCCGTCGGCGCTCGACCAGCTGCTGCATCCGCGCATTCCGTCGGACGATGAGAACAAGCTCGCCGGCAAGGCCGCCTATGACATTGTGTTCAAGGGCCTGCCTGCCAGCCCCGGCGCGGCGGTCGGCCGGGTCGTGTTTGATTCCGAGGAAGCCTTCCAGATGGCCGCCAAGGGCGAGGATGTAATTCTCGTCCGTGTCGAGACGAGCCCGGACGACATCAAGGGCATGCATGCGGCGCGCGCGATTGTCACGGCGCGCGGCGGCATGACGAGCCATGCGGCCGTTGTTGCGCGCGGCATGGGGCGCCCCTGCGTCTGCGGCGCCAGCGATTTGCGCGTCGACTATGCCAAGGGCGAGTTTACGGCGCGCGGGCGCACCTTCAAGAAGGGTGACATGATCACGGTGGACGGGGTCAATGGCCGCGTGATCGCGGGCGCGGTCGAGCTGATCAATCCGGACCTCTCCGGCGATTTCGGCACGCTGATGGCCTGGTCGGACAAGCGCCGCAGGCTGAAGGTGCGCGCCAATGCCGAGACGCCGCTGGACACACGCACAGCCGTCCAGTTCGGCGCCGAGGGAATCGGCCTCTGCCGCACGGAGCATATGTTCTTCGACGAGGAGCGCATCCCGGCGGTGCGCGCCATGATCCTGTCGAATGACGAAAAGGGACGCCGCGAAGCGCTGGCGAAACTGCTGCCGATGCAGCGTTCGGATTTCGAGGAAATCTTCCGCATCCTGGGCGACCGGCCGGCGACCATCCGCCTGCTCGATCCGCCTCTGCACGAATTCCTGCCGCATACGGATGAGGATATCGATGCCGTTGCGAAATCCTCCGGCCTCAGCGCAGACGAACTGCGCCGCCGCGCGGCAGACCTGCACGAATCCAATCCCATGCTCGGCCATCGCGGTTGCCGGCTCGGCATCACCTATCCGGAAATCTACGAGATGCAGGCCCGCGCGATCTTCGAGGCGGCGGTGAATGTCGCTAAGGACAGCGCGCTGAAGCCCGTGCCGGAAGTCATGATCCCGCTGGTGGCGACGCACCGCGAACTCGACATCCTCAAGGCGCTGGTCGACGAGACGGCCGCGAAAGTCTTTGCCGAGACGGGTGTAACGCTCGACTATATGGTCGGTACCATGATCGAACTGCCGCGCGCGGCGCTGGCAGCGCGGGAGATTGCCCAGGCGGCGGCGTTCTTTTCCTTCGGCACGAATGACCTGACACAGACGACCCTCGGCATCTCGCGCGATGATGCCGGCCGCTTCCTGCCGGCCTATGCCGACAAGGGGATCTATGAAAAAGACCCCTTCGTCACGCTGGACCAGGAAGGCGTGGGCGAGCTTGTGCGGATGGCCGCCGAGCGCGGGCGTTCGACGCGGCCCGGCCTCAAGCTTGGCATCTGCGGCGAGCATGGCGGAGACCCAGCATCTGTGGAATTCTGCGACCGGATCGGGCTGGATTATGTGTCCTGCTCGCCTTACCGGGTGCCGATTGCACGTCTCGCCGCGGCTCAGGCCGCCGTGCGAAACGGCACAAAATGAGCTTTTCCGGAGCCTAAAGCGGAAAATAGCGCAGGCTTGGCTGTTGTATTTCTGCAACAGCCTGCTTGTGCGGCGCACCAATCAAGACAGCGCTACAGCTTTAATTTGCCTGAATTTTCATGGCCTTGCCGGAGAATCGCCCGGCAAGCCCTCTGACATGGTTAAGGACAAAGTGTTTCAGCTTTCTGAATTGTCACTCAGGAAACTGGCTGGATTATTGCTACATAGCCTCGGGTGGGCCAAGTCCCCGCATCCCTTCGGGGCGGCTGGGCAACTCGGCCATGTACGAAAACAATCCAGAAACTCCGGGGCATCAGGCGGAGCGATAACTGCCGGCCGGAGAAACAGGAGTGATGATGTTAAGGGTTTCGAAACCAGGTCGAGCGACTTTATGGCGTTCAAATGGGCTGCTAGACAGGCTCACTCGGTGGTGGTTTGCCATGACGGATCAAGAACAGCGCGATGTGTTCATTCGCGGCGGCATGATTGCTGTCATCGCGGCCAGCGCGACCGTATCCCTGCCGGCGATTTCGGAGACACAGGCTGGCCTCAGGGCTGAAGCTGATTTCCGCGCCGAGGCAGAGCGTTTCGCCGCTTATGGCGATGGCGGCCTCGCCGTTCGTACGGCCGCCGACGCGCCGGCTCTGCTCGACACGCCCTGGCTGCGCACCGTGGAATACACGCTGAAGCGCGACATTGATTCCTCGATGAGCCGCTATGCGATGCGAGACCGTGACGGCGCGGCGCTGGCGACACTCGCCTCCTTCCGCCCCGAACAGGTCCAGCGCGCCGAGTCGATCGAGACCGAGCTGATGTGCATGGCGCAGGCGGTCTATTACGAGTCCGCTTTCGAGCCTGTGCCCGGCCAGATCGCCGTGGCCGAAGTCATCGCCAACCGCGTTCGCGATCACCGCTATCCTGACAGCGTGTGCGGTGTGGTGTTCCAGGGCGCGACCCGCACGACCGGTTGCCAGTTCACCTTCACCTGCGACGGCTCCATGGAGCGTAACAAGGCCGCTGGTGAGCCTTGGGAACGTGCCCAGCGGATTGCCGCGCATGTGATGATGGAGCTGCATGAGGAGCGGACCGGTGGGGCGACGCATTATCATGCGACCTATGTCGATCCGATCTGGAATTCCGGCCTCGTGAAAACCGACAAGATCGGCCTGCACATCTTCTACCGTTTCCCGCGCGGGGCCGAATGGGCCGCCGTGGAGCAGAATTTCGCCGCCCGCAAGCGCGAGACCGAGCTGCGTCTTGCTGCGCTCGACTCGACACGCGATGCCGACATGGCTGCGCTCGATGAGGGGCTGCTGTTCTCGGACGCGTCTTCGGCTGCGGATGATGGTTACTACAAGATCACGCCGGCAGCGGCGCCAGCCGGTGTCACGACCTCGACACGGACCATCTCCAGTGCCGCGCCGCGGCTGATGTCCGTGCAGACGGTGAAGCCCGCCGAGACACAGGCCGATGAGCCTGCCGCTGAGGTGAGCCCGGTCGTGGACGCCTATCTGGCGCGCCAATTGGCGGCAGCGGGCGCTGACACCGACACGACCAGCGCGCCCTGATTTTCTGACCTGCGTCTTGGACTGAACGACCGCGGGGTCAGCCCCGCGGCGGCACGCTCTTGCGAACCTGTTTGCGTACTAAGCCGGGCATCCAGCGGCTCATGAAGCGCGCGCGCTCGGCCTCGTCTCCCACCATGTAGTGAATGTCTGCGCCGTGGGCAGCGTCCCAGGCTTTCTCGGCTGCGAGAGAAACCGGATAGATCTTGGCGCCGCCGGCGCGCAGCTGGTCGGACATCTTTTCGTTGGCGCCGTCCTTGCTGCCCATATCCAGG
The DNA here is from genome assembly GCA_046289305.1 of Hyphomonas sp. GTDB lineage: Bacteria > Pseudomonadota > Alphaproteobacteria > Caulobacterales > Hyphomonadaceae > Hyphomonas. The sequence continues at coordinate 10,379 of JBKBVT010000006.1, read as the reverse complement.
ATCGGCGTGTCAACGAACCAGGGCATCAGGCTGGTGACGCGCACGCCGATGTCGCGGAACTCGGCGTCCAGCGCTTCGGTCAGTCCGCGTACGGCCCATTTGGTGGCGGAATAGACAGCGAGCTGCGGTGCGCCGACGATGCCGGCCGTGGAGGCGGTGTTGACGATGCGCGCGCCCGGCGTGGCCCTAAGGAGGGGCAGGGCGGCATGCACACCGTTGATCACGCCCTTGACGTTTACATCGACAACCCAGTCATTGTCCTCAGGCGGAACATCTTCGAACCAGCCATGACGGCCAACACCGGCATTGTTGAACAGGACGTGCATCTGGCCGCCGGTGGCCGCGCCGAATCCCTTGATGGCAAGGGCCCAGTCGTCGCGGCTGCGCACATCCAGGCGGGCGGTATGGTTGTTGCCTTCGCCCAGTTCCGCCGCGACGGAGGTGAGCCCGGCTTCGTTGACGTCATACAGGCCGCAGAACCAGCCCTTGCGGGCGAAATGGCGGGCCGTCTCGGCGCCGATGCCGGAGGCCGCGCCCGTGATGAAGATGGCCTTGCGGCCGTTGATGCCGGTCATGTGTTTCCTCCGGGTCAATCTGTTTGCTGCGCGTTATCCGCCGCGCGTTAAGCAGACTGTCAGACCACATCGAGGCCTAGGTCAAGGTTGGGTGCGGAATGCGTCAGGGCGCCGGAGGAAATGAAGTTCACGCCGGTTTCTGCAATTGCCGCAACGGAAGCCAGCGTGACGCCGCCGGAAGCTTCGAGCGTCACGCGGCCCGCCGTGAGGCTGACAGCGGCGCGGAGTTCCTCTAGGTTCATATTATCAAGAAGGACCGCATGCGGACCATACTTCAGCGCTTCTTCAAGCTGGCGGAGCGTGTCAACCTCGATCTCAATCATGCGCAGATGGCCGGCATAGGCCTTGGCGCGCGACATGGCATCGGCGATGGAACCGCCGCAGGCGGCGATGTGGTTGTCCTTGATCAGGATCGCATCATCGAGGCCGTAGCGGTGAGACGTGCCGCCGCCGCAGCGCACGGCGCGCTTTTCCAGCGCGCGGTGGCCGGGCGTTGTTTTCCGGGTGCAGACGATGCGGGCCTTGGTGTGCGCAACGGCGTCGACATACTGGCGTGTCAGCGTCGCGACGCCGGACAGGCGGCCAAGAAAGTTGAGCATCGTGCGCTCGGCCATCAGGATGGAGCGCGCGGCGCCGTCGAGTTTGAGGACGATGTCGCCGGGGGAGAGCAGGCTGCCATCAGCCTTCAGCACGCTGAGCTTGAGGCCGGGATCGATCAGCTGGGCGGCGTAGGCGACCGCGTCCAGTCCTGCAATCACGCCGGGGACCCGCGCGGCGATGACGGCGGAAAGAACCGTATCCGGAGGAATGGTGGCGTCAGTCGTTAAGTCGCCCGCACGGCCGAGATCTTCTGCGAGCGCGAGGCGGACGATCGGATCGAGGATGATCGGGGACAGCGGCGGGACGGCAAGGGTCATGTCACAAGGGTCTTCCGGGTGGAGCTGAAGATGAAATGGCGCTCGGGCGCAGCGGAGGTCGGGAAATCGGCGCGGAAGTGTCCGCCACGGCTTTCCTCCCGCTCGAGCGCGGCGCCGGCGATCAGGCGGGCGGTTGTCACCTCCGGTGCACCGGGCGCGGCGCGTTCCAGCGTCTCGATGAGGCCGAGGACGCGGTTCAGCCCGGCGGCATCGCGTACGACGCCGCAATCGGCCGACATTGCTTCGCGCAGGGCGAGAAGCGGGCCTGGCTCAAGGCGGGGCGGCAGCAGGGCGCTGCTCACGCCAGTGTCTTTCAGGGCTGCGCCTTCGAGCCGCCGGGCGATGCGTTCGGCAAAAACGACGGCTTCCAGAAGCGAGTTCGAGGCGAGGCGGTTGGCGCCGTGTGCGCCGGTCGCCGTACATTCTCCGCAGACGGAGAGCCCTTCGAGCGTCGAGCGGCTCCAGAAATCCGAGACGATGCCGCCCATATGGTAATGCGCGGCCGGGGCAACCGGGATCATCTGCTCGCGCGGATCGATGCCGGCGCTCATGCAGGCGGCGAAGACGGTGGGAAAGTGATGGGGGAAGGCGGCGCCGACCGCGGCGCGGCAATCGAGAAAGGCGCCGCGCCCGGCGGCGCGTTCGGAATGGATGGCGCGGGCGACTTCGTCCCGCGGCGCAAGCTCCGCCATCGGATGATAATCCGTCATGAACGCTCGCCCCGAGGCGTCATGCAGGGTGGCGCCTTCGCCGCGTAGCGCTTCGGTGGCGAGCGGCGCGGGGTCGCGGCCGATGTCTATGCCGGTCGGGTGGAACTGCACGAATTCGACATCCGCCAGCAGGGCGCCGGCCACATGCGCCATCGAGAGTGCCTCGCCGAGCGCCTCGCGCGGATTTGTGGTCACGCGGTAGAGCCCGCCGGAGCCGCCGGTGCAGAGCACGGTTTCGCGCGCGGTGCGGGTGAAGGCCTGGCCGTCCGGGCCCCGCAGAAGCACCCCAGCGATGCGCCCGTTGGCATCCTGTAGCAGGCCGGCGGCGCGGGCGCCTTCCACGAGTTCGATATGGGTGGCCGCGCTGACGGCGGCGACCAGCGCGTCCATGATCGCCTTGCCGGCAAGGTCGCCGGCGACACGCGCGACGCGGGCATGGGAGTGGGCCGCCTCAAGCGAGAGAGCCAGCTGGCCATCCGGCGTACGGTCGAACGGCACGCCGAGGGCAATGAGGTCGCGCACCCGCGCCGGGCCCTCCTCGGCGATCATGCGGGCGATGATGGGATCGACGAGGCCTGCGCCGGCGGCGACCGTGTCGGCGGCATGCTGGGCCGGGCTGTCGAGCGGATCGAGCGCCGCGGCGAGGCCGCCTTGCGCCCAGGCGGAGGAGGACGCCTGGCCGAGCGGCGCGGGCGAGATAACGGTGCATTTGCGCGGTGCGAGCTTCAGCGCCAGGAACAGGCCCGCAAGGCCCGCCCCGACAATCAGGACATCCGTGGCGGCGCCGGCGCCAGCCTGGAGGCGCTGCGCTTCTCCCTCAAACATGGTGGCTGTCCGTTCCGGTCAGGAAATGCCGTCAGTGGCGCGGCGGAATTCGACCGGCGCGGTGACGGCTGACACCAGCGCGCCGAACATGCGTTGCGACGACTGGATGGTCAGAGTGAAATTATCCGGCACATAGACGAGGCCCTCGAATTTGGATTCGAGCATCTCTTCGATGGTGGAGCGAATCGAGACCTGGTTGCCGAAACGTGTGGCGAAGCAGGACTGGCGCACGACCGACCGGCCCCACATGGAGCACATCTCCACGGCGGTCAGCTCGCAGGTGTAGCGGTCTGCGTCCGGATGCGGGCTGAGATTCATTGTGCCGGTCATGACGCATTGGCCGCTGCGATAGGGGCTTGTCTGGAAGCTCCAATTGCCGAGGACATTCACGTCGTCGCTCTCATTCTTGGCGTGCGCGGGAAGCGCTGCGAGCGCGCCGAGCGCCAGCGCGGCCAGAAGGCTGTGGAAGATCTTCGCCATGGTCACCCTCCTGAACGCCCCATTTCCAACTTCAACGCTGCAGCCCGCCGGTGGCAAGCCGGATTTCGCACTAAATCACGAGTTCGAGCTCAACCGGCTTGGCGCCGGTTACGAAATCCAGGGGCCGAGCCATCTTGGGCAGGTTGAGCATCGCGTCCAGCGCGGCCTTGGCGCGTAGTCGGATGTCTTCCGGGATCGTCACCTCATGGCGGCCCGACTTCAGGCAGTCATAGATGTTATCCAGCGTGATCCGTTTCATGTGCGGGCAGAGATTGCAGGGCCGGATGAAGTTTACGCCGGGGTTCTCGGCGGCGACATTGTCACTCATCGAGCATTCGGTTAGCAGCACGACCTGGTTCGGCTTGCGCTCGCTGACATAATTGGCGAGCGCGGCGGTGGAGCCGGCATAGTCAGCGGCTTCCAGCACGTCTGGTGGGCATTCCGGGTGGGCGAGCACGATCACGCCGGGATGCGCTTCGCGCAACTGGCGCACATCTTCGGCCGAGAACTGCTCATGCACTTCGCAGGCGCCGGGCCAGGTGAGGATGCGCAGCTTGGTCTGGGCCGCGACATTCCGGGCGAGATACTGGTCCGGCACGAGGATGACCGTGTCGGTGTTCCATTCGGCCGCGACCGCCTCGACGACCTGCGCTGCATTCGAACTGGTGCAGGTGATGTGGCACTCGGCCTTCACCTCGGCGGTGCAGTTGACATAGGTCACGATCGGATAGTCCGGGAATTTCTGCTTGATCAGGCGCACATCGGCGGCCGTGATCGAGCTGGCCAGCGAGCAGCCGGCTTCCAGAGAGGGGATCAGCACAGTCTTCTCGGGCGCGAGGATTTTCGAGGTCTCGGCCATGAAATGCACGCCGGCCTGGACAATGACTTTCTGGGGCACCGCAGAGGCTTCCCGCGCGAGTTGCAGGCTGTCGCCGCGGAAATCGCCGACGAGGCGGAATATGTCCGGCGTCATGTAGTTGTGGGCGAGGATGACCGCATCCTTCTCGCGCTTCAGCCGGTTGATGGCGGCGACGAGCGGGGCAATGGCGGGCCATTCCATCGGAGTAATGAAGTCTGCGACCAGCGGGTAGAGGTCATCGGTCTCCGCCCGGACAGCGTCATCATAGACGAGGCCGCGCGCTTCGGCGGCAGAACCGCCCCGCAGCGGGGTGGGCGTGGGGCAGCCGGGACCGGCATCGATCAGACGGGCCATGATGAACCTCCTTCGTCGCACCGAGCAGTTTTGCTCGATTTGAGTATAAGTTAGGCCTGAAACGCTGCGTTTCAAGGGCTGACCTTAAACGCTGATGGGATCAGGGCTCTTGTGCGACAGTGTTTTGATGCTTTTGCGCAGTTTGAGCAAAAGCATGGTTAGCGAATCACCCGGCCAAAGGCAAGGCCCCGCGCCTTATTCCTGCCTTTATTGAAACTGGGGCAAGTCGCGCGCCACATCCCGGATGGCCAAAGGCCAGGCCGTCTTAACCCCCGAACAGGTCCATCGCCGCAGCGGTCATCGCTTCCACCCCCGTTGCAATCGCCGGGTCATAGTCGGGGCCGAATAGCGGCGAGTGGAGGGAGGGCAGGGGCATGCCGTCGCTCTGGGCAGCGGCCCAGCGGTCAGGGTTCACGGCGCCGAGCCAGAAGATCACGCCGGGGATGTTCTCCTCGGTGCGCGCGAACTGGCCGAAGTCTTCACCGCCCATGACCGGCGGCACGGGGCGGACATTCGCCTCGCCGATAGCGCGCGCGACCGCCTGCATCGCCCGCTCGGTCAGGGCCGGGTCGTTATAGGTGGCGGGGGTATAGTCCTGCTCGACCGAGATGACCGGCGGCGGGGCGCCGAAGGCAGCGGCCTGGCCCTCGGCGATACGGCGGATACCGTCGAGCAGCATCTGGCGCGTCGCGTCATCATAGGAGCGCACCGTGAGCAAAAGTTCGGCTTCATCCGAAATGATGTTGTGCTTGGCCCCGGCCCTGATCGACCCGACCGTGACGACGGCAGAGTCCAGCGGATTGGTGTTGCGCGAGACGAGGCTCTGAAGGGCGACCACGATATGGCTGGCGATCAGCACGGGGTCGCGCGTCGTGTGCGGATAGGCGCCATGCCCGCCCGCGCCTCTCACGGTGATATCGACCGAGTCGACATTGGCGAGCGCGAAGCCGGCGGAATAGTTCACAGTTCCAGCGGGCGCGCCGGCGGAAACATGCAGAGCGAGATTATAGTCCGGCTGCGGAAAGCGCGTATAGAGACCATCGGCCAGCATCGCCTGCGCGCCGAGGCCGATTTCCTCCGCAGGCTGAGCAATCATGATCAGCGTGCCGCTCCACTGGTCCTTCTCGGCGACGAGGCGCCGGGCCGTGCCGGTCCAGACTGTCATGTGGATATCATGGCCGCAGGCATGCATGACCGGGCTGTCGACACCGGTATGGGTTTGCGAATGGACCGTGGAGGCGAAAGCGAAGCCGGTCTGCTCGGGCACGGGCAGGCCGTCCATGTCGGCGCGGATCAGCACGGTCGGCCCCTCGCCATTCCTCAGCACACCGACGACGCCGTAGCCGCCGACGCCGGGGCGCACTTCGCCAACATCGCGCGTCACCTTCTCGCGGGTCCAGGCATCGCCGAGGCCTTCGGTGACCTCGAAACCGAGTTCGCGCAGTTCGTTCGCCATCAGCTTGGATGTCTCCACCTCGCGGAAGGAGAGCTCCGGGTTCGCATGAAGATGCTGATAGAGCTCGATCAGGGCCGGGTCTGCGCGGCGGGTTTCGCCCTGCGGCATACCGGGGAGGCTCGCTGTGCTGACGGCCGCGCCGCTGTCAGACCTTCCGGCGGCGGCTGTGCCTTCGGCCTCGGTCGCGGTTTCGTTATTGCCACAGGCAGCTGCGCCGAGCAGCAAAAGTGCAGCAAGTACAGTCCGGCAGGTTTTCATGTCACCCTCGTTCGTCAGCCCTCATATGGAGGTCAGCCTAGAGAGGAATGGCGAACGGGGGAAGGGGTAGGCGTCGGGTGCATCAAGGCCGAAGGCCGCAATGCACCTGAGGGTGGTGGGTAAGGGTGGTGCATTGCGCTGCGCTTAATGCACCCTACGAGGCGTAGCGACTCTATCTCCGCCCGCGTTTCAGGTCTTCGCTCAGGCGGATCTCTTCGGGCTGGCCGGAGAGACGGTGGCGGTAGACCTGGATGTTCTCCATGACGCGGTGGATGTAGTTGCGGGTCTCGGAGAAGGGGACGAATTCGACCCAGTCGATCGGGTCGATCTGGCCGGTGCGGGGGTCGCCATACTCGCGCACCCACTGGTTGGGGCGTGAGGGGCCGGCGTTATAGGCCGCGGCCGTCATGATGTAGCTGCCATTGAACTGGCTGAGCAGCGTGTCGAGGTGCAGGCCGCCGAGCGTCATGTTGTAGGCGGGATCATTCGTCAGCCAGGCCTGCTCATAAGGCAGGCCGCGCAGGCGCGCTTCAGCGCGGGCAGTAGAAGGCATGAACTGCATCAGGCCCAGCGCGCCGACGGGGCTGCGGGCATTCGGGTTAAACTCGCTCTCCTGCCGCGTGATGGAGAGGATGTAGGACGTCTCGACCTGCGGCTGGCGGGAGAGCGGGTGGAGCAGCACGGGATAGGACGCGCCGGTCGCGACGATACCGCGCTGGAGGCCGGCCTTGCCGGCGCGGACGGCGGTGTCCGGCTGGCTGAAGTCATGGTTCAGCTGCGCGAGCAGTTCATACTCTTCCGGCGTGTCGAGAATGTCGTCGATATGATGCGAGAACTCGCGGAACATGCCCATCTGGCCCGTCTCTCCGATCAGGCGGAGCGCGCGGGTGAGGGGTTTCGCTTCAAACGCCGCGACGGTTTCCGGCGAGGGCTCCGACGGCGGGCCGAAATCGATCATCCGGTCGCCGATCCGCTCGGCGGCCAGCTGGCCATAATAGGTGAACTTGAATTGGGCGGCCGCCTGGTAGGCTTCGCGGGCACCGTCTGCCTGGCCGAGGGCATCACGCGCGCGCCCGGTCCAGTACTCGCCACGTGCAACGCTGACGGGGGCGCCGACGCCGGCCGCCATCGTCTCGAAATGGTTCACCGCGCGGGTTGCATCGCCGTTCAGGCGCAGCGCGATCCAGCCGGAGAGCCATTCGGCCTCGGCAAAGCCGGTGCCCGAGGTCATGCCATGCGGCGAGGTCAGCCGGTAAGCGCGGGCATAGTTCTTGTTCTTCAGGTCTTCGCGGGCGGCAAGCGCGCGCTCGCCCCACAGGCGGCCCCGGCCGGCGGCCGGAATATCGCGGCCGTTGATCTCGGTGAGCAGCGGCGTAGCGGTCTCGCGCAGGTTGTTCGTACGGCGCCAGCGGGCGCGCTCATACATCAGGCCGGGATTGGACTGAAGGTGATCGGGCACGGCGCGGACCAGACCGTCGACATTACGCCCTCGCTGCATCAGGGCAAGGCGGGCATCAACGAGGGCGCGGTAATCCGATGAGAGTTGGGGGCGCAGAGCCTGGACTTCGCGTTGCTGGCCGGTCCAGAGCAGGAATTCGGCGCGGGCGTGGTGGTCATCGCGGCTGAGCAGCTGGCCATGGCGGGCAAGGGCTGTGCGCGCGATGGCAGAGTCGATCGTATTGTTGCGCCAGGCATCGCGGATGACTTCCTGGGCGCGGTCCCGGTTGCCGCTGGCGGCATAGGCGTTGGCGAGGGCAACCTTGCCGGCGCCTGTAAGCGGACCGGAGGCGTTCAGCCAGTCAATCCGGGCGGCAGGTGTCAGATTGCTCTCATCGATGATGTCTTCGGCGCGGCGGCGCATCTGGTCGGTCTTCGGCCAGTCAGACAGCGTACTCAGGGCGAGGTTAATCTCGTCGAAGGTCGTGCCGGGGGCGCCGTCGCTCGCGCGTTTCCAAAGGATCAGGTCGCGCAGGATTGGGCTAGGCGCCTCATACTGCATGCGCGCAACATCGATCCAGGCGCCGCGGGACGCCGCACTGAGCGCCATGTCGAGGAAGGCGGCCTCGTTGGAGCGCACGGTTGATACCGCAGACGGCATGGCCGGGGTGGCCGCGTTAACCGTCGGCATCGAGGCAGGCACGGTGCGCAGCGTGCTGGGCGGGGTGGCGGCGCCAGGCTTCAGGCTGGGGCTTTCAGGCCTCGCGGCCATCGAGGTGCCTGAAAGAAGGAAGGAAATTGCCATAAAAACAGCAGAAATTCGGATCATGGACGGGCTCACCTGAGTTTATTTCTGCACCGAAGCGTGACAACTCGTTCCTCTGAGCCTAGCACGCAATCCCAACCAATCCCTGAACACGGCCACCTTAAAATGTTTCATGGCTCAATCCCAGCCCTTGTAACACCCTTCCGCGATGGCGCGGTCGACCGCAAGGCATTTGCCGCGCTGGTCGAACGCCAGATCGCCGCCGGGTCGAGCGCCCTAGTGCCTGTCGGCACGACCGGCGAGACATCGACCCTGTCGACGGAGGAGCACAAGGACGTAGTCACACTCTGCGTCGAGATCGCCGCCGGGCGCGTGCCGGTCATCGCCGGCGCCGGCTCGAACGCAACCGATGAGGCAATCGATCTCGTGGCGCACGCCAAGGCGGCGGGCGCTGACGCCGCGCTGGTCGTCTGCCCGTATTATAACAAGCCGAACCAGGCGGGCCTGTTTGCCCATTTCAAGGCGATCAATGACGCCGTCGCTCTGCCGGTCTTCCTCTACAATGTGCCGGGGCGCACGGTGGTTGACCTGTTGCCGCAGACCGTGGCTGCGCTCGCGGCGCTGCCCAATGTCATCGGCATCAAGGATGCGAGCGATGAGATGGAGCGGGTGGCGCTGCACAGCCAGATGATCGGGCCGGTAGAACAGTTCATCCAGCTGTCGGGCGAGGATTCGAGCGCGCTGGCCCACCGCGCCATGGGCGGGTCGGGGTGTATCTCGGTGACGGCGAACGTGCTGCCGGAAGCCTGCGCCGCGATGCATGCCGCCTTCGATGACGGCGACCTGGAGACCGCGCGGGCCATCAACCAGCGTCTTGTCCTCCTGCACCGCGCGATGTTCTGCTCGCCTTCGCCGGGGCCGGCGAAATATGCGCTGTCGCGCCTTGGCCTGTGCGCTGAGGATGTTCGCCTGCCAGTGACGGCGCCGGACGACGCGGCACGGGCCTTGATCGATGAGGCGCTGGCCGCGGCCGGCGTCCGGGTCTAGCGCCGTGGCGAAGACCGCCGCCGTCAAGGGTCGCAGCGACGGCCTCGTCGCAGAGAACCGGCGCTCCCGGCGGGAATATGCCGTCGAGGATACGCTGGAGGCCGGCATCATGCTGGTTGGCTCCGAGGTGAAATCCCTGCGCGACGGCAAGGCGAATATCGCTGAGGCTTATGCCTCGGTCGAGCAGGGCGAACTCTGGCTGATCAATGCCGAGATCCAGACCTATGCCGGCGCCAACCGCTTCAACCATGAACCGCGCCGGAAGCGGAAGCTGCTCGTCTCGAAGCGCCAGCTGTCGAAACTCTCCCAGGAGATCGAGCGCGCGGGCCGTACGATCGTGCCGCTGAAGCTCTATTTCAACGACAAGGGCCGCGCGAAACTGCTGATCGGCGTCGCCACGGGCCGCAAGGCGCATGACAAGCGCGAGCATGAGGCCAAGCGGGACTGGGCGCGCGACAAGGCGCGGATCATGAAGGCGAGGTGAGGGCCTACCCGACCACCCGGCGCGCCTCAGCAAACACCGCCTCAAACATCTCCGCCGTCAGACGGCCCGTATTCGTGTTGTAACGGGAGCAGTGATAGGAGGAGAGGAGCGTGACCGGTCTGCCATTGGTCTCCACTTCGTACTTTGTTCCGTGTCCGAACGGATGCGCGGAAAGCTTCAGGCCGAGGGCGCGCAGCGAGGAATCATGGCT
>JBKBVT010000066.1:0-11701 GCA_046289305.1 Hyphomonas sp. | reverse complement strand
CGAGGAGTACCTGCGCAAGGTGGGCGGCCAGACCACCGCTGACCGGCGCGAGATCGACCGCGAGGGGCGCAAGGCCGCCGGGCTCAAGCAAAAGGAAGCGCCGTCGCGCGCGCTGATCGAGGAAGCGGTCGCCCATATCCGCAACGACGAGCTGCCCTACGACGATTGGATCAAGGTCGGGCTCGCGCTCTACGCAGCACTCGGTACCGAAGGCCGCGGCCTGTGGGAGACCTGGTCGGCCGAGGCGTCGAAGAACGACGCTGCATACACCGCCGAGAAATGGGACAGCTTCGCCAACGTGCGCACCGTCACCGTCGGCACGCTGTTCTGGCTGGCGCGGCAGAACGGCTGGCGGGCGGAAGGAACGAGATGGGTTCGGGAAGCGCGCGCCGCCAGCCCTGCCGTTGAAGCAGAGGAGGACGAGCCCGGCGGCGACGGTCGCCCGGTGATCCGCATCTTTGCCGGCTTCCTGCACGACACCGTGGACATGGCCGAGGGCGCGCTGATGCAGGCCGGGCTCGGCTACTACCAGCGCGGCAGCATGGTGGTGCGCCCCGATGGTGCCGGTGGCAGTCTCGGATGGGCGCACTGTCGACGCGCCCCGGCTGGTGGACGTGAAGGCGCACCACATGGCCGAGGCCTTCACCCGCGCGGCGAATTGGAAGCGGTTCGACAAGCGCGAGGGCGAGTGGCTCAGCACCGACTGCCCGCACAGGATCGCGGAGACCTTCCTGGCGCGCGAGGGCCAGTGGCGCCTGCCGGTGCTGACCGGGATAATCAACTGCCCGACCCTGCGCGCCGACGGCTCAATCCTCGACCTGCCGGGCTATGACGCGCAGACCGGGCTGCTGTTCGACCCGCAGGATGTCCGCTTCCCCGCGCTGCCGCGCGATCCCGACCAGGCGACAGCCCTGCGCGCGCTCGACTTCCTCAAGGATCTGATCTCGACCTTCCCCTTCGTTACAGATGCGGACCGGTCGGTCGCGCTCTCCGGGATCCTCACCGCGCTGATCCGCCGGTCGCTGCCGACCGCACCGCTGCACGGCTTCAACGCGCCGACGGCCGGGACGGGCAAATCCATGCTGGTCGACCTGGCGAGCCAGATTGCCACCGCCCGCCCCGCGCCGGTGATCGCGCAGGGCAAGTCCGAGGAGGAGATGGAGAAGCGGCTGGGCGCGGCGCTGATCGCGGGCGACGTCCTGATCGCCATCGACAACTGCGAGGAACCGCTGGGCGGCGAGCTGCTGTGCCAGACCCTCACCCAGACCAGCCTCAAGGTCCGCATCCTCGGCAAGTCCGTCAACGCCGAGGTGCCGAGCAATGCCGCCGTCTTCGCTACCGGCAACAACCTGACCCTCGAGGGCGACATGACCCGCCGTGCCATCCGGGCCACGCTTGATGCTGGCGTCGAGCGACCCGAGCTGCGCGCCTTCGACCGCGATCCCCTCGCCATGGTGACCGAGCGGCGCGGCGACTACGTCTCGGCCGGGCTGACCGTCCTGCGGGCCTTCCACATCGCCGGGCGACCGCAGCAGCGCGCGCCGCTCGGCTCCTTCACCGACTGGTCGCGCTGGATCCGCGACGCCTTGATTTGGCTGGGCGAAGCCGATCCCTGCGAGACGATGGAGGGCATGCGCGGGGCCGACCCGAAGCTGGAGGCGCTGACCACCGTGCTGGAGCAATGGCGCGAGGTGATCGGCATGGACCGGGTCAGCGTTCGCGAGATCATCGAACGCGCGACGGAACAGCGCCCGCAACTCTACGGCCGGTCGGAGTTCATCCACCCAGAGTTCCGCGAAGCCCTGCTGCGCGTGGCGGGCGAAGGCGGCGCGATCAACGGCGGGCGGCTCGGCAAGTGGATCGGCGGGCAGCAGAACCGCATCGTGAACGGGCTGCGCCTGGTCTCCGCAGGCGTGTCGGCAGGGCGCGCGCGCTGGCAGCTGGAGGTCGCGGAAGCCGGGGCGGCGCCGATCAACAACGGTTCTGAAGTTCTCCGGAGCCATGCCAATGCGTGACGCTCATTCCCGATCCGTCTGGTGGGTTTGGTGGACTTGTCCCCGTCCAAATCTGTGTTTGTCGCCCGAAGTGTCAGCGACGTGGAACGTCGTGACACGTGACGCCATGCATCATGCCACCACGCATGACATGACAGTTTACAGGGGCGGGCCGGATCACCCCACCAATCTCCACCATCCCCACCAGACAGATCGCCAACCGGCGGGACGGCCTGGCACGGCCCGCGACAACTTCAGAACCGTCGTTAGCGGACGGGAACACCGGATCGCGGGCCGCCGGGCGGTTCCTCCCGGGCCAATTCGTATGTGGGGACGCGCAGCGCATTGGCCCGCCAGCGTCAGGGGGCGGAAATGACTAAACTCGACAGCGCCGAGACCAAGACTGCGTTCGCCGCCCGCGTCGGGCTGACCAAGGGGCGCATCTCGCAGCTGGTGGCCGAGGGGCTGCCGGTGCGCGCGGACGGGCGGATCGACGTGGCGGTGGGGCTCGCATGGATCGAGGACAACCTCGACCCCGCCCGGCGCAACAGGGGCGGTGCCGCCGTTCCCACTCGCGCCACGACGACACTGGCCGAGGCCAAGCGGCTGCATGAGATCGTGAAGGTGCAGCGCGCCAAGCTCGCGTTCGAGCGCGAACAGGGCCAGCTGGTCGAGACCGCCGCCGCCACGCGCACGGTGTTCGCGCGCGCCCGTGCCGAACGCGATGCGCACATGGCGTGGGTGCAGCGCACCGCGCCCCTGCTGGCGGCCGAGCTCGGCGCCGATCCACGGTCCACCTTCGCCGCGCTCGACCGGATGATGCGCGAGCATCTCGAACACCTGGCCAACCTGCCGCTGGGGAGCTTTGGCGATGGTGCCTGACATCGACCTCGCCTGGCGCCGCGGCATCCGACCCGAACCGCCGATCCCGGTCTCGGACTGGGCCGACCGGCATCGCATCCTGCCGCCGACCTCGGCCGAGCCCGGCCGCTGGCGCACCGACCGCACGCCGTATCTGCGCGCCGTCATGGACGCCCTCTCGACAGCGAGTCCCTACGAGCGCGTGGTGTTGATGAAGGGCGCGCAGACCGGCGGCTCGGAGGCCGGGCTGAACTGGCTCGGCTACATCATCCAGAACGCGCCCGGCATCGCCATACTGGTGATGCCGTCGCTCGACATGGTGCGCCGGAACACGACCGTCCGCATCGACCCGCTGATCGAGGCGACGCCTGCGCTGCGCGAACTGGTCGCCGCACCCCGCTCCCGCGACGCCGGGAACAGCCTGTTCCGCAAATCCTTTCCCGGCGGCCAGCTGGTGATGACCGGGGCGAACAGCGCCGTTGGCCTTCGCTCCACGCCCGTGCGCTACCTGTTCCTCGACGAGGTGGACGGCTATCCCGGCGACGCCGATGGCGAGGGCGATCCCGTCGATCTGGCAATCCAGCGCACCACCACCTTCCGCGGGCGGCGCAAGATCTACATGGTCTCGACGCCCACGCTGAAGGGCCACTCCCGCATCGAGGCCGCTTTCGAACACAGTGATCGGCGCTTCTACCACGTCCCCTGCCTGCACTGCGGCGAAATGGCTCCGATCACATGGGCGCGCATCCGTTGGCCCGAGGGGCGACGCGATGCGGCCTATCTGGTCTGCGAGGTCTGCGGCGGAATCCACCACGAGCACGAGAAGCCCCGCCTGCTTGCCGCGGGCGAATGGCGCGCGACCGCCGAAGGCGACGGCCGCACCGTGGGCTTCCACCTCTCCGCGCTCTATTCCCCGTGGGAGACATGGGCCGAGATCGCCGCAGAGCACGGCCGCGTCCGCAAGGATCCCGCGCGGCTGCAGGTCTGGGTCAACACCAAGCTGGGCGAATCCTGGGAGGACCAGGCGGGCGACACCGTTCCGGCCGATCCGCTGATGGCGCGGCGCGAGGATTGGGGCGAGGCGCTGCCCGCGTCCGTCGCCGTGCTCACCGCGGGCGTCGACGTGCAGGGCGATCGGATCGAGGTGCAGATCCTCGGCTGGGGCCGCGACGAGGAAGCGTGGGTGATCGATTACCGCGTGCTCTGGGGCGACCCCTCCGGGCCGCGCCTGTGGGCCGATCTCGACATGGTGCTGCAGGCGACCTTCCCGCATCCCGCGGGGCTCGAATTGCCCGTGCGCGCCGCCGCCATCGACACCGGCGGGCATCACACCAAGATGGCGTACGAGTTCTGCCGCACCCGCCTCGCCCGCCGCATCTGGGCGATCAAGGGCCGCGGCGGGCCCGGCATCCCCGTGTGGCCGCGCCGCCCGACGCGGACCAACAAGGGCAAGATCCCGCTCTTCATCGTCGGCGTGGACGCCGTGAAGGACGCCGTCTACGCGCGCCTGCGCCTCACCGAGCCCGGCCCCGGCGCGATCCACTTCCCCCGCGGCCTCGACGCGGACTACTTCCGCCAGCTCACCGCCGAGCGCGTCGTCACCCGCTTCGAGCGCGGCCGGCCGATCCGCTCCTGGCAACCCAAGCGCGACGGCGAACGCAACGAGGCCTTCGACACCTTCGTCTACGCCCACGCCGCCCTGCACGGCCTCATCAGCATGGGGCTCAGGCTGAACGAGGAGGTGGAGGGGGTCGGCCCGGCGATGACTTCGTTGAGCAAGTCGAATGGGGTGATCCGCTCAACGTGGATGGCGTAGATCAACGGCCATGACACTTCTTGTATTTTAGTCCACTGCCGCAGGGGCACGGATCGTTCCGCCCCGGCTTTCTGGCCTTGGCAGCTGGGACAGGTTTATTTGGCTGGTTCGAATTCAAGACCCGCGTACGTTGGGACATTCGCGTCGCGTCTTCGTAAATGTGATCGTTTGCTGATGTTCTGGTCGTAGGTATGCGGACCGGAAAAGGCCGAGCCGCGCGGAATGCTCCATCCGAGTTAACTTCCACCAAGATGCTGATGACGTCAGGCACTTTGGCGACCAAGGCGGCCGCACTGGCCTTGTCGTTCACCCCAGCCCAATCAATTTCTTGGTCGTGCCGCTGAAGCCAGATGAAGAGCGGCTCATCATCCCCGGATAGCATAAAGTAACGAGTCGGATGCATGCTCAAGGTTTGGCGAAGGTCGGACAGCATCTTGGCCAGATTACTCCGGCCTTCCTCTCCAAGGTTGCGGATGCGGCTCTCCGCTGAAAGCCACCCACGCGCTCGGGTGGCATTGAGCGCCCCGAGCAGCCTCAGCACCTCGTCCGGGAATGCCTGCGTCGGAAATGGACTGCTTTCCCAGTCTTCACCTTCGAAGCACCTGTCGACGATATCGCTCATGCCGTCCCAGATGACCGTGGTCGCGTTGCCGCCACGCAGCTGATCGGCAATGTCCAGATCGAAGCGGTTCTTCTTCAGGTACGCGCCGAGATGGTCGAACTCGTCAAACAGATGAGCCCGCCGCATCCCCGCCACGGCCTGTCGCACCTCCATGTAGTGAGCAAACTCGCCGGGGGTCGGCAAAAATCGCTTGAGGACAAATAGGTCATCAATGGATAGTGAAACGAAGGGGTGCTTTCCAAGGAGCGGCTTAATCTCTGCGAGTTCCTTGCAGTATGTGGAAAATGGTGAGAACGACTCGACCGTTAGCCCAATCGGCACCATCACGCGGAAATCGGAGCGGCGGAGACGGCCGCATTCTTCATGTTTTCCGTCAGCCAAGCGATAGAGCGGCACTTCGTCAGCCGAGTTAAGATAGTTGAAGAACCGTTCACACTGCTTGTAGGCCTTGATCACTAGATCCTGCACCGACTGCGCATGGCGTGCGAAATCAAGCGCTGGCGACGCGATTGTGGCAGCGGCGCCAGCCTTGGCCTCAACAAGAAACAATACGTCATCTATGAGGATGAGAGTATCATTTTCGGCCCACTGCTTGGTGGCTGAGTCCCTATAGTAGACTTCTTGGAAAAGCGCTGCGTTCGGAAGCTGGCTTGAGAGAATATTGGCAAACGCAGCTTCGCTCATCGTTTTCTGCCGATCCTTGAAGGTCTTCGCGTAATCCGGCCTCCGCTTCAGAAGATTGAAGAGAAGCGCGCGATACCCAGCGTCGCGAGCAAAGCACGGGTCGATGGCGTAATAGTCTTCCCCTAGCTGAATTAGTGGGTTCTTCCGAGCAGGCAGTGTCCGGTAAGGCGTTCCCGCATAATCACCCGGAGCGAAGAAATCTGTTTCTTCTCCACGCCGAAACGCCAAGTCCGCTAACAGCGCCGGCGGCAGCGTCGTGTGACGGCTCACGTTGGCAATGCCACCTCGAAACATATCATCTATCGCCCGCCTTGTGGCCTGCGCCTGTTCCGCATTTGCCGCAAGCCAGGCCTCCATAGCTTTTTCTTCAGGCCCAGCAAATGATGCCGCAAAAGCCTGCACCGCACCAAAGTGCCTCTTCATGTCCGTAATGGCATCGGCATGGCCGGAACGCGCGGAGTCTGCCATTGCTTGGAATCCTGCCGCGATGTCGGCTGCACCAATACCGTATACTTCAGTCAGCATATCATTGTGAGGTGCTAGAACGTAGCTATAGAACTCTCCCTCCAAGACCTGGTAGCGGTTCCCGCGCAGGAGAACCCAAGTCGATTTAGCGCGGAACTCAATATCAGCGGTATCTGGGCCGAACACTCCGGTCTTCTTGTCTGCTGATGAAGCCATGGCGAAAAACATGGCCTGCTCTCGCAGTTGACGGCTCAGCTCAAAGAGCTCAGTGCATTGGGCTTCGTCAAAGGACACGTCCTCCGGGGCGACGTCCGACGCCAGCACGGCATGCACGTACTCCAGCAAGAACTGATTATCGCCGATGAGGTCGTCGTGGCCCGCCGCTGCACCGTTCTCTTCGGCGGCGCTTTGGACTGCCATCGCCTTCATCATGTATTGAGCATAAGTATAGCCGAGCAGATCATGCGCAGGCATCGTGACGATCAGCGCGCGCATGCGTGCGGCCGTGGCTTCCATCTCCTTCAGCAGAGAGGCTGCAGCTTCTTTCCGTTGTTCTTCGTCAATCAATTTACTCACCGAGACTTTTTCGCCTTCTGGGGCACCTTAGTAGAGAGACTTTGACCAGACCGTGGCTTCGCATGCTACACCATTATTCTGCAATGACCTCCCAACCCACTAAATGAGATCCGAGACTATCACATTTGCACGCAGGCACTCGCATCGGTTCCTCAGTTGGAGAACGGTGGCAGGGAGGCTCGTAGCAAGAAGGCACTTCCCAAACATTCCCAATAGCTTGACGATCCGTTTCGGGCGATTCTGTCGCCCATGCGGACCTTCCTCCATCGCCTTCTCGGCCTCGCGCGCGCTCGCGGCTTCGACGCTGCGGGTGGCGGGCGGCGTTGGGAGGGGGCGCGGACCGTCGACGGGCTGAACGCGGCGATCCTCGCGGGCGCGACCACGGCGGCGCGGCGGGCCGGGTGGTATGCGCGGAACAACCCGTGGGTCGCGGCGGCAGTCGACAGCCTGGTCGGCAATGTCGTCGGCGCGGGGATCAAGCCTCAGTCTACCCATCCCGACCGTGCGGTGCGCGAGCGGCTGCAGGCGCTCTGGCTGCGGTGGACCGATCATGCCGCCCCGGACGGGCTGGCGGATTTCTACGGACTGCAGGCCATGGCTGTGCGCGCGATGGTCGAGAGCGGTGAGAGCTTCGCCCGGCTGCGCGTCGCCAGCGACGTCACCAGCATCCCCCTTCACCTCGAGCTTCTGGATCGCGAGCAGGTTCCCATGGACCTGCACCGCGTCCCCGCCGCCGATTGTTTGCATCTGTTCAAGCCGCTCGCGGCGGGCCAGCTGCGCGGGATCACCTGGCTCGCGCCGGTGCTGCTGCGGCTGCACGAGCTTGACCAGTTCGAGGATGCCGCGCTGGTGAAGGCCAAGGTCGCGGCGCTGTTCACCGGCTTCATCACGGATCCCGACGGCACGGCGGGCGGGCTCTCGGGCACCAACACCGGCGGCGCGCTGACCGTGGGCATGGAGCCCGGCAGCCTGATCCCGCTGCCGCCCGGCACCGATATCCGGTTTTCCAATCCGACCGAGCACGATGCCTACGCGCCCTTCGTGAAGAACCAACTGCGCGCTGTCGCAGCGGGGCTCGGACTGCCCTACGAGCTCGTATCGGGCGATCTGGAGGGTGTGACCTATTCCTCGATCCGGGCCGGGCTGATCGAGTTCCGCCGCCGGGTCGAGCAACTTCAGCACAACGTGGTGGTCCACCTGTTCTGCCGCCCGGTCTGGGAGCGGTTCGTGCGGCTCGCGGTGCTGACGGGCGACCTGCCCGCGCGGGATTTCGACCGGAACCCCGACGCCTACCTGGGGTGCGAATGGCTGCCGCCGAAGTTCGACTACGTCGATCCGATGAAGGACGTGCAGGCGGAGATCCTGGCGATCGGCGCGGGGCTCAAGAGCCGGTCCCAAGCGATCTCCGAGCGCGGCTACGACGCCGAACAGGTGGATGCCGAGATCGCTGCCGACCGCGAGCGCGCGGACAGGCTAGGGCTCGCCTTCGGCCAGACGGCGGCTCCGCAGCAGAAGGAGGCCGCAGATGGCTGACACCGAGACAACCTCGGCATGGACGCACTCAAACGTCGGGAACGACAACGTTTCCCTTCTGACCCGGCGTGCCAGCTTGAAGCCGCAGACGGTCAACGTTGTAGAACGCAACGTTGAAGTTGTCTGGTCCACCGGTGCGCCCGTGCGCCGCCGCGACATGGCAGGCCACTACATCGAGCGGCTAAGCCTCGATCCGCAGGCGGTGGACCTGTCGCGCCTCGAAGGCGCCAGCGTACTGGACGCACACCGCCAGACCGCCGTGCGCGATGTGCTTGGCTCCGTCCGCAGCGCCGCCGTGGACGGCAAGCGCGGCACGGCGCTCATCCAGTTCTCGGCCCGGCCCGAGGTGGAGCCAGTATGGCAGGACGTGCTGGCGGGCATCCTGCGGCATGTCTCGGTCGGCTACTCCGTCGAGGACTGGGCCGAGACCACCGAGAACGGCGCACGCGTGCTGATTGCCGTGCGCTGGACCCCGCACGAGATTTCCCTGGTGCCGACGCCCGCCGACCCCGGCGCCCACATTCGCATGGAGACAGAGATGACCGACACGACCACCACCACGGCCCCACCCAAGGCGCAGACCGAAACCCGCGCCGCGGCGAATGCCGAGATCCGCTCCATCGCCCGCATCGCCGGGCTCGATCAGTCCTGGGTGGACGGCCAGATCGACGGAGGCGCCGATCCCGACACCGCCCGCCGCGCGGCCTTCGAGGCGCTGGCGAAACGCAGCGCGCCCGCGATCCGCACCGAGCAAGTCCGCGTCGAGATGGGCGAGAGCCAGGACGACCCCGCCCTGCGCGCACGCCAGATGGGCGAGGCGCTCTACGCCCGGATCAATCCGCGTCACGAGCTGAGCGAACCGGCCCGGCGCTACGCCTATTCCACGCCGGTGGACATGGCGAAGGAGCTGCTGACGCTGCGCGGCGAGTCCACCATGGCGCTGTCGCCCGCGAGCCTCGTGACCCGCGCGCTTCACACCACCTCGGACTTCCCGATCATCCTCGGGGACACGGTGGGCCGCGTGCTCCGCGACGCCTACCAGGCCGCGCCTTCCGGCATCCGCCGCCTCGGCCGCCAGACCACGGCGCGGGACTTCCGCGCGGTGAACAAGATCATGCTGGGCGAGGCGCCGCTGCTGGAGAAGCTCAACGAGCACGGCGAGATCAAGGCCGGGACCATGGCCGAGGCGCGCGAGGCCTACAAGGTCGAGACCTGGGCGCGGAAGATCGGCATCACCCGGCAGGTGCTGGTGAATGATGATCTCGGCGCCTTCGCGGACCTCGCCCGCCGCATGGGTCAGGCCGCGGCCGAGACCGAGGCGCGGATCCTCGTGACCCTCCTCGAGGCGGGCAGCGGCAATGGCCCGACGATGTCCGACGGCAAGACGCTGTTCCACGCCGATCACGGCAACAAGGCGGGCACCGGGGCGGCGATCTCGGACGGGACGCTCTCGGCCGCCCGCCTGGCGCTGCGCACCCAGAAGGGCATCGAGGACCGTACCATCCGCGTGACGCCCCGCAACCTGCTGGTCCCGCCCGCGCTGGAAACCACCGCCGAGAAGTGGCTGGCCAGCATCGCGCCCGCGACGGCGGCCGACGTGAACCCTTTCTCGGGCTCGCTCTCGCTGGTGGTAGAGCCGCGGCTGTCCAGCGCCTCCCGCTGGTATGTCACCGCCGACCCTGGCGAGATCGACGGGCTGGAGTTCGCCTATCTCTCGGGCGCCGAGGGCCCGCAGGTCGAGAGCCGCTCGGGCTGGGACGTCGATGGCGTGGAGATCCGGGTGATCCTCGATTTCGGGGCGGGCTTCATCGACCATCGCGGCTGGTTCATGAACGCCGGGGCATGAGAATGGCCGACCTCGCCCAGCTCACCGCCTGGCGGGACGCCCTGATGGCTGCGCGCTATCGGGGCGTCCGAACCGTCGAATACGACGGCAAGCGCGTCACCTACGCGAGCGACGGCGAGATGGCCGCCGCGCTCGCGGACCTCAACCGGCAGATCGCAGGGGCGACCGAGCGCATCTCGGTCGTCCGCATCCAATCCTCGAAAGGGCTCTGAGATGAAGAACTACGTCCAGAACGGCCACGTCGTCCGGGTGACCGCCCCCGCGGGCAGCATCGCCTCGGGCGACCCGCTAATCGTTGGCAGCATCTTCGGAATCGCCGCCTATTCCTCGGCCGAGGGCGACCCGGTCGAGCTCTCCACCACGGGTGTCTTCCAGCTGCCGAAGGCCAGTGCGGCGGTGCTGACGTTCGGTGCGCGCGTGGCGTGGGACAACACGGCGAAAGAAGTCACCACCCCGGCCGCGGGGCGGTTCCCCATCGGCGTCGCGGTCGAGGCGGCGGGGAACGGCGTCACCGGCGTCGCGGTGCGGCTGGATGGTATCGCGACAGCGGCGGCGTGACCCGCAGAAGACAGGTTCTTGCTGTGTTCCGGAGTGTGGATACACTGGTGCAATGGTGAGGAAACCCCAGCGCATTGTAGAAGCAGCGATTGTCGAACGGATCGGTGCCATCACGGCAAACGATTTGCTCGCAATGCCTGGCGACAGCTGGGGCATCATCCGCGACCGGATCACGGACAGGCGAAACGGCAGGGACGGCCTCGTTGCTCGATGCATGGCGTGCGACGGCGAGGTCTATATCCGAACGGCCCGGATTCGTGGCGTCAGCCGTCCTCTGTTCGCGCATTACGCTGGGAGCGACCCCAGTTGCCCGTGGTATCAGGGACGCAACATTGCACCCGACGATGCGCGCGCGGCTCAATACCAGGGTCGGCAGGAGTCGGATTTTCATCGCCTGATGTGCGAGCAGGTCGCCCAACTGGTTGCGCTGGATGAGCGATACATAAGGCATACGGTCGCTGAGTATCTCCCGCCGACAGAGAACGGGCACGGCCGATTCCCCGATGTCTATGTGGAATGGGATGGCTTCGGTTCGTTCGCCGTCGAATTCCAGATGTCGGGCACTTTCCAGACGGAGATTTCGGCTCGATGCAAGCACTATGAGCGCGAGGGCATTCCGTTGCTGTGGATCCTGTTCGGCATCGACACGGCGCGCACGTTGCCGCAGAGCTTTCAAGACGTCATCCGTCGCCACAGAGGAAACGCGTTCGTCCTCGATCCAGCAGCACTCATCGCTTCGCGAGAGC
>JBKBVT010000065.1:0-12259 GCA_046289305.1 Hyphomonas sp. | reverse complement strand
GCGGAGCATCGCCGCGAAGTGTTGATCGAGCGGATGGGGTCTGTCCCTTCGCTGCTCCTCGAACTCGAGACCGCCTACTGGACCGGCTTCGACCCTGACGACATTGCCTGGCACACGGCCGCGCTGTCTAAGGGCGGCGAGGTCGTCACGACACGGATGGCGCAGGAAGGCGGGGCTGTGGCGCTGCTCGTCTCCGGCAAGGACCGGACCGGCCTGTTTGCAGACCTTGCCGGCACGCTCGCCAAGATGGGTGCCAATATCGTCTCGGCTCAGGTGTTTACCTCGAAGGGCGGGCGCATCGTGGACGTGTTCATGCTGCAGGACCATCGCGGCCTGCCATATGGCGAGGGGGATGGCCCGAGGCTGGCTAAGCTTGAAGAAGCGATCCGGGCGGCGCTGGGCGGCAAGGTGCCGGCCGGTACGGTGAAATCCAGGGCCGGACGGCGCGAGGCGGCCTTCCTGGTTCAGCCCTCGGTGCAGATCCATGAGGATCTGTCGGCGGAGTATACGGTCATCGACATTGCGGCGCGCGACCGGCCCGGCCTGCTGCATGAGGTGGCCGAAGTGCTCGCGGACATGCGGCTCTCGATCCATTCGGCGCATGTCGGCTCGTATGGTGAACGCCTGTTCGACGCTTTCTATGTTACGCCGGAGCCCGGCGCACCGCCGCTCAGCAAGGCCAAGAAAGAAACACTGCGCGAGCGTCTTCTGGCCGTATTGGCGCGCGAAGAACCGGACGCGCCCCACACGCCTGCGCGCAAGCTGAGACGCTCGCGGGCCGTGGACAGTTTCTGAGAATTCCGCCAAGCGGGTAACCCATGAGCGTCGCCCGTAACACCGCTGTCCAGGCCTCCCTGACCTTAGCGAGCCGCATCCTCGGCCTGGTCCGGGATGTGATCCTTGCGGCCAAGATCGGCACTGGGCCAGTGGGCGATGCCTGGGCGACGGCGCAGCAATTCCCGAACCTCTTCCGGCGGATCTTTGCCGAAGGCGCTTTCGCCTCCGCTTTCGTGCCGGCCTATGCGCGTACGCTGGAGGCCGAAGGGCCGGAGGCGGCGCAGAAGGTCGCCCAGGATGCCTTGCGCGTGCTGTTTGCAATGACGGCCGCGCTGACGATCCTGGCGCAGATATTCATGCCCTGGGTGCTGCTGATCATCCATGGCGGGCAGGCGGATGATGCGGAGCACTACGGCCTCGCGGTCATGCTGACGCGCATTACGATGCCGTACCTGACCCTTATGGCGATCGGGGCGCTGCTTTCGGGCGTTCTGAACTCCGCCGAGCGGTTCATCCTGTCGGCCGGGGCGCCGACCGTGCTCAATCTCTGCCTCATCCCTGCGGGTCTGCTCGGCACGACACCTGTGATCACCACCCAATATGCCGCGATCGCCTTCTTCATCGCCGGGGCGCTGCAGGCGGCGCTGCTCTGGTGGGGGGCCTCGCGCCAGAAAGTGCGCCTCAGCTTGCTTGGCTGGCCGCGCCTTACTCCGGCAGTGAAGAAGGTGCTGATGCTCGCCGTGCCGGGCACGATTGCGGCATCGGGTACGCAGATCAACATCATCGTCAGCCAGTCGCTGGCGAGTTTCGAGGTCAGTGCCAAGAGCTGGCTCTATGCCGCCGACCGGCTTTACCAGCTGCCACTGGGCCTTGTCGGCGTCGCAGTCGGCATCGCCATCCTGCCGCGCCTCAGCCGGGCTGCGCGGTCCGGAGATGGGGAGGCCGGGCGCCGTACGATGGATGAAGGTCTCGGCCTCGCCATGGCGCTGACGCTGCCGGCGGCGGCCGCCCTGATGATCGCGCCGGTCTTCCTGATCGATGCCTTCTTTGCCAGGGGAGAGTTTACCGCGGCCGATGCTGCTGCGGCCGGCGCGGCGCTGTTTCATTTTGCCTGGGGCGTGCCGGCATTTGTGCTGATCAAGGTGCTCGCCCCGCCATTCTTTGCGCGGGAAGACACAAAGACGCCGATGCGCTTTGCGCTCGTCTCGGTCGCGATCAATACCGCGCTGGGGGCGGGATTGTTCTTCTGGCTGAAGCAGGACGGGGGGATGGGCTTCATCGGCCTCGCCATCGCCACCAGCACGGCTTCCTGGGTCAATGCGTGCCTGCTGGCGCTGACCCTGTCGGCGCGCGGTTGGTACACGCCGGGGCCGAAGGCGGTGTCGGGGTTTGTGCGGGCAGCGCTGGCGACGTTGATCCTGTCGGCGGCGCTGGCGGCGATGCTTTGGCAGCTGGAGGTGATCCGCGACGCATTGTTCGGCTCCAAGGCGCTCGCTGCGGCCGCGATCATCTTCGCAGGCGGGCTGATTTACACCGCCGCCGCCTTCCTGACGGGGGCATTGCGGGTCCGGGACATAAGGCAGGCTTTGCGGCGCTGATCAAACGCGCTAAACGCCCAGCCCATGACCGATACAACCCCCGCCTATAACGGCCCGAAACGTGTATTCTCCGGCGTGCAGCCGACCGGCAATCTTCATCTCGGGAATTATCTCGGGGCGCTGAAGAAGTTCGCCGACCTGCAGGCGGAGGGGCATGACTGCATCTTCAGCGTCGTGGACCTGCACGCGATCACGATGCCGGTGGAGAAGGGCGCACTGATCGACAAGACGCGCCAGATCGCGGCAGCCTTTGTGGCAGCAGGCGTTGACCCGGCCAAGTCCGTCATCTTTGCGCAGTCTTCCGTGCCGGCACATGTCGAGCTTGCTTGGATCTTCAACTGCGTGGCGCGGATGGGCTGGGTCGAGCGGATGACCCAGTTCAAGGACAAGGCGGGTAAGGATGCCGAGCGCGCCTCTGTGGGGCTGTTCACCTATCCGGTGCTGCAGGCGGCTGACATTCTCGCCTATAAGGCGACGCATGTGCCCGTGGGCGACGACCAGAAGCAGCATCTGGAGCTCAGCCGCGACATCGCCGACCGGTTCAACCGGGAATATGATTCGCCGGGCTTCTTCCCCCTCCCGGAGCCGATGATCAAGGGCCCCGGCGCGCGGATCATGAGCCTCAAGGACGGGGCGAAGAAGATGTCGAAATCCGACCCGTCGGATCTTTCCCGCATTAACCTTGTCGATGACGCGGATACCATCGCCAACAAGATCAAGCGGGCGAAGACTGATGCCGGGGTCATTCCGGGCACAGAGGAAGAGCTGGAAGGCCGGCCGGAGGTCGACAATCTGGTGGGCATCTACGCCGCGCTGTCCGGGCAGAGCCGCGAAGCCGTTCTGGCAGAGTTCGAGGGCAAAGGGTTCGGTGTGTTCAAGCCGGCATTGGCCGAGGTCACGGTCGCGCATCTCGCACCGATCACCCAGCGCTTCAGTGAACTGCTGGCCGATCCAGCCGGGATCGACCGGGTTCTGGCCGATGGCGCAGCGCGGGCCCGCGCCGTGTCAGAGCCGGTCATGGAAGAGGTGCGGCGTGTTATTGGTTTCTGGCGCGCCTGATTTCTGCCATCATCCCGCGCGATGTACAGAAGCTTGCGTTGTGCTGAATTTGCAGCGGTGGGCACGCGAGTTGCATGTTACGAACGCGTCAGGCCGAGTTTGCTGAAATTTCATGCAGCCTTTGCCTGTCAATAAATTCTTAAGGGCCCCATACTGAGCGTGATCCAATCAGACTCAGTTTCTGCAAAAAGAAGCGGCGAACCGGCATGACGGCAGTTGCGGCAGCAAAGCTACCCAAGGCGTATGAAGAGCGGGAAGGCGCGGCAACGCCCGAAAGCCCGCCGCATTTCATTGCGCTGGACTATGCTGAACCCAGCCCGATCATGGTCGGATTCCAGAAAGGCTGGCGCGGCTTCAAGCGGATTATCAAGATCGTTGCCGTCATCGCCGTGCTCGGGGCCTATCCGGCAGCGACTGTCCTGTCGAGCACGATCAATGACCGGCCCATCGAGATTCCCGCAGATGAGAACTGGGCCGTGTCCGGCATCGCCATTGCGGTGCACAAGATCGCCCGTGAGCTGGAAGGGGCTGGTTGGGCGTCCAACCGTCCCGTCTGGCATCCACAGGCGCGCCTGACTGCGCTGCCTGCCTGGCAAGCCGGAACGGCCGAGGCGCTGTCGGCCCATGTCCAGCTGATCTCGGAAATCGCCATCACCGACGGCGCCCCGGACGGCGATCTCGCCGCCGCATCCCGCTTGCTGGTCGAAGTCGAGGGCGAGCAGATGCGTCCGCGCCTGACGGCGGCGGCGCAGGCGCTGAACCGGTTTGATACGCGCGCCTCGCGCGGCCTTGCCATGCGTCCGATGCCGGAAGAGACCCTGCCAGCCGAGCTCACCCTGTTTGCAGGCTGGGCCGCGTCGGACCGCGCTGCGCTTTCCGATCGGATTAACGCCGAACAGTCGAGCTGGCCCGCCAGTAGCGATGACATCACAGCCTTCTATCACGCCAAGGCACGGGCGCATGTGGCGCATGAGATGTTTGTTGCGGCCAAGGCGAAGTCCTATCGCCTCGCCGATACGCGCCTGTCGGTCGCCGCCGAACGGGCTGCAGCAGCCTGGGGACGGGCGGCGAGCATGAAACCCATGTTCATTTCGAACCAGTCGGGCTCGGCGACCCTCGTTCAGAACCATCTGGCCACGATGGCTTATTTCCTGCTCGAAGCGGAGGAGGCCTCGCTTCATCTCGCTTCCCTGATGGCGCCGGAGCCGCAGACAGAGGCGCCAGCCGACGCCGCCGCCCTGCCTGCCGAAGAGGGCGAAGAGACAGCGCAGCCTTGAACTGGCTGACCGGGCGGTCCATGTCTCTGGCTAGACAGCGGAAGGCCCGGCATGTTCATCCAGACTGAAGCGACCCCGAACCCAGATACGGTGAAATTCCTGCCCGGCCCTCCCGTGGCCGGCCATCTCGGGCCGTTCGACTTTCCCGATGCCGCCAGCGCGCGCGCGAGCCTTCTGGCCCGCGCCCTGTTCCAGGTAGACGGCGTGGAGCGGGTGTTCCTCGGCAGCGACTTTGTCAGCATCAGCAAGGATCCTGGCCAGGACTGGAAGCATGTGAAGCCGATGGTGCTCGCGGCGATCATGGACCATTACATGGCCGGCCTGCCGGTCATCGACGAAAGCGCGATGACGACCGAAGACGAGATTGAATATGACGGCGAGACAGCCGAGATCGTCAAGGAAATCAAAGAACTGATCGAAACCCGCGTCCGCCCGGCTGTCGCCCAGGATGGCGGGGACATCATCTTCCACCGCTTCGATCCGGACACCGGCATCGTGCATCTGTCGATGCGCGGCGCCTGTGCAGGCTGCCCGTCCTCGACCATGACGCTCAAAATGGGCATCGAGAACATGCTGCGCACCTATGTGCCCGAAGTGACGGCTGTCGAAGCGGCGATCTGATATTTTACCAGCGATGAGACGGCCCGCCTCGTCACGCGGTACGCCTGATTGATACGTGCCTGCCCGGCAATCCCCGAAAAAATCCCAACAGCCTGAAGGACCCCTCCATGAGCCACCCGGTGAACGACCACGCCCTTGATGTCATCTTCCGCGACGCGCGCAGCCAGAATGGCTATCTCGGCAAGTCCGTGCCGGAAGTGCTGATCCGGGCTGTGTACGACCTCGCCAAGATGGGGCCAACGAGCGCCAATTGTTCGCCGGCGCGCTTCGTGTTTGTCAGCAGCGAGGAAGGCAAAGCGCGCCTGCTGCCGCTGATGAGCGAAGGCAACCGGGACAAGACGGCTGCTGCGCCTTGGACGGTGATCATGGCGCACGACATGCGCTTTGCCGAGAAAGTGCCGCAACTATTCCCGCACAATCCGGGCGCCAAGGATTGGTTCGCCAACAATGCCGAGGAAACCGCCATCCGGAACGGCACGCTGCAGGCCGGCTATCTGATGGTCGCCGCCCGCGCGCTTGGCCTCGATTGCGGCCCGATGAGCGGCTTCGACATGGCCGGCGTCAACCGCGAATTCTTTGAGAGCCAGGAAGGCGAGATGCAGCACTGGCGGGCGAATTTCATCTGCACCATCGGGCACGGCGACAAGTCGAAACTCTTCCCGCGCTCACCGCGCCTCGAGTTTGACGAGGCCTGCCGCATCTACTAACCGCCAGCGCATGCTGATCCTGGCCCTCAACACAGCTTTCACGACGCTTGAGGCGGCGCTCGTCCGGGACGGCGAACTGCTCGCCGATGCGCGCGAATCGCTGCCGCGCGGCCAGGAGAAAGTGCTGCCCGGCTTTGCCGAGGCGCTGCTGAAAGAGCAGGGGGCGGGCTTTGGCGATCTGGACCGGCTGGCCGTCGTCACCGGGCCGGGCAGTTTTACCGGCCTGCGGATCGGGGTCGCCTATGCGCGCGGGCTGTCGCTGGTCACCGGCGCGCCCTGTGTGGGGGTTACGAGCCTTGAGGCCGCGATTCCGGCTGGTATGCCAGGCACCGCGCTTGGCGCGCTGATGGCGCAGCGCCGCCCGCCGGACCAGACCTGGTGGGTGCAAGGCGTCAGCGGCGATGCCGGCATCGCCCCGGTGCAAGAGGTTGGCCTCGACGCGCTGACGGCAATGCTGAAGGGCTTCCATGCGCCGGTCTTCATGGATGGGGCGGAGGCGCTGGGCGATCTCGCCGCGAAGCTGGACCTGCGCCCGATGCAGCCGAGCGCGATCACTGCTGCGCTGAAGGCGGCACGTTTTGATCCCGCCGCCCATCCCCCCGCGCCGGTCTATGCCCGCGCGCCGGATGCCACATTGCCCGCGCCCAGGCCTTAATTGCTGCGCGCCAGCCAGGGCTCGATGTCATCCTGCTGGGCGATGAGGGCGAGGCCATGGGCGATCGAGACGAACTGGTCGCCGGTCTCGACCTTGCCGGCCCCGAACTGGTTTTCAAAGCTGCGCCGCAGGGCCGGCACATAGGAGGTGCCCCCGGTCAGGAAGACGCGGTCGATCTGCTGGGCGCCGAGACCCGCGCGCTCAAGGGCCGTGTCGACGGTCGTCTGGATGGCGGTCACGTCCTCGCGGGTCCAGTCGTCAAACTCGGCCCGCGTGATCTCCCGCTCGAAATTCACGTCGCCGGCTGCCAGGCTGAAGCGTGCTGTATCCGTCCGGGAGAGCTGCGTCTTCACCTGCGCCACGGCCCGGTAGAGCAGGTAGCTCGCGTCAGCGTCCAGGAAATTGATGAAGGCTTCAATCAGCTCAGGCTCATCCGATACATGCAGCAGCTTTTGGAGGTCAGCATAGTCGCGCGTGTGCCGCATGATCGACAGCTGGTTCCACTGCGCGAACCGGCTGTAAAAGGAGAAGGGCACGGGGAGCGTTTTGTCGCCGCTCCGGAACGTGCTGCCTTTGCCGAACAGAGGCGCGACCACATGCTCGATCAGCCGCTGGTCAAACGCGTCGCCGGCAACCCCGATCCCGGAATGCGAGAGGGCCTCAGCGCGCAGCTTCCCGCCGCCCGGATCGAAGCGGATGACTGAGAAGTCACTCGTGCCGCCGCCAAAGTCGGCCACGAGGATGGTGGCCTTCTCCCGTAGCCGCTGGGCATAGAAGAAGGCGGCTGCGACCGGTTCATAGACGTGATGGATTGTCTCGAAGCCGAGCCGCTGCAGCGCGGTCTCATAGCGCTCCTGCGCGAGGGTTTCATCCGCCTGCGCCCCGGCAAACTGCACTGGCCGGCCGATGACAGCCTGTTTGGGCCAGGGCGTGCCCGAGCGTTCGGACAAGCGCCGCAGATAGGCAGCCAGCAGGTCTTCAAACCGCCAGGGCTTGTTGTGGATCAGGGTGGAGACAAACAGGGGGCTTGCCGCAAAGGTCTTGAACGACTGGATCAGGCGGCAATCCCCGCCAAGCTCCAGAAACTGGTCGATCGCCCAGGGGCCGATCTCCATCATCGCGCGCGCTTCGTCTTCGTCCCGCCAGAAACACAGGACCGAGCGGCAGGCTGCAAACGTGTCGTCGCCATGGCTGAACGTTATGGCCTGAGTGGTGCCGTCCGGTTTGGCCAGCGAAGCAACGCTGTTGGTCGTGCCAAAGTCGAGGCCGAGCGTTGAGATCGCCTGGGTCATATTATGGTCTTGCCTTGGAGAGGAAGGCCGCCGACTTAGCAGGGTCAGTGAGGAGCAATCAATCCCGGCATACCGCCTTGAACGTCCTTAGCCTTGCGGGCACGACAAACCGATGAGCCAGATCCTGTACCCCCTGACACGAGCCGATGCCGCCGCGGCGGCCGCGTTGCATGCCATGTGTTTTCCGGATCCCTGGAGCGCGCGGTCATTCGAGGACGCGATCGAGGATGCGGCAGCGCGTGCGCGCGGTTTCCGCCAGGACGGGCAGCTTGTCTGCCTGGCGCTGACCAAGGAAGTGGCAGGCGAGGCGGACCTCCTGACCATCGCCGTCGATCCTGCCCTCCGGCGGCAGGGGCTTGCGGCAGATCTGCTCGGCGCGCTGATCGCCGAGCTGGAGGCTGCCGGGATTACCCGGCTGACGCTGGACGTCGCCGAGGATAATGGGGCCGCGCGGGGGCTCTATGCCCGGTTTGGCTTTGCGGAGGATGGGCGCAGGCCTCGCTATTATGCGGCGGGGCGGGATGTGCCGGTAGATGCGGTGCTGATGTCGCGGCGGATTGGGAGGTGAGGGGAGGTCCGGAACATGTGGCCGTTCGCCAATACCGGCCTATAATCCGGCACATGAGCGAAGGAAGGAAACCCCATGGCAGACGGCACCCCCAAGATTGAAGTTCCGAAGGAAGTCTTCGCGCTGTATGACGCCTATTGTCATGGCGACCTGTCGCGGCGGGCCTTCTTCTCGCGGCTCAGCACCTATGCGGTGGGCGGGGTCACCGTATCGATGCTGGCGGCCTGCGTGATGCCGGATTACAGCCGCGCGCAGACGCAGGCGGGCGAGGCGGATCTGATCGAAGCGGATGTAACCTATGCGTCTCCAGACGGTGCCGGCACGATGGGCGGTTATCTCGTGCGGCCGGCGAATGCCACAGGACCGCTGCCGGCGATCCTGGTGATCCATGAGAACCGCGGGCTCAACCCTTACATTCGCGATGTTGTGCGCCGGGCTGCGCTGGCCGGCTATGTTGCCTTCGGGCCGGATGCGCTGTTCCCGCTCGGGGGCTATCCCGGCAATGATGATGATGGCCGCGCGATGCAGGCCGAGCGTACGCGGGACGAGATGCTGGCAGACTTCATCGCTGCCGCCGAATTCCTGCGCGGCCATGAGGCAGTGAATGGCCGTGTCGGTGTCACCGGTTTCTGCTTTGGCGGCGCGATAGCCAATCTTCTCGCCGTACGCCTGCCATGGCTCGGCGCCTCCGTGCCCTATTATGGCGGCTGGCCGGCGGACGAGGAGGCGGTGAACCTCGCCGTGCCTCTCCAGATCCACCTTGCGAGCGATGATCCGAGGGTGAATGAAGGCTGGACCAGCTATGAGGCGGCGCTGAAGGCGGCGGGCAAGCCCTATGAAGTGTACTGGTATGAGGACACCCAGCATGGTTTCCACAATGACACGACGCCCCGCTATGATCCGGAGGCGGCAGCGCTCGCCTGGCGCCGGACGCTTGATTTCTTCGCGGCAAACCTGCGCTGACCTGGCGGGATGGGGAAAACATGGACATTCGCCGCGACAAAGGGCATCTAGACCAGATGGACCGACTCGAAAAAATCTGCATCGAAAAAGGGCTCCGCATGACGGAGCCGCGCCGCGTGATCGCCCGTATCCTGTCTATGTCGGACGATCATCCCGATGCCGAGGAATTACACCGGCGGGCAAACTCTCTCGATGCCTCGATCTCGCTGGCGACCGTCTACCGGACCGTAAAGCTGTTCGAGGATGCCGGCATCATCCAGGCGCATGATTTCCGCGATGGCCGGGCGCGCTATGAGGAGATGCCGGAAGAACATCACGACCATCTGATCGATGTGAAAACCGGTGATGTGGTCGAGTTTCATTCCGAGGAGATCGAGAAGCTGCAGGTCGAAATTGCCCGCAAGCTCGGCTACCGGCTGATCGACCACAGGCTGGAACTCTACGGCGTGCGGCTGGAAGAAAAAGACTGACGGCCCCGCGGAGCAGGGCCGTTTTATTTGGACTCTTGTTTTGACTCACATCGCAGCTGGAATTAGAATTCCGGCACCACGCGGAAGATGCCGTCAAAATCCTTGTTCGCAACATACAGATATCCGTCCGGACCCTGAACAACATCGCGGATCGGCATTTCGCCCTTGAGCAGGTCTTCCTTGCCGGCGACGCGGTCGCCGTCGAGTTCAATCCGCACAAGGACCATGCCGGCCGGGCCGTTCATGCCGCCGGAAAAGAGGTTGCCTTCCCAGCCGGGATATCTGTCGCTCGTCAGCTGGGCGAGACCAGCCGGGGCGATGGACGGTACCCAGAAGAGTTCAGGCTGCTGCATCCCTTCGGCTTCGGTCTGGGTGGTGATGATGCTGCCATCATAATTCACGCCGTAGGTGATGGTGGGCCAGCCATAATTGGAGCCGCGCTGGATGATGTTGAGTTCGTCGCCGCCCTTGGGGCCGTGCTCGGTCGCCCAGAGGGTGTCCGTTGACGGATCAAATACCATGCCCTGGATATTGCGATGGCCATAGGACCAGACAGCCGGATGGCCATTCACGCCATCGGCAAACGGATTGTCGGCCGGGATCGATCCATCCGCGTTGATGCGCACGATCTTGCCATGGGTGTTGGCGGGGTTCTGCGCTTCCTGCATCAGGCGGAAGCCGTCCCCCAGGCCGATGAACAGGGTGCCGTCCGGGGCGAAGACGAGCCGCGATCCATAATGATGTGCGGTGTTGCGCGGATCGCCTCGGAAGATTTCCTCGACATTGTCGAGGCCGGTGCGCGCTTCGTTAAGTGCGCCGCGCACGACGGCCGTGGTGTTCTCCTCGGCGGTGCCGGCGGAGTAGGCCACATACACGAGCCGGCTCGTTTCGAAGGCAGGGTCAAGCGCGATGCCGAGATAGCCTGCCTGGCCCGAGGTGAAGGCGGCCGGCAGGCCGGTGACGGATGTGGGCGCGCCGCCGGGGGCGAGATATTTCAAACCGCCTTCCTTTTCGGTGAACAGGAGGCCGCCATCGGCCAGGAACACCATGCCCCAGGGCTGTTCGGCCGGCGCCACCTGTTCGAGGCGGAGCGAGATTTCGCTCGCGACCACCGGCGTCTGGTCGGCCATCCCGGCATCCGTGCAGGCCATCAGCGCGAAGGTGAGGGGGGCGAGGGCGGCAAGGCTGGCAAATCTGGAAAGAACGGGCATGCCGGCTCCTTTGAGGGTGGCGGAAGGGAGGGGACGAAATTGTGAGACAGATAAGCCGTCCCCGTGCCAGTGCCAATAGAAAACGGGGCAGCCCGTTAGAGCTGCCCCGCCAAAAATGTCCGCAGATGGCTGCGTCCAGCTTACCAGGTCTTTGTCAGTGAGATGCCGTAAGTGCGCGGCTCGTTCAGGAAGATGTTCGTGAACAGGCCCGAGGAGTCGTCGGTCAGGTACGCCCCGGTGATGACCTGCTCGTTCGTGATATTCTTCCCGAAGATGTCGAAGCGCAGGCCGCTCGGATCATTGAAGAAGGACAGGGACAGGTTCAGGTTATCCCAGGAAGCGAGGCCGTCGCGCGCCGTATTGTAGACGCGGCTGAAGCTCTCCGACTGACGATAGTAATCGACCCGGCCTGTCAGTCCCCAGTCGCCGAAGGAGCCCGGCAGCCAAGTGTATTCCACGCCCATGTTGAAGGTTGTGTCCGGCGCACCCGGCATCGAATTGCCCTTCAGGTTCACCGCGTCGCCCTCAATCGGCTCGAGCGCCGAAGCGGTGCGGGTATTGCCGGCCGCATCGGTATAGGTGACCGACACGGCGCTGAGGCCCAGGAGCGCCTCGAAGCCGGCCCGGCCGCCAACGGCCCCAAGGTCGTTGTTGCAGATATTGCGGGTGATGCCGGTGAGGGCCGGGTTCATCGCGATGGCGCCAAGCACCGTCGCATAGCCCTGCGCCGAGATTACACAATTTGTGTAGTTCGACGTATTCTTGAGCGCGACCAGATCAGCCCGGCTGTTTGTCCGGTTGAGAACGTCGATCGAGTAGACGTCACCGATTTCCGTATCCAGCAGGCCGAGATTGGCGTTCACGACCAGGGTCGAGACTGGGTTCCAGACGCTTTCCAGCTCGAGACCCTGCAGCTTCGTGTCGATGTTGAAGTTGACCGAAGTGCGGTTGATGATCTGGGTGATCTGATAACCCTGATAATCATAGTAGAAGGCCGAAGCGTTCAGTTGCAGCGCGCCATTGGCTAGCGTGTTCTTCGTACCGATCTCATAGGAGTCGAT
>JBKBVT010000064.1:0-12471 GCA_046289305.1 Hyphomonas sp. | reverse complement strand
CTCGCCATTCTTCGCCACGAATTCCTTGGTGCCGTCGAGCGGATCGACCAGCGCGAACCGGCTGCCATGTTCGGGAATTTGCCCGTCCGCGGCCAACTCCTCGGCAATCACCTTGAGGCTGGGGTCCAGCGCGGCCAGGCGTTCCAGGATGATCGCTTCGGCCAGCCCGTCGGCCTCGGTCAGCAGCGAATTATCGTCCTTGCGGCTGACATCGAAATCGCTGCGATAGATCCGCATGATCTCGGCGCCCGCAACAAGCGCGATTTCGGCCAGAGCCGTTCCGGTGATAGTCATCCGCTTACCCCGGCTTCAGCGATAGATGTCGAGCAGCTCGACCTCGAATTGCAGCGCCGCGCCGGGCGGGATCGTGCCGTCCGGTGTGCCCTGCGCGCCGTATCCGAGCTCGGCCGGGATATACAGCATCCAATGGTCGCCCGGCTTCATCAGCTGGAGGGCTTCGACCCAGCCCGGGATAAGCCGGTTGGCCGGGAAGTTTGCCGGGTCGCCGCGCTGATACGAGCTGTCGAACAGCTCGCCATTTGCCGCGAGACGGCCTTCATAATGCACGGACACATACTGCTCGCCGACCGGGGAGGGGCCGGCCGGATCGCCGCTTTTGATGATCGCATATTCTAGGCCGGAGCCGGTTTTCACGACATCCGGATGGCTGGAGTTCCAGGGCGAATACCGCTCCCAGGCGGCCGTATCCGACACTTTCTGCGGCACAATGCCGAGCAGCGACACATAGAAGATGAGATCATCGCCGGGCTTGATGACCGGGCCGCGGGCCTGGTTGCCATAGCCAAGCGCGTTCGGAACATAGAGCAGGATGGCGTCGCCCTCCCGCATCTCCTGAAGGCCGAGCGTCCAGCCGGGGATCACTTGGTTCAGCCGGAACTCGGACGGGCTGCCGCGCTCGATTGAGGAGTCGAACTTTTCGCCCGTGGCCAGGCGGCCGTCATAATGCACGCGCACGCGGTCGGTCGGCATCGGCGACTGGCCGCCCTCGGCGCCGCGCTCGAGGACCACATATTGCAGCCCCGCATCCGTGGACTGAACGCCCTCGGCGTTCGGGTTCCAGGGCAGGTAGCGGTCGAACGCCGCCTGAACATCTGAAGCGCTGGCGGTCTGGTCAGTACTCGGCAATGAACTCTCCTCGGCGCCCTTCAGGGGCGCAGTAACGGGGTTGGGCGCGCAGCCTGCCAGAATAAGGGCGATGGCTGTCGCAGCGGTGAAAACACGAAACATCGGGCAGCGCCTCCTTGCGCTTTTGTCAGATCGGGCGCGGCGGATAACCCGCCTGCGCCAGGGCATCGATCACTTCCTGGGTGTGCTGGCTGTCTCGCGTCTCCATCAGGATGTCGAACTCCGCGCCCTTGGCCGGCACGTCCAGCGCAATGCGGTTATGGGCGACTTCCATAATGTTGGCACCATTGTCGCCGATGATCTTGGATACGAGGGCGAGCAGGCCCGGCCGGTCATCGCCGACGATGCGGATGCGGGCGAGGCGGTTTTCGCGCACGAGGGCACGGGTCAGCACCGAGGCAAGCAGGCGCGTGTCGATATTGCCGCCGCACAGGACGAGCCCGACCTTGCGGCCATAGAAGCGCGACGGATGTGCCAGCAGGGCGGCGAGTCCCGCGGCGCCGGCGCCTTCGGCAATGGTCTTTTCCACCTCGACAAAGAGCGTAATGGCGCGCTCAAGATGTTCTTCCTCTACGAGGACAATATCATCCAGCACGCGCTCGCAAATGCGCCGGGTCAGCTCGCCGACCTCTTTCACCGCGATGCCCTCGGCGATGGTCGCGCCGCCCATCTTGGGAGACTTGCCGCGCAGGGCCGCATGCATGCAGGGG
Source organism: Hyphomonas sp. (assembly GCA_046289305.1). Classification (GTDB taxonomy): domain Bacteria; phylum Pseudomonadota; class Alphaproteobacteria; order Caulobacterales; family Hyphomonadaceae; genus Hyphomonas. Next base: position 10,615 of record JBKBVT010000064.1, on the reverse strand, counting down.
TACATCGCCGCTTCGACGCCGATGACCTTGATGTCGGGCTTCAGCGCCTTGGCGGCGATCGCGATCCCGCTGATCAGGCCGCCGCCGCCGATGGGGACAACCAGCGTGTCGAGGCCCGGATTGTCGGCAAGCATTTCCAGCGCGATCGTGCCCTGTCCGGCAATGATGTCGGCATCATCGAAGGGGTGGACAAAGACCAGGCCTTCCTTCTCGCCGAGCTTCAGGGCGTAGTCCTTGGCCTCGTCGAAGATCATGCCTTCAAGGATGACGCGGGCGCCGTGGTCGCGGGTGTGTTCCACCTTGTTGAAGGGGGTCGTCTTGGCCATCACGATCGTCGCTGGGATGCCGAGGCGGCGGGCATGATAGGCGACGCCCTGGGCGTGGTTGCCGGCCGAGGCGGCGATGACGCCCGCCCGCTTCTCGGTATCGGAGAGTTTCGACAGCTTGTTGAGGGCGCCGCGTTCCTTGAAGGCGGCGGTGTATTGCCGGTTCTCCAGCTTGATCCAGACCTCCGCGCCGGTGATCGCCGAAAGCGTCCTGGAATGGGCGAGCTCCGTGCGCTCAATATTGCCCTCCAGCACCTTCGCGGCCGCCTGGATATCAGCCAGCGTCACGGGCAGTTCGGGGGGGAGCGTATCGGGCATGGTAAAGGGTCCGGCAAAGGCGCGCGCACCCTATGCGGGGCAGGGGGGGAAGACAAGTCAGCCCGGTGCAGCCAGCGCCCGTTACGCCTTCAGGGTCAACGCCCGCTCAAGGGCTTCGGCCAGGGCGACGTCATTATACGGCTTCTGGAGGACGTCTGCGCCGCTGTAGCGTTCGCTGAGGCCGCTCGAGCCATAGCCGGACACGAAAATCACGGGAACACCGGCCGCGATGAGATAATCCGCGACCGGCTCACTCGGGGCGCCGTTCAGGTTGAGATCGAGGATGGCAAGATCTGGTACAGGCCCGTCGGCCAGACGGCTCAGGGCAATGTCCACGCTGCTCGCGGTGCCAGCAACCTCATAGCCAAGCTGGAGGATCAGGTCTTCGAGTTCGCACAGGAGCAGGATCTCGTCTTCGACGATGAAGATCTTTTTCGTAGCCATGATCAACTCCTGTCAGTTCCTGTCTTCGAGCCAACCCTCCATTCTGCAAACCAGTCCGATCGGCTCATAATCCAGCGATATCTCGCCATTGATTTCCTGTGCGAGAATCCGGGTCAGCATCTTCGACCCGAAGCCTTGCCTGTCCGGCTGTTTCACCTCAGGTCCGCCGGCTTCCTGCCATAACAGCCTGAAATGAGAGCCATTTCCCCTATCAAACGTCCAACTCACATGAACGGTTCCGTGATCATTCGAGAGGGCGCCATACTTGGCGGCGTTGGTTGCTAGCTCGTGCACGGCCATGGACAGGGTCTGCATCTGCCGGGCGGTCACGCGCACATGCGGGCCTGTCAGCTGGATGCGGCAGCCTGCCTCGCGCTCGTATCCGAACGGGCCAAGCGCATTCGCCAGCACCGCCTCGACATGTGACCCCTGCCAGCTTTTCTCCACCAGCAGGTTCTGCGCGTCTGACATCGCCCGGAGCCGCCCGAGCAGTTCCTCCTTGGCAATTTCCACCGGCTTGGAATCGACCAGCGACATCCGTGTGATCGCTTGAACCGTTGCCAGCGAGTTCTTCACCCGGTGGTCCAGCTCGCGCATCAACAGGCGGTTGTCCTGCTCGCTCTGATACTGGGCCGTGATGTCGACTGCATTTTGCATGACGAATTCGATCTCGCCGGCCGCATTGCGCAGCGGAATCTGCGTGCAGGTCCAGATCACCTCCCGCATGCCGCCGCCTTCGACCGGAATGGCGAAGGGCTCCGTGGTCAGCACGCTTGGCGTTCCGGACAGGGCCATTTCAAAGGCCGATCTGAACAGGGTCACGCGCGCCTCGGATTCCGGGAACGCCTCGAAGACATATTTGCCCTGGATCTCGCTGAGCGTGCAGGCGGTGGTCTGCAGATAGGCCGCATTGGCAAACTGGAACACCAGATTGCGGTCAAGTATCATCAGCGGTGTGGGGACAAGTGCAAAGACCTGTTCGAAATCGATCTGTCGCAGAGGCGCGCCATCGATACGGACTGTATCGATGGGACCCGCAGGTCTGACCTTATGCATGTTTGTCCGTTCGCCCCGTTACAACCGCTGGTATTTCAGCAATGTGATTAGCAAACCGGATAGATTGTGGAATACGGAAAACTCAATACGCGCTGCAATTGAACCTGCGGGTTAGTTAACGCGCAGTGCCTTCCCGCCGTCCACCGCGTCATGCTCGGCCACCCAATGGTTTGGGGCGACCTCGACAAGCTGGGCCTGGTACTGGTCGGCATCGGGATCGTCGATCAGTTTTGACTTGATGAAACGCAGCGCCGCGCGGCTGTCGAGCGGGCTCGGCAGGTCCCCGGTCAGGCGCACGCGCTCGCGGGCACGTTCGCCCTTGGGGTCGGCATTCGGCACCGCCGCGATCAGGCCGATCGTGTAGGGGTGGCGGGCGTCCTCATAAATCTCGGTGCGCCCCGCGAGTTCGACGACCCTGCCGAGATACAGCACCATGACGCGGTGGCTGATCTGGCGCACGACGGCGAGGTCATGGCTGATGAAAATCATCGCCAGGCCAAACTCCTTCTGCAGCTCGATCAGCAAATCCACGACCTGCGCCTGAACCGACACATCGAGCGCCGAAACCGCCTCGTCGCAGATCACGAGCTTCGGCTTCAGGATCATCGCGCGGGCAATGCCGACCCGCTGGTTCTGCCCGCCGGACAGCTCATGCGGATAGCGGTTGATCAGGTTCGGATCGAGGCCGACGCGCGGCAGAATTTCGCGCACCTTCGCTTCGCGCTCCGCCTTGTTGAGATTTGGCTCATGCACCTGCAGGGGTTCGGCAATCGAGGCGCCAATGGTCATGCGCGGGTCGAGGCTCGCCAGCGGATCCTGGAACACGATCTGGAGGTCGTCGCGCAGGCCGTCCATCTCGCGCCGGCTTGCCTTGGCAATGTCGCGGCCGAGCCAGGCGACACGTCCTGCCGTCGGCGGGATCAGCCGCAACACGCCGCGGGCGAGGGTGGACTTGCCGCAGCCGGATTCGCCGACCACGCCGAGCGTCTCACCGGGCTTCAAGTCGAAGCTGACGCCATTGACCGCCTTCAGCTGCTTGCGGCGCCCGAATAGCCCACCTTTGACATGGACGGGGAAGTGCACCTTGAGGTCATCAACCTCCAGCACGGGTTCGATGTCCGCCGCCGGTGCAGGGCTCAGCGGCGGGCGTCCGGGCGGGTCCGGCTGGTCCAGCCGCGGCACGGCCCGCAGCAGCATCTTCGTGTACTCATGCTGGGGCGCATAGAAGATGTCATCCGTCGCGCCATGCTCGACAATCTCGCCATAGCGCATGACGATCACGCGGTCGCACATGCGCGCGACGACGCCCATATTGTGGGTGATCAGCACGATGCCGGTGCCGGTCTCGCGCTTCAGCTCGCCCATCAGTTCCAGCACCTGCGCCTGCACGGTCACGTCCAGTGCGGTGGTCGGCTCGTCGGCGATCAGCAGCTTCGGCCCGCACAGCATGGCGATGGCGATCATCACCCGCTGGCGCATGCCGCCGGACAGCTCATGCGGAAACTGGTCGAGGCGGCCTTCGGCCTCGGGAATGCGGACATTCTCGAGCCATTCGATGCAGCGCTGATTGGCCGCGTCGCCCTTCAGGCCCTGGTGCAGTTCGAGGATCTCGCGCATCTGCGCGCCGACCGTCATGTGCGGGGTCAGGCTGGTGAGCGGATCCTGGAAGATCATCGACATTTCGGCCCCGCGGATACGGCGGAGCGTCGAGACCGGCGCGCCGAGCATCTCGGTTTCGCCGAACCGGATGCTGCCGGTCGCGGCGCCGTTGGACGCCAGAAGGCCCATCGAGGCGAGCGCCGACTGGCTCTTGCCGGAGCCGCTCTCGCCCACGATGCCAAGGCATTCGCCCGCTGAAACGTCGAAGGAAATGCCCTTCACCGCATTCACGGTGCCGTCCGGCGTCTCGAAGTCGACCTTGAGGTCTTTCACAGTCAGAAGTGTCATGACCTCAACGAGTAACGGCTCAGCCTCCTTGTGCAAGTGGGGCGCGCAGGAATCCCGCCCGAACACCTGCAGCTCCTGCCCTTAAGGCAGGCTTGCGTCTTCCCGGTCCAGTTGGGAACATGGGGCAGACCCTGAAACCTTCTGGAGCCCGTCCATGCCCGTCATCAATTTCCTCACCCAATGCGTTTTCGATGCCGGCGCGCTGAAACAGCTGGGCCACCTCGCCAAGTCGCGCGGGATCACGCGGCCGTTCATCGTCACGGATGCGGGCATCAAGGCCTCGGGCATCCTGGCGAAGGTCGAGGATGCGCTTGGCGTTGCCCCGGCGGGCGTCTTCGCGGAGACCGTGCCGAACCCGACCGAGACGCAATCGAAGCTCGCCGCGCAACTCTACAAGGAGTCCGGTGCGGACGGGATCATCGCGGTCGGCGGCGGCTCGTCGATGGATCATGCCAAGGCGATCGGCCTGATCGCGAGCCATGACCAGCCGCTGGAGACCTATGCCGCGATCATCGGCGGCGCCAAGAAGATCGGCAAGATCCCGCCACTGATCGCCATCCCGACGACCGCCGGCACCGGCTCGGAAGCCTCCGTCGGCATGGTCATCACGATGGAGAACGGCCGCAAGGAAACCTTCGCCTCGCCGAACCTGATCCCGGTGGTGGCGCTGTGCGATCCGGACCTGACGCTCGGCCTGCCCGCGGGCCTCACGGCGGCCACCGGCATGGACGCGCTGACGCATTGTATCGAGGCGGTGCTCACGCCGTCCGTGAATCCGCCCGCCGAGGGCATCGGCTATGACGGCGCCTACCGGGCTTACGGCATGGGCATGCTGGTGCGTGCGGTGAAAGATGGCTCCGACGCCGAAGCGCGCTGGCACATGATGATGGCGGGCTATGAGGGCGCGCTCGCCTTCGTGAAAGGCCTCGGCGGTGTGCATGCGCTCAGCCATGCGGCGGGCCGCCTGCATGACAAGAAGCTGCACCATGGCACGCTGAACGCGGTCTTCCTGCCGCATATCCTGCGCTTCCATGAAGGCGCGGCGGACGAGAAATACGCGCGCCTGCGCCAGGTCATGGGCCTGAAGCCCGGCGCCGATCTCGCCGACGCGATCCAGGACCTCAACGACGCCATCGGCATCCCGAAGACACTGGGCGCGATGGGCCTTGCCGCGTCAGACGGCCCCGGCATCGTCGAATACGCGTTGAAAGACCTCGCCCATCTCGGCAATCCCCGCCCGATGAGCGCCGATGATTATGCCAAGGTCTATGAGACCGCGCTCAGCTGATTGAGCGCTTCACCTTTCTTTCCTCACCCCCGATCCGCGCCAGCGGATCAGGGGGCCCATCTCCGGACATAAAACCGTTCCGTAGCCGGAAGTCTCTGGATATGCGCTCCCAGACCGGCTGACGCCGGTCGGGAGTGACGGATAGAGGATACCTGATCTCTAAAGCCTGCCCTCACTCTTCGGCGGCGAGTTCCGGCAGCCCGAGAGCCGCCTCAACATCAGCCCAGCTGACGAGCTTGAAGTTCTGGTTCTCGCCCTTATTCGGGTTGGCGTCGTCCTGAACCATCAGGAGGCCGCGCGGAAAGCCGGGCAGAGCGCCCGAGAACACATCCAGCCCGTCCGTATGCGTCACGCCGTCGATGCCAAGCGCTTCATTGGCGAGGATCGAGAAGCTGCCGCGCGGCGTATAGGGCGCCTTGCGGTCATAGACGACATAGCGGTCCTCGCCCTGCGCCGAGGCAACCACCCAGCCCTCGCCGGCCGCGCCGCGCCAGATCGAGACGCCCTCGACATCCGCCGCGAGGCCGGTGCCGCTGCCGACACTGTCGACCAGCACGGGCAGGGGCGTCTCGTCGCGCCAGGCGACGACCCACAGACCGTGGTTTTCCTCGCCGATGAAGAGCTGGCCATTCACCTCGTCAAACACGCAGCCTTCCAGCTGAGTGTCGAACTTCAGGGTCGAGACGAGGCTGCCGCTGACACTGTCGGCGCTGATCTCGATATCGAAAATCTGGACTGTGCCGTCCTTATAGGTCACCCCCGCGAGGTCGCGGCCCCCATCGCGGGCCTGGCAGAGGCCGTAGGGTTCGGTCATGCCGGTCGCCACATCGCCGGAATGGCGGATCTCGCCGGTCGCCCGGTCGATCTGGAACACCGACACAGAATCCGTCGTCCGGTTGCTGGCAAAGGCGACATCGAACGCGCGGTCCGCAGACTGGCGCACATCAACATTGTTGAGTTCGCCGATCAGAAGGCTCTGCACGTGGCGCCCGGCGAGGTCATAGGCGATGAGGCCTGACCGCTTGTCGGTGCCGAGCACGAGGGAGCTGGCGGCATCGGCGGGGTGGCGCCAGAAGGCCGGATCATCGGCAGCGTCGCCGAGTGTGCTGACGGGCTCAGTCTCCGCCGACGCCATCACGAAAACCTGCCCCTCCACAACCGGCGACCGCGCCTCGTCCGGCGTCAGGCCCGCAGGGGCTGTGCCGGCGGCGCAGGCAGCGAGCGAGAGGGCGAGGATGGCGGTAGCGGAGACGGCGAGGCGCATGGTGGGGGAATCCTTGTTCTACGGCGCGGAGCGGCGACATGAGAGGCGGCTTAGTGCGCCTCTGTGACAGGGAAAAGACAAAACCGAAATCCGCCCGCTCAGCTGGCGTCCCAGTAGGCGCCAAACCGGCGGACCAGCGCGCCGGGCGTCTCGGCGGTGAGCCGCCGGGTCGGGCGCACGGCTTCCTTCAGGCATTTTGCCTGCGCCGCGGCGGCCGCTTCGCGGATTTCCCGCGCCAGCGCCTTGCGCAGGGTGCGCGCCGGCAGTTCGGCAATCGCTTCGCTCAAAAGGCCAAGGTCGCGCCAGTCGCCCAGAAGGTCGGAGACCTGCTCGGCCGTGCGGCCATGCGCCGTCATTGCGTCCGGATGGATTCGCCGCAGCAGAAGCGCGTGGTGCCAATGGTTTTTCGCGCGCTTGCGCCATTCGTGCAGCGGCTCTTCCTCGTCGGCGGTGAGGGCGTCGGCAAAGCTCTTCTGCAGGCGGCGATAGCTGCGCTTAAGGCCTGGGGCGAGCGCGTCGAAGCCGTCTGCCTCCAGCGTCCAGTCCTTCGCCCTTCGGCTGGCCGCCTTCATCTCCTTGCCGAACAGGCGGAGCAGTTCGGCGGCCTCCTCCTGCGGCAGGTCCTCGCCCTTGGCGCGCAGCAGCGCCGCCTCGGTCAGGTGCAGCGTATCGGCCGGCAGCTCCAGGCGGGTGAGCGCCTCGACCACCGCGCCGGTGTCGCGCGCCGCAGACAGGCTGCGCGCGGCGTCCCTCAGCACGTCCATCTCGGTCTTCGCCGCTGGCATGACAGGTTCAACCAGTTGCAGCACAGACCGCAGGCGTTTGGTGCTCTTGCGCACCTCATGCACCTGCACCGACGGGCCGGAACTGGCATCCCCCAATACGCGGCGCATCAGGGCGAATTCCTCCGCCGCGATCCGCCGCACCTCGGCGGCCACGTCCTTCTTGCCCGGTTTTATGCGGTACGCCATGACCTCGCTCGGAGTTCCCGGCGGCAGCTTGGCACAGCGGGAGGCCGCCCGCCAACCGGATCGCGCGGCGCGCGAGTGCGTAGCTCCATGTTTTTGTAGAAAAGATACATGATCTTGCCGCGAATCTCGCGATAGATGGGGCTATGTTCGAAAATCTGCAGTCCATCTCCAACAGCGTCGGGCTCATCGCCTGCGCCACCGCCATCGGCGCCTCCTGGGTCGCGACGATTGCCTCGCCCAATTGCAGCTTCGACAAGCTCACCGGCGCGCGGGCCGACACGCATGTGCGCGAACTCCTCTACCGGACAGCGACGCCGATTGCCGGGCTGATGCTCGCCTCCGGCGCGCTGTTCGCACTCGCAACAAGCTGGGTGGCTGCCGCCGTCGCACTCCTGTCCGCCTTCGGCTTCTTCTCGACGCGGATGATGCTCGCGCCTCGCACGGGCAAGAACCCCAAAGGCGTCCGCACCAGCCGCAAAGATCAGCGCGGCTATTCCGTCATGCTGTCCTTGATGTTCACGATGGCGGCGCTGACGGCCGCTGTGCTGGGCGTTTTCCGCCTCTGAGCGGGCTCAGGCCATCACCAGCCAGAGACAGCCCATCTCGTGCAGCTTGCGGAAGCTTTCCGACGATCGCTGCGCGGCCGAGCGGGCAAGGCGTCCGGCGGTTTTCCGGTTCGCCGCCAGCATCAGCACGCAGATCACGAGGCCCACGCCCGCCATCCACCAGCCGACCACCAGCGCCGCAATCAAGCCCATCAGGCAGCTGAGATAGGCGAGGCCGTCCAGCACACGCAGTCGAAGGTCCAGCCTGCGCCCGAAAGGTTTGAGCAATTCCGGCCGCCGGTGAAGCGCCTCGGCATCAATGGCAAACCGTGTGCCCGGCGTATTCTCGAAGATCAGCGCACGGGTCATGCGCCCGGCATCGTGCGGATTGGGCTGGCAGCTCAGAAACATCGGCTAGACTCCCCCTGTCAGAACTCTCCCTGCAGGCGAGTAAATACAGCATGGGTGTTAACCGCGAACAGGCGCGCAAGTAACACTTTAGCCTTTCGGCAAGACATTTGCTTAACCCTCATACCACGCGCATCTGGCGAAACCGTTTGCGTGCGCCCCGGCAGCAGCATACGCTGCACTGCAACATAAAGGGATTGTAAGCCAATGCTGTATTCTCTGGTTGAAATGAACCGTGCGGCGATGGCGCCGATCCGTCTGGCCGCCCGTGCGGGACGCGCGGCGCTGAATTCGCCGCTGAACCCGATGGGCACCACCAGCTACGGCAAGAACCTTCTCGCCATGGCCGACGTCTTCGAGAGCGCCACGCGCTATTATGGCCGGCCAGAATGGCGCATCAATTCGGTCCGCATCAACAGTGTTGATGTCCCGGTCCGCGCCGAAACCGCCTGGCGCTCGCCCTGGTGCGCCATGGTTCACTTCCGCAAGGATGCAGGCACGCTCGCCGCCGCCCGCCGCAAGGGCGCCGCGCCGCTGCCCCGGATGCTGATTGTCGCGCCTTTGTCAGGCCATTACGCGACCCTGCTGCGTGGCACGGTCGAGGGCTTCCTCGAGACCCATGACGTCTACATCACCGACTGGACCGATGCGCGTATGGCGCCGGTCTGGCTCGGCCGCTTCGACCTTGACGATTATATTGACCATATCCGCCGCATGCTGACGCATCTGGGCGGCGGGGCGCATGTCCTGGCCGTCTGCCAGCCTGGCCCGCCGGTCCTCGCCGCCATCGCCATGATGGCCGAGGACGAAGATCCCGCCCTGCCGGCCTCGATGACTTATATGGGCTCGCCGATCGATGCCCGCCGCTCGCCCACCATCCCGAACAAGCTGGCCGAGGAGCGCCCGTTCAGCTGGTTCGAGCAGAACATGATCTACACCGTGCCTGGCCCCTATCCGGGTGTGCTGCGCAGGGTCTATCCGGGCTTTGTCCAGCTCGCCTCGTTCATGAACATGAACTGGGACAAGCATGTCGACGCGCATTGGAAATTCTTCAACCATCTCGTGGACGGCGACGGCGATAACGCCACCCGCCACCGCGAATTCTATGACGAATACCTCTCGGTGCTCGACCTGACGGAAGAATTCTATCTCCAGACCATCAAGCGCATTTTCCAGGAACACCATCTGCCGCAAGGCCTCTACCGCTACCGCGGCGAGCGTCTGGTAAAGCCCGAAGCGATCCACAATGTCGCGCTGATGACGGTCGAGGGCGAGAAGGACGACATTTCCGGCATCGGCCAGACCCAGGCGGCGCACGACATCTGCGTCAACATCCCGAAGAACATGCAGGTCGACTACATCCAGCCTGGCGTGGGCCATTACGGCGTGTTCAACGGCTCGCGCTTCGAAACCGAGATCGCCCCGCGCGTGACCCAGTTCACCCGCCGCTTCGTCAATCCCGAACTGGAAGACGCTGCCGCCGCAAAGGCGCGCTGAAACCGCGTCAGCCGCAGACGCTCGCTTCGAAGTCGATAAGCTCGATCTCCGGGCTGAGATGACCCGCCTTGTGCGGCTCGTCCCCCGCCAGCGCGGTCGAGAGATATTTCTTGTTGTCGTCGCAGAAGACCGTGGCGACGCAGGCGTCCGGCCCCAGCCGCTCGGCCGCGATCAGCGCGCCAATCAAGTTCGCGCCGGATGAGATACCGACCCCCAGCCCAAGCTCGCAGGCCAGGCGCTGCGCCATGCGGATCGCATCGCCGTCCGACACCGCGATGACGCCGTCGAGCGCATCGAGTTTCACCAGCGCCGGAATGAAATCATCCGAAATGCCCTGAATTCGGTGATGGCCGATCTTGTGGCCTGTCGAAAGGGTCGGCGATTCGGCCGGCTCCAGCGGATGGATGCGGATATTGGGGCAGGCGGTCTTCAGCGCCCGGCCGGCCCCCATGACGGTGCCACCCGTGCCGACACCGGCGACGAACGCATCCGGGGTTAGGCCGAGGCAGGCCAGCTGCGCGAGCAGCTCCCGGGCCGTTCCCTCTGCATGG
>JBKBVT010000063.1:0-12564 GCA_046289305.1 Hyphomonas sp. | reverse complement strand
GCAGCCGCTCGGAGAGGACGACTGCGCCAAGGCGCTGGCAGACGCCGGGGTTGCGCCTGAAGCTTTGAAGTTGGCGCAGGGCCGGCCGGGCCTTGGCGCGCGTATGTCGACGCCGGGCGCGATGGCCGCAGCGTCGGCGGCGCAGGCGCTGATCAAGGCGCTGCCACGCCCGCCGGACAAGATCGTCAGCGCGGCGCTGTCAGCGGCGAGCGCCGGGCCGGAGGCGCAGGAGGCGTTCCAGGCGACCCTGCTGGCCTGGATTGCGGGCCGCGCGGCGCACGAGCCGAAGGCGGCGCGGGTGTGGCTGGGTTTGGCGCGGCTGTCCGGCGAGGCCGAGACGCTGAACATGGACGCGGCGCAACTGGCGGCAAAACTCATTGCGGGGCTTCAGGAAGCCGCGATCTCCAGCTAAACGGCGCGCATGTTCGATACTCATGTCAATCTTCACGGCGAGGCGTTTGCCCCGGATCTCGGCGAGGTTCTGGACCGGGCGCGGGAAGCCGGCGTTCGGCGCTTTTTGGCGATCTGCGACCGGTTCGACAATTTTGGGGCGGTGAATGCGATTGCGCAGGCGCATGCCGACATCTGGTGTTCGGTGGGCACGCATCCGCATCATGCCAAGGATTTCACGCATCTGACAGCGGCCATGCTGGTTGAAGCGGCCGCTGATCCGAAGGTCGTGGCGATCGGCGAGACGGGGCTCGACTTCCATTACGGCTATAGTCCGGAGGCGGAACAGGTGGCCTGTCTGCGCGCCCACATCGCGGCGGCGCGGCAGACGGGCCTGCCGGTCATCCTGCATACGCGGGAGGCAGATGATCTGATGGCGGATATTCTTGAGGAAGAATATAAGAAGGGTCCGTTTGGTATCCTGCTGCACTGCTATACGGGCGGCGCCGGGCTGGCGCAGCGCGCGCTGGCGCTTGGGGCGTTTTTCTCCGTGTCCGGCATACTTTCGTTCAAGAGTGCGAAGGATGTACGCGCGGTGATGGCGGAGGTGCCGATGGACCGGATCATTCTGGAGACGGACTGTCCGTATCTCGCGCCGATGCCGATGCGGGGCAGGCGGAATGAGCCGGCGTTTCTGATGCATGTGGCCGAGGCGCTGGCGGCGCTGAAGGATATGCCGGTTGAGGACGTGAAGCGCCTGACGGAGGCCAATGCGTTGAAATTGTTCGTGAAGATCTCCGCATGAAGGCGCGTACGCAGATCATCCTGCTGGGCACCGGATCGTCCGGCGGTGTGCCACGCGTGGGCGGGGACTGGGGCGACTGCGATCCGGCCGAGCCGCGCAACCGGCGGCGGCGCTGCGGCGCGCTTGTTCAGAAGACGGACGCTGTTGGAAATCTTACCAACATCCTGATCGACACGCCGCCGGACCTGCGCGAGCAGCTGCTCGACACCGGCATCACGCATCTCGATGCGGTCGTCTACACGCATGACCATGCCGACCAGTCGCACGGCATTGATGATGTTCGCGCCCTGGCGATCCGTCAACGCCGGTCCATTCCGGTGGCGTTTGACGCGTTCACGCGCGATAGCCTGACACGGCGCTTCGGCTATTGCCTCAATGGCGCCATGGGCTATCCGGCGATCCTCTCGCCGCAGATCGAGATACGGCCGCTTGAACGTTTCACGATTGCCGGGCCTGGCGGCGATGTCGCCTTCCTGCCCGTCCGGATGGAGCATGGGCCGATCGACTGTCTCGGCTTTCGCATCGGCGGCCTCGCCTATTGCAATGATGTGAACGGGCTACCGGACGAGACGCTGGCGGCGCTGCGGGGGCTCGATGTGCTGGTCATCGACGCACTTCGCCACGCGCCGCACCCGACGCATGCGCATCTGGATCAGTCTCTGGCCTGGATTGCGGAATTGAAGCCGAAGCGGGCCGTGCTGACCAATCTGCATGTCGACATGGATTACCAGTCGCTGAGGCGCAGCCTGCCGGACGGCGTGGAGCCGGGCTATGACGGCATGGTGCTGGAGATTACCGGCGCTGAGGGGTGAGGCGGCCTGGCGGCGCGCGGGGGCTCTGGTAAGCCGTTTATAACCATGACTGTAGATATAGGTTCTGGCGCCTAACACAACTTCCCATAATATAGATTATGCGACTCTAAGACGCGATCGTGCGGGTATGTCTGCTGCGCTGGCGGTTTGCTGTGAGCCTCAAGGATTTGCGTTGCTGGACTTACTGGGTGCTCCCCGCGCCGCACCAGGCTGCTACGCGTCGGAAGTCTTTCGCGTCTGTTAACATGTTTGGCTGGCCTTCGGCAGGTACATTCGGGGTCGTCCAGTGCAGCCAAGCTGAGCGATACCAGCCCCCTTCCCCTCCGCCATACCTCACTTGCGCGCGGGTTAAGGTGCATGCGCAATCCTTCACACATTAGCCGTTGACGGCGCCGGGCGCTGTCTTTAGGTACGCGCTTTCCAGCACCGTGCCCAGATGGCGGAATTGGTAGACGCACTGCTTTCAGGTAGCAGCGCTGCAAGGCGTGGAGGTTCGAGTCCTCTTCTGGGCACCACTGGTTTGTTCGAACCGCTTATCAGCGCGCGATCGAGATGCCCGAGAACTCACCTACCGCGCGGATTGATGCCTGCTCAGGGCCAGGCCGGCTGTTTTTATCAATCGTCACGTCAAATTGTCCGTCGAGGCGTTCGTTTGCAAGGCTGTGAAGGGTCAGCGTGCCGGACGTATTCCAGGCATATTGTTCGCCGCCCGGCGCCATCCGCTGGTCCGCGTCGATGTACATGACAGTGTACGAAGCGAATGGAGGCCCTTCTACTTCGGGATCGAAGGCATATTCGCCTGGCTGTACATCGCTGACCTCGATCATCAACTGGTACATGACACTGCCATCGCCCGCCGGTTCGATGACGCGAAAGCTGATCATCGGCAGATCATCGGGGTCCAGCCGCGAGACGTTTGAGTTCGCCGGCGGATGTGTCAGCGTCCGGGTTTCGGCGCCGGTGATCTCGATCTGGAAGGTTCCGCCCGCAGATGGCGCGGGGTCTCTCATACCGCCGCCGGACGCACTGCCTGAGCTATCCCCGCAGGCAGCAGCGAAGGTGATGATCGCGAGCGGCAGGATGGCGTTGTGAAGTTTCATGTGATGTCCCCTTTTGGTGTGTGCGCTGTTTCCAGCTTCAGGTGTCGTACTCTTCCAGGTTCGTCCAAAGCGTCCGGGCGGCATTCTCGAGGATCTGTCGTGTCGGCATCTTTCCGGTGCCGTCATTGAAATGGACGAAGAAGAACAGGCGATCGCCTGCGACGACAAGGCGCCGGTCCATGTCCAGCACGGCCCAGTTGGCGATACCTTCGATGGATTCGGCCCGGTTTCTATCCCGGACGACTTGCATGGCCTGCTGCCGCGTCATCTCCGGCGTCTGCCGCGCGAGACTGTAATGGGTGACGAACAGCGAGATGTTCGTAGTGCTGAACACGGCGGAATGCCTGTCGCACTGGGTCATGTGGGTATGGCCGAGTGTGTTGAAGGTCTGGAAAGCGGGCTGTTCTTCGGCCGCTTCTCCGATGAGACTGGCGGCGACCTCGGCGCTTAGGAGATCACAGGCGACAGGCCGGCGGATCGGGCCAGGTGTTGCGGCCACCGGATCGCCTGCGGCCTGTTCGATTTCGTCCATAAGTGGACCCGTCAGCATCGGCATAAGTCGCTCTTCAATCGCGCTCTCATCCGGCATGCCGCAGGCGGCCATGCACGCGGCGGCCAAGGCCGCAAGGGCGTTGCGTTGAGTGTTTCGTATACGGTGCAAGGAACCTGTGTTCGCTTGTGTAATAGTCATGTTCGCGCTCCCTCCTTTTGTTTTGAGGAGAAAGTAACACCAGCTTTGCGACGTCAGTGTGAAATTGCGCGCGAAAATGGATCAGGCTAGGCCGCTACACAGCCTCCGAGTGCATGCGGCGGATCGCGCGAACTGTCGGCAACGCTTGTCTATCGTTGCCCGCAAGGCTTTAGGAGCCAAATGACGCGTGAGACACCGGACATATTTTTTCGCCCATTGATCCAGGCTGATCTCGCAGCGGCATTGGCAATTCAAGCTGCGACTTACCCGGCCTTTTTGCTTGAGCCTGAGGCCGCTTTCGCGAGCCGGCTGACTGTCACGGCGCCCTATTGTCTTGCGGCGGTTCGGGATGACGCCATGATAGCCTATCTGCTCGCCTATGGCTGGCCGCACCAGTCGCCAGCGGCGGTGGGCGAAGTCCTCATGGTGGGGCGGCCCATCGAGGTGCTGTTCATCCATGACCTCGCTGTGTCTTCCGCCGGGCGCGGATCCGGGATCGGGCGGAAGTTGATCGCGCAGGCGTTTGACATGGCCGGCGCTGACGGGCTGGACGAGGCGGAACTGATCGCGGTCGAGGGCGCGGCGAGTTACTGGAGCGCGCTGGGTTTTGCCGAGACGGAGATGTCGGCTGAGTTGGCGCAAAAGGTTGCCGCCTATGGCTCAGATGCGCGCTGGATGACGCGCAAACTCAGCTTGCCTGTGGGAGCGCCCGTATACCTCCCGTCACTCCCACTCGATTGTGCCAGGTGGTTTTGATGTGACGTCGTAGACGACGCGGTTGACGCCTTTGACTTCGTTGATGATACGGGTTGCAACGCGGCCGAGGAAGGCGTGGTCGAATGGGTAGTAGTCTGCCGTCATACCGTCCGTGGACGTCACGGCGCGCAGGGCGAGGACGGCTTCATAGGTGCGCTCGTCGCCCATGACGCCGACCGTGTTGACCGGCAGCAGCACGCTGAAGGCCTGCCAGATCTTGTCATAGAGACCGGCTTTGCGGATCTCCTCGATATAGATGGCGTCGGCCTTGCGCAGCGTGTCGGCCTTCTCGCGCGTGATGGCGCCGGGAATGCGGATGGCGAGGCCGGGGCCTGGAAACGGGTGGCGGCCGATAAAGCTTTCCGGCAATCCGAGTTCGCGCCCTAATGCGCGCACTTCGTCCTTGAAGAGTTCGCGCAAAGGCTCGACGAGCTGCATCTTCATGCGTGCCGGTAGGCCGCCGACATTGTGGTGGCTCTTGATCGTGACGGACGGGCCGCCGATGGCGGAGACACTTTCGATCACGTCCGGATACAGCGTGCCCTGGGCGAGGAAGTCGGCGCCGCCGATCTTCTTGGCCTCGGCATCGAACACATCAATGAACAGGCCGCCGATGGTCTTGCGCTTCTTTTCGGGGTCGGTGATGCCGTCCAATTGGCCGAGGAAGAGTTCGGACGCTTCCACATGCACCAGCGGGATGTTGTAATGCTCGCGGAAGAGCGTGACGACCTGCTCGCTTTCGCCGGCGCGCATCAGGCCGTGATCGACATAGACGCAGGTGAGCTGGTCGCCGATGGCTTCGTGGATGAGGACAGCGGCGACGGAAGAATCCACGCCGCCGGAAAGGCCGCAGATGACCCGCCCCTTGCCGACCTGGGCGCGGATCTTGTCGATGGCTTCGGCGCGGTAGGCGGCCATCGTCCAGTCGCCTTTGAGGCCCGCGACGCCATGCGTGAAGTTGCGCAGGAGGCGCGCGCCGTGAACCGTGTGCACGACTTCGGGGTGGAACTGGGTGCCGTAGAATTTGCGCTCGGGGTCTGCGATTACCGCGTAGGGCGCGCCGGGCGATTTCGCGATGACACCGAAGCCGGGCGCCATCTCGGCGACATGGTCGCCATGGCTCATCCAGACCTGTTCGGCGTTGCCACCTTCGAACAGGCCGGCGAGGATCGGATCATCGGAGACTGGCTCGATGAAGGCGCGGCCGAATTCGCGGCTGGTGCCGCTTTCCACGCGGCCGCCGAGCTGGTGCATCATAACCTGCTGGCCGTAGCAGATCCCCAGGATTGGCAGATCGCTCTCGAAGATCGCCGGGTCGGCCAGCGGGGCATCGGTCCAGGTCACGCTGGACGGGCCGCCTGAGAGGATGATCGCCTGCGGGTGATAGGTCTTCAGGAAAGCGCCATCAACCTTGTTGAACGGGTGGATCTCGCAATAGACGCCGCTCTCGCGCAGGCGCCGGGCGATCAGCTGTGTCACCTGGCTGCCGAAATCGACAATCAGGACGCGTTCATGGGAGGTCGAGGCGGAATCGGCTGGCTGTTTCATGGCCCCTCTTAGCGGCGCTTTCGCACGGGCGGAAGGCGCGCTGCTTCACTTTGGCGGCGGGTCATGCGCTGCGCTTCAGGAGGGCGAAAAAGAAGCCGTCGGTGCTGGCGCGGCGCGGCGTGAGGCGGACGCTGCCGGTGGGGCCGCGGAATCGGCGGACGATGGCGGCGCCGTGGTCCGTGAGGAGGCCGGAGGTGATGGCGGCTTCGGCGGCGTCGATCTCGGTGAAGCGCGGGTCAGCGGCGAGGAATTCGGCGACGCGGTCTTCGTCCTCCTCGATCAGGAAGGAACAGGTGGCGTAGAGGAGCCGTCCGCCGGGTTTCACATAGTTGGCGGCTTCGGAGAGGATCGTGCGCTGGTCCTCGATGCGCTTTTGCAGCTGGGCGGGTTTCACGCGCCATTTGGAATCCGGCTTGCGCCGCCAGGTGCCGGTGCCGGTGCAGGGCGCGTCGACGAAGACGAGGTCCATCTGTCCGATGAGCGGCTCGAGGCTGTTGCCTTCACTCGGATGGACGAGTTTCACATTATGCGCGCCGGAACGTTTGAGACGTGGAATCAGTGCGGAAAGCCGTTTGCCGTCAATGTCATAGGCGTGGATCTGGCCCCTGCCGTCCATCTGAGCGGCCAGCGCGAGCGTCTTGCCTCCGCCGCCGGCGCAATAGTCGAGCACCTGCTCGCCGGGCTGGGCATTGGCGGCCGCAGCGGCAATCTGGCTGCCGGCATCCTGGACCTCGACCCAGCCGCGTGAGAAGGCCGGGATGGCTTCGACCGAGTCTTCGCGTTCGGTCGGGTCACGCGCCGGGATGTGGTAGGCGTGGCGGAGCAGTTTCGAGGGTTCAGCCTTGACCGATTTCAGCGGCAGAGCGGCCTTTTCCGTGTCGGTTTTCAAGGTGTTGACGCGCAGGTCCACATCGGCGCGCACGGCCATGGCCTGAGCCTCGATGACGGTGTCCGGGCCGAAGACGCGCTGCAGATGCGGCGTCATCCATTCGGGATAGTCGCCCTGGACATGCGGCGGTGCGGACGGGTCCGGCGCCATGATCAGCGCGTCGCGCTCGGCATTGGTCAGCGGGGATGGCCCGTGATCGTCATAGCAGGCCTGTTCGACATCGCGGGCCGGCCAGTCCCAGGCGAAGCGGAGGGTGCCGAAAATGAGTGCGCGCGGATCGCCATGGCCCATATGGTGGGCTGTGGAATTCCGGCGGCGGAGCGCGTCCAGCACCAGGCCGGCGACCCAGGCGCGATCCTTTGAGCCGGCATAGCGCGCACGTTTGCCCCAGTCGCGCATGGCGATCTTGACCGGCTGGTGACGGTCCAGCACGTCCGTGAGGACTGTGATTGCCGCGCTGATGCGTCCGCCATTGCGCATGGTGTGGCTCTCCGGTTGCGAAAGCGAGGGTGTTAGCCTCCTATGCGCACCGAGGAAACTGCAAAGGGCTGAAGATGCTGGAGATTCGCCTGCCGGAGGGCTTGAGGCAAGCGACGCGGTCTGACTGGCGCACGCTCGGCGAGATCACGGGCGAGGCGTTTGAGACGGATCCGGTGAACCTCTGGATCTTTGGTAAGCGCGAGGCGTTGGCGCCGACCTTCGGGCTGCTGGCGAAGCATCTCTACCTGCCGAACGGG
Source organism: Hyphomonas sp. (assembly GCA_046289305.1). GTDB lineage: Bacteria > Pseudomonadota > Alphaproteobacteria > Caulobacterales > Hyphomonadaceae > Hyphomonas. Next base: position 4,836 of record JBKBVT010000063.1, on the reverse strand, counting down.
ACCTGCCATCTCGCCGGGGATGACGGTGCGGCCATGTGGTGCCTGTCGGACCGGCGGCAGGAGCTGCGCTTCCTGCAGACGATGGCGCTGGTCTGGACGATGATGCGCAAGGGCTCCGAAGGCGCCGCGAAGCGCGCCCTGGCGGCGGGTGAAGCGATGGCGCGGGCGCATCCGGCGGACCGGCACCTTTACCTTTTCACCATTGGCACTCGGAAAAGGGCGCGCGGGACGGGCCTCGGCAAGCGCCTGATGGCGCCAATGCTGGCAGCCGCCGACTGGGCCCGCCTACCCTGTTATCTTGAGAACACCAATCCGGCGAATACCGGCTTCTATGTCAGCCACGGGTTCGAGCGGATGAAACTGTTCGAACCCGGCCCCGGCGCCCCGCCGATGGAAGCGATGTGGCGGGAGCCTCAGCCACTGGGCAGCGAATAGAGAGGTCCGCCTAATCTTGTGGCGGTCGTCGTTCCAATGAAGGGTACGGGAGGGATGCCTCATCCTCTGGCTCCACTGCACCTGCATTCTCAGCAATTTTTCTTGATGAATGTGCAGTTTTTGCGAGCGCATTAGCTGTGTGAAGCTGTGCCAGTAATGAGTCGATATAGAGGTTATCCCTCCAACCGACTATGTTCGGAGTGTAGTGAAGCCCCCGGATGTCCGAATGCAGTACTTTGAAACCCAAGTCTTTCAACATTTCCCCGACAAGATCGGAGAGTAGATTGTCAATCTCAGCAATTTTGGCGCTATCCTCAGGCGTGCCATCGTTGACCTTTTGAAGCAACGTATTGCGCGCTGCGATCACCGCAGAATTTGATTTAAATTCTACCGGGATCAATGAGATGGCGATCCCGTACTCGGGAGAGGCCCGGAGATTTCGGGTTCCAACTAAGTGCCTAAGCAGGACTGTCTTTCGTTCTCGAACCTGTGCGTTGTGTTGCATCCAAAAGGATATGCAAACTGCCGCGATTGGACCAACCACTGTCGCCGCAATAATCGCCAAAGTGTGCGACCAATCCATTCTTACCCCCTCGAAAGCGAATAGTTCGGTGCTTCGCGGGTCATCATCACATCGTGGACGTGGCTTTCGTTGAGGCCGGCGCCGGTGATCTGGACGAATTCGGCCTTGGCGTGGAGTTCGGCGATATCCCTGGCGCCGACATAGCCCATCGCGGCGCGCAGGCCGCCGACCATCTGGTGGATGATGGCGCCGACCGGGCCCTTGAAGGGCACCTGCCCCTCGATGCCTTCGGGCACAAGTTTCTCGGCGGCGGCGTCTTTCTGGAAGTAGCGGTCAGCCGAGCCGCGGGCCATGGCGCCGAGGCTGCCCATGCCGCGATACGCCTTGTAGCTGCGGCCCTGGTAGAGGAACACCTCTCCGGGCGCCTCTTCGGTGCCGGCAAACATCGAGCCCATCATGGCGGTGGCGGCGCCGGCAGCGAGCGCCTTGGCGAAGTCGCCAGAGAATTTGATGCCGCCATCGGCGATGACCGGGATGCCAGACGCCAGTGCGGCGTTGGCACATTGTTCAATGGCGGTCAGCTGCGGTACGCCGACACCCGCGACGATGCGGGTCGTACAGATTGAGCCGGGGCCGATGCCGACCTTCACGGCGTCTGCGCCCGCATCGATCAGGGCTTTCGTCGCCTCGGCGGTTGCGACATTGCCGGCGATGATCTGAACCGAGTTCGAGATCTTCTTGGCGCGGGTGACGGCCTGGGCGACTGAGATGGAATGGCCGTGCGCTGTGTCGATGACGACGGCGTCCACGCCCGCCTCAATCAGCGCCATCGTGCGCTCAAAGCCGGCATCGCCTACGGTGGAGGCAGCAGCGACGCGCAGGCGGCCGGCGGCGTCCTTGGCGGCGTTCGGATTGACCGCGGCCTTGTCCATGTCCTTGACCGTGAGGAGACCGACGCATCGGCCATCGCCGTCGACAATGACGAGCCGCTCTATCCGGTGCTTGTGCAGCAGGCGGCGGGCTTCGGCGGGGTCTGTGTCCATGCGAACCGTGACGACGTTCTGCGTCATCAGGGTCGCGACCTTCTCGTTCGGGTCGTCGGCAAAGCGGGTGTCGCGGTTCGTGACGATGCCGACGATGCGGCCGTCTTTCTCGACCACCGGGATGCCGGAGAAGCCGGTGCGCTTCTTCAGCTCGTTGAGCTCGCCGAGTGTCGCGCCAGCGCTAATGGTCACGGGATTCATGACGATCCCGCTTTCATATTTCTTCACCATGGCGACTTCGCCGGCCTGGTGTTCGATCGAAAGATTGCGGTGGATGACACCGATGCCGCCGGACTGCGCCATGGCAATCGCGAGGCGGGCCTCTGTCACCGTATCCATGGCGGCGGACAAGAGCGGAATGTTCAGAGGGATCGATTTGGTCAGCAGCGTCGAGACATCGACATCGGCGGGAAGAACCTCGCTGGCGCCGGGCTGGAGCAGCACGTCGTCGAAGGTAATGGCTTGCCGGATTTTCATGTGGGGAGCTCCCTTTTTGGCCTAGTAAGGGAGTCGCGGCGTCTTGTGAAGGGCCTGCTTGCCGCGCTGGCTGGGCGGCTTTGACAAGGCGAGCGGCGCGGCTCATACACACGTGATAGTTGCAGATGTAACCATTCTCGTTGGAGATCGCCGCCATGATGTCATTGAGCGAATATGGCCTGAGCCGGGAGCGGGGCTTCCTGTCTTCCTTTGATCCGGCCGAAGTGCGCCTTCCGCCGGACCTGACGCCGGTGCGTGAGATGGCGCTGTCCCTGCCCAGGCTAATCCCCACGGGCCGCATTCGCAGCCATCTTGGCGCCCTGCCCGCGCTGGATCTGGCGGACTTCTGTGCGCAGGCGAGCGAGGCAGAGCAGCGGATTGCCATGCTGCATTACAGCTTCATGGTGCAGGCCTATGTCTGGGGCGAGCCGGAGGCGCCGTCCGCCCTGCCCGCCTGCCTGGCGCTGCCGATCTGGCAGCTTGGAAAGGCGATCGGCCAGCCGCCGCTGCTGCCCTATTCCAGCTACACGCTCGAGAACTGGACGCGGTTTGATACCGAGGGCGGCATCGATCTCTCCAACATCCACATCCTGCAGCCGTTTGAAGGCGGGATGGATGAGGCGTGGTTCATCCTCGTGCATGTCGCGATTGAGGCGCGCGCGGGGGCGTTGCTGTCGGAAATTCCGGGCCTTGTGCGGGCTGCAGCGGAGGGCGATGAGACAGCCGCTGAGGCTGGCCTTGCCGCCTGCGCGGCGGTCTGGAACGATGTGAATGCGATCTTCGACCGGATGCCGGAGCGGTGTGATCCCTATATCTACTTCCACCGTGTGCGGCCCTGGATCCATGGCTGGCAGGACAATCCGGCGCTACCGGACGGGCTCATCTATGAAGGCGTCGCAGAGACCGGCGGCAAGCCGCAGGTGTTCCGTGGGCAGACGGGGTCGCAATCTTCGATCGTGCCGGCTATGGACGCGGTGCTGAGCGTTGGCCATGCGGCCGACCCGCTGCGCAGCTTTCTGGATGAACTGCATGCCTACCGCCCGCCGCAGCATCGCCGGTTCATCGATGATATTCGCGGGGCGAGCCAGCTCAGGGGTTTTGTGGCGAAAGCCGGGAACAAAAGCCTCACCGAAGCCTATAACCAGAACCTTGTTGCGCTGGCGCGCTTCCGGACACGGCACCTTGAATATGCGGCCAGCTATATCAACCGCCAGTCCAAAAGCGGCGCCGGGAATGATCCGGATGTCGGCACCGGCGGCACGCCGTTCATGCGATATCTGAAGAAGCACCGGGACGAGGCCGAGGGGCATCTGCTGCCGGTCTGATCAGCGCCGGAAGCCCTTGGCGACGACATAGATTTCCGGACTGCCGGCCCGGCTGGCGGCGGGCTTGATATGCTTCACGGAACGAAAGTTCGCTTTCAGCTGGTCGAGCACGTCTTTGGTGGTGCCGCCCTGGAAAACCTTGGAGCAGAAGCTGCCACCCTCGGCGAGGTGTCCCAGCGCGAAGGCCATCGCCATTTCGACCAGCGTGACGGTGCGCAGATGGTCGGTCTGCTTGTGGCCGGTCGTGTTCGCAGCCATGTCAGACAGGATCAGGTCAGGTTTACCGGTCAGACCGGCCATCATGCGCTCGACGTCCTCCGGGATGTTGATGTCGCCCTCAATGATGTAGGCCCCTTCTATGGGATCTAGGGGCAAGAGGTCGATGCCGACGACTTCGGAGGCGCCTTTGTGCAAGGCCACCTGTATCCAGCCGCCGGGGGCGCAGCCGAGATCAACCACGCGCTGGCCCTTGCGCAGGATCTTGGTGGCCTCGTCGATCTCGAGGAGCTTGTAGGCGGCGCGGGAGCGGTAGCCCTCCTCCTTGGAGCGGCGCACATAGGGGTCCTGCAACTGGCGCTCGATCCAGCGTTTCGAGCTTTCGGTCGGTGCGTTGCGGGCAATCACCTTGCGCTCGGTCATGCTGCGGCCGGAATCCTTGCGGTCGGGACCGGGGCCTTTCCAGCGCCGCTTTTCATCTTCCGACATGGGTTATTCCTTTTGACTTGCCTGCTGACTGGCCTGAGTACGGGCCGTCTGGCTTTTGCGGCGGCCGCGGCCGCCGCGCGGACGGCGCTTCTTGCCCGGACTACCATACATCATCGACAGAAGGATGCCCTCGCGCAGGCCGCGATCTGCCACGCGCAGCCGCGAGCCGCTGAAAGCTTCCCAGACCGCCAGCGTGATGGCGCAGCCGGCGAGCATCAGCGGGGCGCGGTCCTCGCCAATGGTTGGGAGAGTGGCGCGCCCGGCGACACCGAGTTCCCGCAGGCGGTCGATCGTCGCCCTGCCCTCGTCCTCCGTCATCCAGCTCCCG
>JBKBVT010000062.1:0-12620 GCA_046289305.1 Hyphomonas sp. | reverse complement strand
CGCGGGAAGGCCGAAATCGTTGATGGGGGTGCAGATGAACGCCCTGAACGGGTCCCCCTTCTCGGGGCGCAGTTCGGTCAGGGTCACGACTTCGTCGACGATGCCGGGCAATTCGAGGCCGGTCTTCGAGCCCTCGATCTGCATCGAGAAGAAAGGCTTGCCGAAGTCGTCGAGCTTGCGGTCGAGAAGACCGACCAGCCAGATGTTCTTGGCGGGCGTGTGCTGCAGATGCGTGAGCCAGCCGATCATCTCCTGGCCGAGCAACCCGTAGGTCGCGCGGAGATCGGGCTTGCCGGTGCGGTCGGACTGCGCCTGGGATTGACCCTTGCACCACTGAAGGCAGATGCGGGAGGCGACGGAGATGCTGTCGACGAAGACCGTGTCGTACTTGTCGAGCTGGCTAGCGGGACCGAAGGCCGCGCAGACCCGCGCGAAGTGCCCGGGCCCATAAGACTGGTCGTCCCGCATGGCTGGGTTGGCGCCGCCGATCCAGGCGGCGAGATCGCGGGCGACGTCCCAGTCGCGGATGCGGACCTCATCGCCAGGCCAGCCCTGCACGGCCAGCTCGCCCGCCTCGAGGTTCAGGAAAAGCGTTCGCTGCGGATCGAGGGTCAGCAGTTGCGTGGTCTTGCCGATGCCGGAGGTGCCCGTGAGCACCCCCTTGATCCCGCGCGCCTCGCGCAAGCGTTCGTCGGCCGTGATGATGCGGAGCGGCCCGCCGCCGAAAGGGGCGCTCACTTGCCGCCCTCCAGATCCCGCACAGCGGCCGAAATGGCGATGTCCGCGCCACAGGCGCCCTGGCGGCGCGCCATCTTCAACACGTCGCCAAGCGCACTCGTCAGCCGGTAGAGCTCGGACTGCTGCCGCGCCAGGGCGACAAGCGCGAACTCGATGTCGTCCACGGTGGCGCGCTCGATCGGCACCGCGCGGTTCGGCCTGTCGGACAGGGCTGGCACGTTGATCGTGTCGGGGATCGCCTCCATCCAGCTCGACTGGCGCAGACGTTTCAGGGGGGAAGTCGTGAACATGGTAATGCTCCGTGTTTTCGTCGGTTGGTGTCCAGGGTTCGTCGGGAAGACTGCTGCCGGGCCTGACGCCGCCCTGGAGCTTGCGGTCGGAGTGTTTCCCCAAGTGGGGGTGTTGCATTCCTCCGAGGGCCCGGCATGAAACTTGGTGGGACCGGGTCATCGCCGGTCCTGTTGTCACCTACCGGCGGGTTTCCGAGACTGTCGGGGCGGCACCGAGATATGCCGCGAGATCAAGCACCTCGGCGGCCTTCCGGACGGCGGAGAGCCGGGCGTAGACGGTGCTGCGATGGACCCCGAGGGCTTCAGCCGCTTCCGTCGGCGACATGTCGATCAGCGCCAGCGCGACAGCCCTGCAGGTCGGGGTGAGATCTGCGAGAAGTCGCTGGACGTCGCGGACCAGCCCGAACGCCTCGTCCGGTGCACGCGCGACGGCGGCGTGCGGCGCCACACTGTCAGGCAGGGTTTCCGCGAGCGGCAGCGTCTCGCCATCGCCGCGCCCCTCTGACGGGGTGTTGAAGTCGATCCACGCCCGCTCGGCCCGCAGGCGTTCGGTCGGCGCGGCCAGCGTGGCGATGCGGTTTGCCAGAACGCGATCGGCAAACGTGTCGTACTGACCGCGGGATGGGTCGAACTTGTCGTCCCGGCGATAGAGGTGCAGACGCAGGTCCTGCTTGATGTCCTCGGCGTCCATGCCGGGAACCGAACCTGATCGTGCAAGTCGTTCGGCTCGGATTGTGATGTTGCGGGAGACGCGCGAGCGCGCGTCGCAAATGGGGTGGAAACGCTCCATGAAGTTTCGCCTTCGTCCAGGTGGACGGGCACGCGGCCCGAGTGACCGGGACCGGCGAAAATTCGCGGAACGGGCTTGAAATCAGGGCGAACGACGCAGAAAAAACCCCACGAAACCAAATGGTTTCATGGGGTTGCGTGGCAGGGAAAAAGTTCGAAAAGGGTCAGTCGTCGTCAGCGAATTTTCGTCGGGACAGACCTGCGACGCCCTGCCTCAGTCCGCTGCCGTCGATGGTAAACCTCGCGACGTATTGACCGGAATCGTCCCCGATGGGGTCCTCGACAATCCCGGTGAAGGCTGAGAGTTGCTCGCTAACGAACTGCTTGTGCTTCTGGGCGCTACTCTTGCCCACGGGTATTCGGCCGCCGTGAAGCGCGAAACTGCGCAGCCACTCCCACGGGAGTCGTGCCTTGCCTGTACGCTTGTCCGCCATGCCGACATCAGCAGGCGCAACGGCGCGTTGAACGCCCGGCCCGCTAAAATTGAACAGCTCGTCATTCTCGAATGCGATCCGGATCGACGACCAGGTCGTGCCAGGTGGCAGCGCGATTGCCGGTGGTGCTGGTGCGTCATCGCCGGAGCCCGGAAGCTTCGCGATCAGGTCTCGGAAGATCGTCCTAGGATCGAACCGAGCCGCGAGCGTAGTCTTCTGGTCCCAAACGACGACATCGTCGAGAAGGAATACACGCGCCTCCGCTTCGGCCAGCCTCGATGACAGATCACAGTCGATGGCCGAGGCATGCGGGACCAACACCGCTTTCGGGCCAGGTGTGCGAAAGACCGGTGCGAGATCGGCGAAGATAAATGGGGCTCCTTGCTCGGTTAGGCCAAGGAAGACGGCGAATCCGACCCCCGACCGCATGTCGTAACGTCCGAGGGCAAGCATAGGCGTGGGAGCCACAGCCGTTGTCGTGTCTTGCAGGCCGAACGCGCGGATCAGGGCGGAGGCAAGCTTGCCACGGTGAAGCGCGAGGATCCGAACGTCGTCCCTCTCGAGACGGAGGGTGTCGCAGCGGCGCGGAACATCGCCGCAATCTGCCCGGAACTTGCCGTCGGGCAGCAGAACGAGGTGGCGGAAGCAACCGTTTTCGCTCGAGCGCGGGCACACGAGCTCTTCGGCGAAATCGCCGGTTCTGTGCAGCAGCGCCCCAGCGATGGCCCAGTCCTCACCGAGTTCTCGTACCCAATCACGTTGCGGAGCCGAGCCGCCAAGCGCCTCAAGCGCCTGCCAGAACCGGCTCGTCCTCATCGATCACATCCATCTCCCTGTTGATGTCGAAGAACCCACGCTCGCGGAGCCAAGCCTCAACTCGTTCGGCATCCGAATCCCGGTCGTAGCGGGCCGAGTCGAGGCGGATGTGGACACCACGCTCGCGACTCGAATCCTCGAACAGGAAGCCGAACTTGGCGGAGGTGATCTTTCCGCGCGAGAGCGCTTGCTGCCAGTGTGTCCCGAGAGACTGGTAGAGGTGCGACGAGCGCCGAATATCGATCTGAGGAGGATCACCCGGGATCACGCGCACCACTTCCAGCAGACGGACGCGCGTCACGCCGTCGACATCGCCGCACTTCAGGATATCGGGCCCGACTGTTCTGATCGGCGCGAGGGTGAAAACTTCGCCTTCACCGAAATAGTTCGACCGGTTGAAGACCAGCCCACCCAACGTATTACGATACAGATCCCGTTCGCCCTTGGTCTCTGCGTTGATGCCGAGGAGATCCAGCACTGCGTCGTATATGATTACGTCGTGCTTTTGCGGCCGGTAGAACGCGGCACCGGATTCGCCGTCTTCCTCGTGCTTGCCCTCGCGAACCGCCGCCTTTCCATGGCGGATGACCAACCAGAACTTCTGCTCCCGCCGAAAACAGAAGGCGCGCACACCACGGCCTTTCCTGCGCTCGTGGAACCAAGGGTTCATGATCTCAGTCATGCGCGCCAGATGTGTCTCGGTGACCTCAGGAAGCTCGCGCCCGTCGCCGTGTCGGCCCGGATAGTATTGGAAGGCCGATTTGTTGAATGCGATCGCTCGAACTGTTCTTGCCTCGAGAACGCCGGGGCGAGCGAGGTGGATCTGGACTGCAACATCGGCGGTTGTCGGATTTGCGGCGGGCGAAATCGCGATACCTTCCTCCATCGCACGCTCAAGCAACCATTCGAGCGTTTCATCCGAGGCAGCCTCGTCGATGTAATAGAGCCCGTTCATGAGCTCCATCGGCATTTCGGGATCATACGAGAGGAGAGTCTTCGCAAGATCGTTGTGTGGAAATTCATCCGCCGGGTCAGTTGGAAAAACAAACCCGCGCTTTGCGAAGTAATCGCGCCATGGCTCGAGAAGTTCGATTAAGTGGACATTTGCTATCCGCTTCAAGCCGTCCGGGCGGATAAATACTTTTGGATTAAATGACGCCATTCGCGACTCCTGGATGAATCGGTGGAAGTTTAGGCTACTGACGGACCGGTTCTGGCACAAGTATCTGTTCGCGAAAGGTTCCCTGAGCGCCATCCGACAGTCCGCCACCCCCGCCGGTAGGTGAGGAGAGCATCTGGAGCTCTCCCATGAACAGCATCTACCCGGCGCGCCGCGCCATCCCGCATTCCCTCACGCCAGCGCCCACCAGCGGGGTCGGCGCATGATCGATCCAGACGAACGCGAACAGGCAGCTCTGCGCGCAGCCCTCCGCAACATGGCCGAACTCATGGCCGAGATCGGATGGACCACGCGGTTCGCCGATCTCACCGAGGCACAGGCGCTCGCACTCGCAACGGCCGCCGTCGATGGCTTCCAGGAGGCGATGCAGACCAGCTCGCCCCGGCCCGATCCGGAGGTGCCGTTCTGATGGACGCCGGTTTCGACTTCAACCATCGGGAGAAGCCGCCAAGTTTCGCGGACGCCGTCAATGCCTGCATCGACACCGCCCTCGTGGCGGAACAGGCCGAACGTCCCCAACGCGACTATCTCGGGGGCAGCCGACTTGGCGACATCTGCCAGCGCAGGCTGCAGTACGAATACCTGAAGACGCCGAAGGACCCGGGCGCCGGGTTCTCGGGCAAGTCCCTGCGGATCTTCGCGCTCGGGCACGTTCTCGAAGACCTGGCCATCGTCTGGTTGTGCAGGGCCGGGTTCGACCTTCGCACGCGCAATCGCCATGGCGATCAGTTCGGCTTTTCGGTCGTGGGTGGACGTGTGCAGGGCCATGCCGACGGGGTGGTCGTCGCCGCGCCGAATGGCATGGCGGTTCCGGCGCTCTGGGAGTGCAAATCGGCGAACGCCAAGAACTGGCGGGAAATCGCGAAGCACGGCGTCGGAAAGGCCAAGCCGGTCTACGCCGCGCAGATCGCGCTCTACCAGGCCTATCTCGGCCTGACCGAGGCGCCCGCGCTCTTCACGGCGATCAACAAGGACACGTGCGAGATCTGGCACGAACTCGTGCCGTTCGATGCCGCACTCGCCCAGTCCGCCAGCGACAAGGCGGTGACGATCCTGCGCGCCTGTGATGCGGGTGAAATTCTTCCCCGCCACACGGCCGACCCCGACCACTTCGAATGCCGCTTCTGTGCGTGGCGGGAACGGTGCTGGGCATGACGGTCCCGTCCGACACCATCGCGCCCGACGACGTCGCGCCCGACGCTGAAATGATCGCGATCTATGCCGACGTGGTTTTCGGCTACTGCGACGGCTGGGTGCCGGTCCGTGCGCTGGCCGAGAAAGGCGCGGGCGATGGTCCGCCGCATGTGCCCTTCATCGAAGCGGACGCCACGCTCGCCGCTAAACTCGCGCTTCAGGCGACATGGGCGAGCGACGCGGGCATGGCCCTGTTCGTGGCCCCCGGCACAGTCGCGGTTCCCGGCGACGCACGGGCGGAGAGCATCGTCCAGACGCAGGTGGTGCTGGTCGATCTCGACCATGGCGACATCGGCGCGAAGCGCGACCATCTTGTGCAGTACCTCGGCTGCCCGACACTCGAAGTCGCGTCCGGTGGTGTCACCGCCGAGGGCCAGCGCAAGCTGCACCTCTACTGGCGTCTGACCGAACCCGCCGAAGGCGACGACATCGCCACGGTCTGTCGCGCCCGGCACATGATCGCCGCGAAGGTTGGTGGCGACCCTTCGTTCCGGTCCGCGCACCAGCCGATCCGCGTGGCGGGATCGATCCACGCCAAACAGGGTCTTCGGCGGCTGGTGCGGATCCTGAACCACGATCCCCGCGATCACGACCTTGGCGAGCTGCTCGAGGCGATCATCGCGATGCCGCCGCTCGAAGGCGAGAACGGGCTCGATTTCAACATGGCCGCCACCGAGCGCGGCAGCGTGACCGAACTGTTCGGCCGCCAGGTCCGTGAAGGCGGCGTGGATGGCACCACCCGGTTCGACGCGCTGTCGCGCGTGATCGGCTACTGGATCCGCCGTGCTCGCGAAGGCCACGTGCCGCGCGAACAGGCGTGGGAGGAAATCGTCTCCTACAACACGGCCCGCGTTGCCCCTCCCTGGCCGGAGGCACGGCTGCGCGAGGAAGCCGAACGCCTCTGGAAACGCGACGCCGCACGCAACGGCGAGATCGATGACGATCATGACGGTCCCGATGGCGGCGGCCCTGCTGGCGGGGGGCATGATGGACCAGTGCCGGTTCGCTTCACCGAGGATGCGCTCGCCGCAACCTTCGCAGCCCGACATGCCGAGACATGGCGCTACGTCGCCGGCTGGGGGCAATGGCTGACCTGGTCGGGCAAGCTCTGGCGGCGCGAGGAGACGCTGCAGGCCTTCGATCTGGCCCGGATGATCTGCCGCGAGGCGGCGTCGCGCGCTGGGTCTGCGCGACTGAAGGCGAAGCTTTCAAGCGCCGCGACCGTCTCCGCCGTGGAGCGGCTTGCCCGTTCCGACCGTCGCCACGCAACCACGACCGAGCCGTGGGATCGCGATCCCTGGCTATTGAACACGCCCGGCGGCGTGGTCGACCTGCGTAGTGGCGCGTCGCTGCTGCATGACCCCGGCCTCTTCATGACTCGCATCGCCGGGGCATCGGTCGCCGACGCTTGCCCGGTCTGGCTCGGGTTTCTCGAAACCGTCACGGGCGGGGACGGCGAACTGCAATCCTACCTGCAGCGCATGGCGGGCTACTGCCTGACGGGCGTGACCACCGAGCACGCGCTGTTCTTCCTCTACGGCACCGGCGCAAACGGGAAATCCGTTTTCGCCAACACCCTGACCGCCATCCTTGGCGACTACGCCACCGTCGCGCCGATGGACATGTTCATGGCCACGCAGGGTGATCGCCACCCGACCGACATGGCGGGCCTGCGCGGGGCGCGCATCGTCACGTCCATCGAAACGGAACAGGGCAGCCGCTGGGCCGAGAGCAAACTCAAGGCGCTGACCGGGGGCGACAAGATCACGGCCCGCTTCATGCGGCAGGATTTCTTCGAGTTCATCCCGCAGTTCAAGCTGCTGATCGTCGGCAACCACAAGCCTTCAATCCGCAACGTCGATGAGGCGATGAAGCGGCGCCTGCACATGGTGCCGTTCACGGTCACGATCCCGCCCGCGCGGCGCGACAAGCACTTGGCGGACAGGTTGCTGGCCGAACGCGACGGGATCCTCGCATGGGCGCTCGAGGGCTGCATCGAATGGCAGCGGACAGGGCTGCGCCCTCCGCCCGCCGTGATGGCTGCGACTGAGGATTACTTCGAGGCCGAGGACGCCATCGGTCGCTGGATCGACGAGCGCTGCTCTGTCGGGTTGCACCTCAGCGCCAGCACCTCCGCGATGTTCGCCGACTGGAAGGCGTGGGCCGATGCGAACGGCGAGTTCGCAGGCTCGGTCAAGCGGTTCTCGGAAGCCCTGATCGTCCGGGGCTTCGAGCGTCACAACACCCGCGCCGCGAAGGGATTCCGGGGCATCGCCCTCGACGACAGCAACTCTGACCTTTTCTCGGGAGAATAGGAAAATGCCAATGAATTCAGGCTGTGTGACGGATGTGACGGATCATACCTATAAGACCGTTACGCGCGCGCATGTGCGCGCATGTGGAGCGGATAGGGAACTATCCGTCACATCCGTCACACCCGTCACCAACCCTCCGGTTCCAATGCGGGAGGGTGGCGGACTGCTCCCCTGCATCCTCGCGCTCGACCTCGGCACCTCGACCGGCTGGGCGATCCGCAGCCATGACGGTCTGATCACCAGCGGCACCGTCTCGCTGCGCCCGGGCCGCTTCGATGGCGGCGGCATGCGCTATCTGCGCTTCACCAACTGGCTGACCGAGATCGACCGGCTGTCCGGGCCCGTCGCCGCCATCTGGTTCGAGGAAGTCCGACGCCACGCGGGCACAGACGCGAGCCACATCTACGGCGGGCTCATGGCCACGCTGACCGCTTGGGCGGAACTGCGCGGCGTGCCCTACGAGGGCGTCCCGGTCGGCACGATCAAGCGTCACGCCACCAGCAAGGGCAACGCCGACAAGGCCGCCATTATAGCCGCCGTCCGCGCCCGGGGCTTCAGCCCCGCTGACGACAACGAGGCCGACGCCATCGCCATCCTGCTCTGGGCGATCGAGACGAAGGGAGGTGTCGCATGAGGTGGCACCCCCACGGCTACGGCGGTCGGCGCCGGGATCCCGAGCAGGTCAAGCGCGAGGGCTGGCGGGAACAGGGCGTCCTCGCGGTCTCCGCCGATGACGACCGCCTCACCTGGCCGGAGCGTGAACTGGTCCGCCAGCTCGGCGAAAAGCTCTACGGCCCGCGTCCCTCCGACAGGGAGGCGCGCCATGGCTGATCGCGAATGGACCGCCGACTGCGTCGCCGACCATTTCGAGGAGGCGTTCCGCACCCTGCGCAAGCTGCCGCCGGTCAAGGCGCAGGGCTACTTCAACACCTGGCCCGACATCGTGCGCACCAGCCGCGAGATCGCGGCGATGGAGCCGCAGCCGATGCGGGTCTGGCCCTCGGCCGCCGCGATCACCCGGCTCGAGCAGACCTTCGACTGGGTGCTCTGGATCGAGGAGACGGAGCGCAAGCTCGTGTGGTCGCGCGCGGCCCGCGTGCCGTGGAAGCAGATCAGCGGCGAGCTGGGGTGCGACCGCACGACCGCGTGGCGGCGCTGGCAACTGGCGCTGACGAAGATCGCTGCGCGCCTGAATGCGCAGTGACTCCAATGTGTTGCAACACTTTTTCCTTCGACACCTGCAACATGATCGTGCTATCCAAAGGACAAGATGGGGAGAGTGCGCCGAAGGGCTCGCTCTCCCCTTTGCGTTGAGGCCGGGTCCACTGGACCCCGGTGTCCATCGAGGGTCTGGCCGGGGTCCACCGCGAGGGAGTTTCCGGTTCCTTCCTGGCGATATTCGTATGCTGGCGGGCGAAGCGCGCAACATCGCTAGCGACAGGCTCGCTTTTTTGGGAAGCCACCGGAGTCCAGAAGCCACCCACTACGCCTGAAACCCTTTTTAACTCAAACACCTGATCGGTCGTGCGGGGTGGATACCCCGCGGATGCCGGGGTCCACTAGGAAGCCGGTGAATCCAGCCACGTCTGAGTCCAACTGCAAATGGGGCAAGCCACGTCCGAGCGCCGGCCGACGGCCCCTGGACTGTTAGCGGTTCGCCCCCCGGACCATAACCTCGAGTGCCTGGTCGGCAAGGTTGCGGGTGAGGTCACCGGCCGGCATCGCGCGGGACAGCCCCGCAGACTGGCCTGACCAGAGCGACATGAAATCTTCTGATCCGTTAGGCTCGGAGGCTGAACGTAGAGGTGCCAGAGCGCCGCCCGCGAGCGGAAACTGTGGGGCATCCACGGCGATGGGGCCCACATCGCGCACGACGCGGTTGACGATGCTGCGGGCTGGCCGGCCGGTGAAGACGTTCGTCAGAGCCGTCTCCCGATCAGCGCCGGCAGCAAGGGCGCGGCGATGGGGCTCCGAGATGGTGGCCTCCGGTGTGAACAGATAGGCCGTCCCGATCTGCACCGCGGAGGCGCCGAGCATGAAGGCCGCTGCGATGCCGCGCCCGTCGGCGATGCCGCCCGCCGCGATCACCGGCACGGACACTGCATCGACGACCTGCGGGACGAGCGAGAGCGTCCCGATCTGTGTCGCGACGTCCTCGGTGCGGAACATGGCGCGGTGCCCGCCTGCCTCCGCGCCCTGCGCGATGATTGCGTGGCATCCCTTCGCCTCGAGCCACCGCGCCTCGTCAACGGTGGTGGCCGAGGACAGGATCTTGGCGCCCGTCGTGAGTACCCGATCCAGCAGGCGCTGCTCCGGCAGACCGAAATGGAAGCTGACAACCTCGGGGCGCAGCTCCTCGACGAGCGCGCAGAATTCCTCGTCGAAAGGCGCGCGGTTCGACGCGGGAACCGGTGCAGTCGGGTCGAGACCGAACTCCCGGTAGTACGGCTCGAGTATCCACCGCCATTTCGCCTCTCGCGTGGTATCTGGCGTGGCCGAACGGTGGCAGAAGAAATTTACGTTGATCGGTCGCGCGGTCCGCTGGCGAATGACGCCGAACTGGGTGCGTAATTGGTCAGAGCGGAGCAGCGCGCAGGGCAGCGAGCCGAGCCCGCCCGCCTCTGCGACGGCGACGGCGAGGTCCGTGAGCGCGGCGCCGGCCATCGGCGCCTGGATGATTGGCAGCTCTATGCCGAACAGTTGCTGGATCCGTCGATCGGGCCACATGCTCTGTCCTCCCGTCAATCCGCAGCGCCTGGTCAGGGTGGCCCACTGCGACGAAAAACAAAAGCAATTCCTGACGTGCCCATCCATTTACCGTCGACTGCACGACAAGGAGTTATCGCATGACCCTCGCTTTCGCCCCTGAGCGGATCGAGCAATGGCCGCTGGCTAGGCTGCAGCCCTATGCCCGCAACGCCAAGCAGCATGGGCCTGACCAGGTCGCGAAGCTCGCCGCCAGCATGGCCGAATTCGGCTGGACCGTGCCTTGCCTCGTCGGCGAGGGCGGCGAGCTGATCGCGGGGCACGGGCGCGTACTAGCCGCAGCGCAGCTCGGGCTGACCGAGGCGCCGGTGATCGTGCTGGGCCACCTGACTGAGGCGCAGCGCCGGGCTTACCGGATCGCGGACAACAAACTGACCGAACTCGGCACATGGGACGAGGCACTGCTGTCAGCGGAACTGAACGAAATGCTGGCTGAGGATTTCGACCTGTCTCTGGTCGGCTTCTCGGACGGCGAATTGGACAAGCTGCTGGCCTACGTCGTGGAAGACGACGGTGAAGAAGGTCGCGCCGGGGGCTCGGTACCGCCGGTGACCATCCCTGAACCGCCGCGCAATCCGGGCTCGCGCACGGGCGATCTCTGGATCCTCGGCGATCACCGGCTGCTTTGCGGTGACTCGACCAGCGCGGCAGATGTGCGCCGCCTGATGAATGGCGAGCGGGCGATCCTGTTCGCGACCGACCCACCGTACCTCGTCGATTACGATGGATCAAACCATCCAACCCGCAACAAGGACTGGTCTGCGTCCTATGGCACGACCTGGGACGACAGTTCGCAAGGGGCCGAGCTTTACGACGGCTTCATCGCCGCAGCCGTTGCCGAGGCTATCACCGAGGACTCCGCCTGGTATTGCTGGCATGCTTCGCGTCGCCAGGCGATGCTTGAGGCCTGCTGGGAGAAGGCGGGCGCCTTCGTCCACCAGCAGATCATCTGGGTGAAGGACCGCGGTGTGCTCACCCGATCGCATTACCTCTGGAAGCACGAGCCCTGCTTCATGGGCTGGCGCCGCCCGAACCGTCCGCCGAAAGTGGCCGAGCAGACGCTGCCCTCGACCTGGGAGATGCCCAGCTTCGCCAAGGACGAACGCCCCGATCACCCGACGCCGAAGCCGCTCGACGCTTTCGGCATCCCAATGCGCCAGCATGTGGCGCGAGGCGGGCTTTGCTATGAACCGTTCTCGGGGTCGGGCTCGCAGATCATGGCGGGCGAGGTCAATGACCGCCGCGTCTTCGCGATGGAGATCAGCCCCGCCTATGTCGATGTCGCCGTGGAGCGCTGGCAAGCCGAGACCGGCAAGGAGGCGATCCTCGACGGCGACGGCCGGACCTTCCCTGCAGTGAAACAAGATCGGCGGGGCGGGACTGCAGCTGGGCCTGAGCGCGTCCCCGTGGCCTCGTGTTGACGTGTATCTCCATCGACACAGCTCCAGAAATAGGAGATGCAAGCCACTTCGGTGACAGCCGACTGCCCCCTGTTGGTGGGAGCTACCTGAACCGGATT
Source organism: Hyphomonas sp. (assembly GCA_046289305.1). GTDB lineage: Bacteria > Pseudomonadota > Alphaproteobacteria > Caulobacterales > Hyphomonadaceae > Hyphomonas. The sequence continues at coordinate 579 of JBKBVT010000062.1, read as the reverse complement.
TTCTTTACGGCGACGTTGCGCATCTGGAACGTGAACCCTCCTTCGGGCGGAACACGCCCTCTCGGGTTTAAGCCGTCTTGCCGGCCGCGCTCGCCGTAGCCGCGAAACAGAATTCCAACCTGAAACTGGATCGGCTCACTGGGGCGCTGCAGTTCCGGCACGCACTGAAACACGCCATTGTGGCCGCAGTCAGAAGGAATCGCGGTGCGTCCGGAGCGCGCCACGACGGTTCTGTCATTGCAGACTACTCGAATGATACCATCGTCAGCCATGGACCATTTCACCTGCACAATCACCTTGTTCCATCGGCCAAATTCGGCGGGACGGAAACAAACTGCATCGTCGAATGTAAGACCTCGTCGTGTGTCAAGATGCATCTGGTGAATGTGGTTCTTGATAGTGTTGATCCGCTGCCACTCGGCGACTTCAAGAAGACTGCGGCGGTTAGGCCCTCCCCCGTACTGGAGGTCTGCCGGGACAAATATCTCGAACTCGTACTGCAGAGAGTCGCCAAGTTTTGCATAGCGAGTATAGGCCATGCGGGAACGAAGGTTGCCGTTGAAGCAATCGGATTCGCCC
>JBKBVT010000061.1:0-13042 GCA_046289305.1 Hyphomonas sp. | reverse complement strand
CTTCTGCGTCCAGAAGGGTGATCCGGCCTTTGCCGAGGGTGCGGACGATCATCACGTCTTCCATAAGGGGCACGTCCGCGAAGCCACCGATCTCGTCAAATAGTGCGCGTGAGATCAGCAGCCCCTGATCGCCATATGGCAGGCCGAGCCAGCGGGCGCGGCGATTGGCGCGGGCCTCGAGCCAGCGGGCGGCGCGGGCATCGGAGCGGAATTTGAGCTTGAAGGCGGCGGCCTTGCCTGGCCGGCTGGCCATGTGGGCAGCCGCGCGCTCCGGCCAGTCGCGCGACAGCGCCGTATCGGCATGCAGGAAGAGGAGCCACTCGCCTCTGGCAGCGGCGGCGCCGGCGATCAGCTGCGCGGCGCGCCCCGGCGGCGAGACAACCACCGCGGCGCCGGCGGCTTCCGCGATGCGCGGCGTGGCGTCCTCCGAGCCGCCATCGACCAGGATAACCTCGCGGATGAGTCCCGCTTCGAGGCCCGGCATGAGGCTTTCGAGGCAGAGCGGCAGGTCCGCTGCCGCATTCAGGGCCGGGATCACAATGGAGAGAGGGGCGCGCATGATTTTATTTCGCGGGAACCAGGACAGTCACCGGAACCGATTTTTGCCCGGAGCGTTCTGGCGACAGAAATTTGTAGGAGCGACTGACATGCCGACGATCTATGAAGCGCTGAAATCTGACCATGACGAACACCGTAGCCTGCTGGAGAATCTGGCCGAGACCCAAGGCGATTCCAAGGAGCGCCGCAAGCTGTGGCGCAAGTACTATTATGAAGTCAGCGCGCATGCGGCCGCCGAGGAGCTGGCTTTCTACAGCCTGCTGATCTCCGATACGGAAGGCCAGTCCGAGGCGCGCCACTCGATTGCCGAGCATGAAGAGCTGGACGACATCATCCAGGAACTCAATGACATGGACATGAGTTCACCCGGCTGGCTGATCCGGCTGAAGACGCTGAAAGAGCGTTACGAGCATCATATCGACGAGGAAGAGGAAGACATCTTCCCGGTCGCCCGGAAGATCATCGGCGACGACACCGGCGGCCGGATCGCGGCGGACTTCAAGGCCCGCAAGCGCAATGAGCACACGCTGGTGGATGAGAAAGCCGAGAGTTCGCTACTCGATTAGGCCTGTTCCAGCTCTGACAGGCGCTGCTCGATCAGCAGGAGGTCGCGCCAGGCGCGGCTCTTGTCCTGCGGGCGGCGCAAGAGATAGGCCGGGTGCAGCATCGGGATCAGCGGGACTGAGAAGCCGCCGGGCGTGGTGTAGGTGTATTCATTGCCGCGCAATTTCATGATCCCGTCCTTGCTCTTCAGCAACGACACGGCCGGGACACCGCCCGCAGCGACGATGATCTTTGGCCGAGTGAGTTCGATCATCCGGTCCACGAAAGGGCGGCAGACGGCGAGCTCGTCGGCTTCCGGGTTCCGGTTGCCGGGCGGGCGCCAGTAATTGACGTTGGTGATGAATGTGTTCTTGCGCCGCGAGCGGTGGATGGCGGCGAGCATCCGGTCGAGCAGCTGGCCAGCCTTGCCCACGAAGGGCTTGCCCTGCCGGTCCTCTTCCGCGCCGGGCCCCTCCCCAATGACCATGAGGCTGGCGCCTTGCGTCCCGTCATAGACGACCGCCTGTTCGCAGGCGGCGCGTAAGGGACTACCCTGGAAGTCACGGATGGCGGCGGTGAGGTCTTCCAGCGTGGCGGCGGCCGCCGCGAGACGGGCGGCTTCGCGGGTCCAGTCATCGGCTGTGCGCACGCCGCGGCGCGGGACAGGCGCGTCTGCGTCAGGTGTTCTGACGCTGCTTTGAGCTGTGTCCGCGGCCGGCGCGGCGGCCAGCAGGGCGTCCACCAGCGCCTCGTCCACGGTCACGCCCATCGCCGTCCACCATTCGGTGAGCGCAGAAATTGGCTCTCTTGACGCAGGGGCTGACATTGCGGACGGGCTAGACCTTCAGGCAACAGGCTGTAAGTGCTTACCCAGATATGGGATCAGGCGCAAAGCGCAAACAAGGAGCAGGCCATGGCAGAAACCCCCGAACGCGAGTCGATGGAATTTGACCTGGTGATCGTGGGGGGTGGCCCGGCGGGTCTTTCGGCTGCGATCAGGTTCAAGCAGCTGGCCAATGAGGCGGGCGATGACCTGTCTGTCGTGGTGATCGAGAAGGGCGGCGAGATCGGCGCGCATATCCTGTCGGGCGTGGTCATGGACCCGGTCGGGCTGGATGCGCTGATCCCGGACTGGCGCACCCGCGACGACCGGCCGCTGAAGTCCGAAGTCACTGATGACAAGTTCCTGTTCCTCGGGCCGCAGGGCGAAGCGGACATCTCTTGGCTGCCGATGCCGTCCTTCATGAAGAACCACGGCAATTTCACCGGATCGCTGGCGAATGTCACCCGCTGGCTTGGCGCCGAGGCGGAGAAGCTGGGCGTTGAGGTGTTCCCCGGCTTTGCCGCGTCAGAACTGGTCTATGACGAGGCCGGGGCCGTGAAGGGCATCGTGGCCGGCGTCATGGGCATCGGCCTGGATGGCGAGAAGAAGTCCGACTACCAGCCCGGCATGGAGCTGATCGGCAAATATGTGCTGTTCGCCGAAGGCGCGCGCGGCTCGCTGACCAAGCAGCTGATTGCGAAGTTCAAGCTGGATGAGGGCCGCGACCCGCAGAAATTCGGCATAGGCCTGAAGGAGCTCTGGTCGGTTCCGGAAGAGAATTTCAAGGAAGGCTATGTCCAGCACACGATGGGCTGGCCGCTCGACAACAAGACCGGCGGTGGCAGCTTCCTGTATCACTTCCGCGACAATGGTGAGCCGTTTATCACCATCGGCTTCGTGGTCCACCTGAACTATGAAAACCCCTACATCTCGCCCTATGACGAGTTCCAGCGCTTCAAGCATCACCCCTCCGTTGCGCCTTTCCTGAAGGGCGGCAAGCGGGTCGGCTATGGCGCACGGGCGATCACCGAGGGCGGTTTCCAGTCGGTGCCGAAGCTTGCCTTCCCGGGCGGCGCGCTGATCGGCTGCGGCGCTGGCTTCGTCAATGTGCCGCGCATCAAGGGCAGCCACAACGCGATCCTGACCGGCATGATGGGCGCGGAATCGGCGTTCGATGCCATCAAGGCGGGCCGCTCGGGCGATGTGCTGACGGGCTATGAGAACGCGTATGAAAACTCCACGGTCTACAAGGAGCTTAAGACCGTCCGGAATGTGAAGCCGCTCTGGTCGAAACTCGGCACCGCGCTTGGCATCCCGATGGGCGGACTGGACATGTGGGTCAATTCGCTGTTCGGCGGACTCTCCTTCTTCGGCACGCTGAAGCATGGGAAGAATGATGCGAAATCACTGAAGCCCGCCAGCAAGTTCAAGCCAATCGCCTATCCGAAGCCGGACGGCGTGCTGAGCTTCGACAAGCTGACGAATGTGGCCTTCACCAACACCTATCATGAGGAAGACCAGCCCGTTCACCTGAAGGTGATCGACATGGCGCTGCAGAAATCCTCTGAGTATGACGTGTTTGCTGGGCCGTCGGCGCGGTATTGCCCGGCAGGGGTGTATGAATGGGTGCAGGAGAATGGCGGCGTGCGCTTCCAGATCAACGCCCAGAACTGCATCCACTGCAAGACTTGCGATATCAAGGACCCGAACCTGAACATCAACTGGACGGTGCCGGAAGGCGGCGGCGGACCAGCCTATCCCAACATGTAACGCAACCTCCCACCCTGCGGCGCATCTGCCCGCAGGGTGAGCGGCGAACCGCGATGACCCGGATTTGAACCGCCGGGCGCCTTGCCCTTGCCGCAAGGGCCTGCTTGATTGTGCGTTCCTGGCCACACCACGAAAGCAACACCCATGCAGCGCCTGCCGCACCTCCTGACCGGCGCCGCGCTCGCGGCCCTCCTGCTCCTGCCGGCCGGATGCGCAACCGTGGTCGATGGCAGCAATTGGGATGCTGCCGGAGGATCAGCGGCCGGCAATGGCGCCGCGCCGCCAGAGGTGACGGCGCCGCTCTCTGAAGGCGCGATGGCGCTGGCCCAAACCGGACTCGATGGCAGCCCGAAACGCTATGAGAGCGCGGATGAAGCGGTCAGGGCCGGGGATGCGGCCGGCCTGATCCGTCAGTTGTACAGATTGCCGGCTGACCAGCGCGATGAGGACGGCTTCAACAATGCCTTCCTGGCGCTCGACCGCGCCGCCGATGGCGACCTGGCAGCTGCACGCCGCTATCTCGGCATTACCGGAGATGACCTGCTGGATGAGGACCTGCCGGGCTTCTATGTCTGGCTGGACGCCTGGTTCCTGGCGCTCGAGGGCGAGCCGGACGCCGCCATCTCTCGCCACCGGGACGTGGCGGACAGCATGCCCGGTCTGACATCTGACCTCTCCCTCGCCGCCTTGCTCGAGGCTGCGGGCCGGACCGACGAGGCGCTTGCTGTCTACGAGGCGCTGACGCCCAACCGGATCGTGGCGCCCGAGCATGAGTTCGACCCGAAGGGAATCATGTTTGCGCAGATCAGCTCCGTGATCGTGCGCCATGCGCTGCTGCTGCAGCGGCTCGGGCGGATCGAGGAAGCGCAGGCAAGCTATCAGCGCCTCGCCGATTCCCAGCCCGAGCAGGCAACGAGTTATGCCGCCGCCATCGAAAGCCTGGAGACAGGGCGCAATCTCGATAACGAGGCGCTGACGGCGGTCACCGGGTTCTCGCAATCGCTCTCGGATGTGTCGGCCGCGCTGCAGCAGCAGCGCTATCTGTCGCGGGCATTCATGGGCCTCAACATTTCCGGCTTCGATTCGCAGCGCGCCGCCTTTGACCTGATGATCCTGGTGGTCGACCCGTCAAACCGGAATGTCCGCAGCGGGCTGGTCAATGCCTTGTATGAACAGGCTTATTATGAGGCGGCTGCGCATGTCGCCCTGGCGGCGCCGGAGCCGTCACCCTCGCTACAGATATCCGCTGCCCAGGCGCTGCTGATGTCCGGCGATGAGGCCGGCGCGCGGGGCGCCATCGCCAGCGCCCTCGAGATTACCGAGGAGGATGACCGGTTGCAGACGCTGTACGGCGCGCTGCAGCTGAGCGCGCTGCTGAATGACGGCGGCAAGGCGATGAGCCTGCTGCCGGAAGTGCTGGCGCTGGCCGACAATCCGGCCGAGCGCGCCGCGGCCAACGGACTGGCAGGATCGATCTATGATCATTTCGGCGAGGCTGCGCTCGCGGCCGAACATGCCGAAGAGGCACGCCGGCTGGACGACACGCATTCGCGGCGCATGTCGCTGGCCAACTATCTCGGCAAGGCAGGCCGCGTGAAAGAGGCGCTGGTGATCCTGAGGTCCGAGCGGGTGGCGCGGCCGAATGATCCTTATATGCTGAATTCCCTGGGTTATTTCCTGATTACCCGGACTGACCGGCTGGATGAGGGCTACCGCATACTGGCCCGCGCCATGCTGATGGCGGAAGGTGATCCTTATATCGCGGACTCGCTCGGCTGGGCGCTCTACCAGCTCGGCGATCTCGACCGGGCCCGCCGGCTGATCGAAGGCGCACGCGAAGACATGAAGCCGCAGCGCCATTGGGAAGTCGAGGATCATCTCGGCGACATCTACTGGCACGGCGACGAGCAGGATGCCGCCCGCGAGGCGTGGCAGCTGGCGCTCGACAATCACCCCCCCATGCCGGAGCGCGATCTGATCGCCCGCAAGCTGGAAGAAGGCCTGACCACGCCGGTGCCAGAAAAGAAGCCGATCCCAGAGATCCGCATTGATGACGGCGAAACGACGCGGCGCGGGATCTGAGCGCGAGCTGAATCCAGCCCCTTTTTCCGGGCGCCGCTGCGCCTTAGTATGGCTGCAAAGACATGCGACATCACCCGCAAATGCCCGTAGAGTCAGGTCTACAGGCCTGATCCACCGAATCGCCGCAAGGTTTGCAGATGACTGAAAACACACCGCCGGCCTATGATGCCCCGCCGAGCTTCCAGCCCTCCAGGCGGCAGGCCCCGGATCCGTACAAGGAGCCCGGCCGCTGGAATGTGTGGCTGAAATGGCTTTTGAGGCTGGCCATTGCGGGTGTCGTGCTCGGCTTGATCGCGCTGATCGGTATATGGCTGTACTTCGCGGCGCTGGGCCGGGACGTGCCGTCGATTGCCAAGCTGCGAGAGTATGAACCGCCGATCACCTCGCGGGTGCATGCCGGTGACGGCGCCCTGATTGCGGAGTTCGCGGAACAGCACCGGGTGTTCGTGCCGTACGAGTCCATTCCCGAACATGTGATCCAGGCTTTCGTCTCGGCCGAGGACAAGAACTTCTTCACCCATGACGGGCTCGACTATACCGGCATCGCGCGCGGCGGGATCAATACCGTGCGCAACAAGATCACCGGCTCGGGCGGGATGCAGGGCGGCTCGACGATCACCCAGCAGGTCGCCAAATACATGCTGCTGACCAACGACCAGAACCTTGAGCGCAAGGCAAAGGAAGCGATCGTTGCGCAGCGGATGGAGCAGGAATTCTCGAAGGAGAAAATCCTCGAACTCTATCTCAACGAGATCTATCTCGGCGGACGTTCCTATGGTGTGGCGTCTGCAGCGCTGAATTACTTCAACAAATCCCTGCCGGAACTGGACCTGGCCGAAGCAGCAACGCTTGCTTCACTGCCGAAGTTTCCGGGCCGGGTGAACCCCTACACCAATCCCGAACGCCTCGTGATCCGGCGCAACTATGTGCTCGATCGCATGCATGAGGATGGCTACATCACGCGCGAGGAAATGGACGTTGCGAAAGCCCGGCCAATGACCACGACGCGCCGCCTGCGCGGGCCGGAATATGCGGCGACCACCTATTTCGTGCAGGAACTGCGCCGGGAGCTGATCAGCACCTATGGCGAGGAGATGCTGGAACAGGGCGGCCTGTCGATCCGCTCGACCATTGATACGCGCCTGCAGCTGGCCGCGCAGGACGCGCTGCGCAGCGGGCTTGTGTCCTATGACCGCCGGCATGGCTGGCGCGGTCCGCTGACGATCCTGCCGGTGACCGGCGACGCAGCCGCCGCGCTCAAGGAAGTGGAGCTGCCGGGCGGCCATGGCGGCTGGGAGCCGGGCCTCGTTCTGTCCGTCAGCGCGACGGCCGCAGAGCTGCTCCTGACCGATGGCGCCAAGATCCGCATGCCGGCCGAGGAAGTGAAATGGGCCGAAACCTGGAAAGCCGAGGACGGCAAGGCCGGGCTGCAGGTGGGCCATGTCGTGCTGGCGGAGTTCCGGCGCGAAATACCCGCGAATGCGACCGCAACCTCGACGGCAGCGGCGGCGACCGCTGCGGCCAATGAAGATGATGAGGATGCTGACGAGAGCGAAGCGCCCGCATCGACTGCGGTACCGGTGGGCAATGCCACGCTGCGGCAGGTGCCGGAAGTGGACGGCTCGCTGATCGCGATCGACCCGCATACCGGCCGGATCCTCGCCATGCAGGGCGGCTATTCCTTCTTCAAGTCGGCCTTCAACCGCGTGACCCAGTCCCGCCGGCAGCCAGGCTCGAGCTTCAAGCCGTTCGTCTATGCGGCGGCGCTGGAGAAGGGTTACACGCCCGCCAGCCGGCTTCTGGACGCGGCGTTTGTGTCGTTTGACGTGTCGACGCAGAAATACTGGGCGCCGAAGAACTACACGGCGGGTCAGTCGTTCGGCATGGTGACGATGCGCGTCGCGCTCGAAAAATCCCTCAACATGGTCACTGCCCGGATCGCGCAGGATATCGGCATGCAGGCCGTCTCGGATCTGTCCGAACGGCTCGGCGTATATGAGCGCCTGCCGCCTTACGCCGCCATGTCGCTCGGTTCCGGCGATACGACGCTGCTCGATCTGACGCGCGGCTATGCGGCCTTCGTCAATGGTGGCCGCCTCGTGACGCCGACCCTACTTGACCGGGTCCAGGACCGGTATGGCCGCACGCTCTACCGGCACGATGTGCGCGGCTGCGGCGGCTGCGACCAGGATGATTGGGATGGCCAGCCCCCGCCCCTGCTGCCGGATACGCGCGAACAGGTGCTCGACCCGATCGTCGCCTATCAGGTGACCCACATGCTGGAAGGCGTGGTCGAGCGCGGCACCGCCCGCCGGGCCCTGCGCGTCGGCAAGCCGCTCGCCGGCAAGACCGGCACGACGGATGATTACCGCGACGCGATCTTTGTCGGCTTTTCGCCGGACCTCGTTGTCGGCATCCGCATCGGCTTTGACGATAACCGCTCGCTGGGACGCGGCGAGGCCGGTGGCTCGCTGGCTGTACCGATCTTTACCGACTTCATGGAGAAAGCGCTCGAGAACGAGCCGCCGACGCCGTTCCGGATGCCGCCTGGCGTGCGGCTGGTGCGCATCAATGCGGCCACTGGCGCCCTGGCCGGTCCGGGCACGGGTGTTGTGATCGAGGAAGCCTTCCGGCCCGGCACGGAGCCTGGCCTCAGAGCCTTCGACGGCGCCGATGACTGCCTGTCGATCTCGGGCACCTGCGGCCCGACCGACGAGAATACGGCGCTCATGGACGAAGACACGGCCGGCACCAGCCTCGACGATATCTTCTGACGCGCCGCCCGCACGCTTTGACCCCTCCAAACGGCCCGGCTATAGGCGCGGGCAGCCCCCGATAGACTCCAGACCCAAGAGGCAGACATGTCCGCAGAACTCCGCTCGCTGATCGACCAGATCAAGAATTCGGCCTCCCTGCTACGGAGGCGTCTTTGACTGGGATACAGCCACAAAACGCTTCGATGAACTGACCGCGCTGTCCGAACGGCCTGACTTCTGGGACGATCCGCAGGAAGCCCAGCTGATGATGCGCGAACGCCAGAAACTGGCGGACGGCATTGCCCTCATCGAGACGCTCGACCGCGACGTTGCGGACGCACCGGAACTGATGGAAATGGCCGAGGACGATCCGGCAATGCTGGCCGATCTGGAAACCTCGCTGCGCCGCGCTGCGACGCGCGCGGCGGAGGCGGAACTGGCGGCCCTCCTCTCCGGCGAGGCGGATGGGAATGACTGCTATGTGCAGATCAATGCCGGCGAAGGCGGTACGGAAAGCCAGGACTGGGCCTCGATCCTTCGCCGGATGTATATTCGCTGGGCGGAAAAGCGCGGCTATTCTGTCGAGGTGCTCGACGAGCGCGAAGGCGAGGAAGCGGGCATCAAATCCGCGACCATTCAGATCAAGGGCGAGAATGCTTATGGCTGGCTGAAGTCCGAACAGGGCGTGCACCGGCTGGTGCGAATCTCGCCGTTCGATTCCTCGGCGCGGCGGCACACTTCTTTTGCGTCGGTGGCCGTTTCGCCGGTCATCGATGACAAGATCGAAATCGAGATCAATCCGTCCGACGTGCGCACCGACACCTACCGGGCGTCCGGTGCGGGCGGCCAGCACATCAACCGGACCGACTCGGCCGTGCGGCTGACTCACGCGCCGACCGGTATCGTCGTGGCCTGCCAGGCCGGCCGTTCGCAGCACCAGAACCGCGCCGAGGCCTGGAACATGCTGCGCTCGAAACTGTATGAGCTGGAGCTGCAGAACCGAAAGTCTGTTGCAGATGCTCAGTATGCAGACAAGAGCGCCATCGGGTTTGGGCATCAGCTGCGCTCCTATGTGCTACAGCCCTATCAGATGGTGAAAGACCTGCGCACCGATGTCGAAACGTCGGATACGGAGGGTGTGCTGAACGGTGACATCGACCGGTTCCTTGCGGCGGCCCTGGCGGCCTCAGTCAATAAAGAGCAGGACGCGTGACCCGCGAAGCCGAGCCCGGCTCGGCAACGGGCCAGCCTGCCCGGCGTGAAGGCCGGCTCTCGGGCTGGAATGACGCGCGCGGTTTTGGATTTCTGAAGCCGGTGGAAGGCGGACCGGACGCGTTTGCGCATGTCCGCGAGTTTGCCAGCGATGACCGGCTGATCGAGGAAGGTCATCTTTACACGTATGAAGAGGTCCGCAGAAAGTCCGGGCGCGTACGCGCGCGGGACATTCGCCCGGTCAGGGTCAAGGTGGCGTCCCCTCCCCTATGGATGACGCTCCTGCGTAGGGCGCCGGGTGTGCTCGTCATTCCGGCGTTTGCGGGACTGGTCCTGGCGATTACGCTCAGGGTGCCGGTCTCACCCATCTGGTGGATCGTGTACGGATTGGCGAGCCTTGCCTGTTTCATCGGCTACCGGCTCGACAAGCGTGCCGCCCAGCGGAAGGAGTGGCGCGTGTCGGAGACGATCCTGCTGCTGGTCGGTCTGGTCGGCGGCTGGCCGGGCGCGATCCTCGCCCAGGAGATATTCCGTCACAAGACGAAGAAGCCGGTGTTCCGGAAGCTGTTCTGGATGAGCGTGGGCATCAACATGGCGGCCTTCGTCCAGATCAACGTGTTCAACGCTGGCTGACATTTCCGCCTGCGAGGGCGAGCGCCTTGGCGAAGACCGTGGGCAGACCGGAAGCGGCCTCGACTCGGGTCCATTCGCCATCCCCTTCAGGTTCACCCGCCAGCTCGGCCTGCCACACGGTCAGGCGCAGGCTGAAATGGGTGAAGACATGGCGCACCTCGCCCAGCTTGCGCCAGTCAGCGGCCAAGGGCGGATAATGTTCAGGCGCGGCGCCCTCGGTCCAGTCCGAGCCAGGCAAGGCCAGCATGCCGCCGAGCAGGCCGTTCGGCGGGCGGCGCACGAGCCAGACTTTACCGCCGCGCAGCATGACCCAGGCATGGCCATGCCGAATGGGCCGGGCGACTTTTGGCGGTTTGATGGGATAGCGCTCCGGCGATCCCTCTTCCTTTGCCGCGCAGAGGTCTGACAGCGGGCAGCGGCCGCAGGCCGGAGAGGCCGGCATGCAAACAGTGGCGCCGAGGTCCATCAGCGCTTCGGCGAAATCGCCGGGGCGCGCATCTGGCACCAACTCCGCGACCTGCGCGGAGATTCGCTTCTTGGCGGAGGCCCAGTCTTCCTTGAGTGCCATCAGGCGGGCGAAGACGCGGTCGACATTGCCGTCGACGGCGGCGGCAGGCTGGTTGAAGGCGATCGCGGCGATGGCACCGGCGGTATAGGGGCCAATTCCGGGCAGCGTCCTGAGGCCGGCCTCGGTCTCCGGGAAGCCGCCGCGCGCCGCCACCTCGCGCGCACATTTCAGGAGGTTTCGCGCCCGTGCATAATAGCCGAGCCCCGCCCAGGCCGACATGACGGCGTCGTCCGAGGCGGCGGCGAGCGCCTCGACGGTCGGCCAGCGCTTTGTAAAGGCTTCGTAATAAGGCGCGGCATGGGGAACGGTAGTCTGCTGCAGCATGATCTCGGCGAGCCAGACCCGGTAGGGATCACGCCGCTGGCCGAGCGGCGCGCGCCAGGGGAGGTCGCGGGCATGGGTGTCGAACCAGTCCAGCAACAGGCCGGGCAGTTCACGGAAATCTGACCTGCCTGTCATCGCTGTCACTTTCCCTCGCCGCCAAAGCCGGGCACATTTGCGCGCATGGTGAAGATGTCAAATCTCGATCCCATCGCCGAGGCCCGCGCGCGGGTGAAACTGCGCTATTCGCGGGCGAGGCCGGTGCGCGCGCCGATGAAGGCGCTGGGGCTGGCGGCGGAACGTGTGGGGCGTAAGGCTGGGTCGGCCCGCCTGCCCCCGCTGAAATACCTGCAGATCAACTGGCGGCAGATTGCCGGGGAGCAGATCTGGCGCTGGTCGCAGCCGGAAAAGATTTCCGCCTCCAAGGATGGCCGGATCCTGACGCTGACCGTGTTGCCCCAGGCGGCCCCGATGATCCAGCACCAGTCGGAGATCATCCGCCAGCGCGTCTCGGTGGCGGCGGGCGGGGACATTGCGGGCATCCGGATCGTGCAGGGCCAGGTGCGGCGGACGGGGCCGGGCGAGTATCAGCGCAAATGGCGGCAATTGTCCCCTCAGGAAAAGGCCGGAATTGCGGAGAAGGCCCAGCCGATCGACAATCCGCGCCTGCGCGCCGCAATTGTTGCGCTGGGCGAGGCTGTGCTATCGGCTACAGAGTAAACAGCGGCGCCGGATTCGTTAACTCTTTGGCAACCGGGCCGACTCATTCCTTAAACTGAGGCGTATGATCATGGTCAACTTCACCCGGCGGTTTGCAGTCATGGCGGTTACGGCGCTGGCACTTGTTGCCTGCGGCGCGGCGAGCGGGAGCGATGCGCCCAAATCCGGCAATTCAGGCGCGGCAAGCGGTACGCTGGGGCACACGCTCGGCGCCGAAGATGCACCGATCACGATCATCGAATATGCCTCGCCGACCTGCCCGGCCTGCAAGTATTTCCACGAGACTGTAAAGCCGGTGATCCAGGAGAAGTATATCAGCACGGGTAAGGTGCGGTTTGTCTTCAAGGACTATCCGCTGAACAATATCGATGTCGCCGCCTATGCCATGGCGCGCTGCGCCGGTGAGGCGCGCTTCTTCGATGTGCTGGACGACCTGTTTGCCAATCAGGACGGCATCCGCGCCGCCGCAGGGAGCGGCGTGGTCACGGCCGCCCTGACGGCCATCGGCCAGCGCCACGGTATTGCTGATGCAGCTGCGCTCGATGTCTGTCTCAATGACAAGGATATCCGCCAGGCGATTGCGGATACTTATGCGACCGGAGAGCAATACCAGGTCGATGGAACCCCGACCTTCATTATCAATGGCGTGAAGCGTAACTTCTCCGGCGAGTTCACCACGCCGGACGGTTTCTCCCGCCATCTCGACGGCCTGCTCGCTTCGCTCGAAGCCAGCGAATAAGCCATGAGGCACCGGCATGCAGATCACTGAACTCCGCATCGCCGGCTTCAAGTCGTTCGTTGATCCGCAGACGGTGCCGGTCGAACCGGGGCTGACGGGCATTGTCGGGCCGAATGGCTGCGGCAAGTCGAACCTGCTGGAAGCGCTTCGTTGGGCCATGGGCGCCAACTCCGCCAAGGCGATGCGCGGCGGGGAGATGGATGATCTGATCTTCTCCGGCTCACAGAGCCGTCCGGCGCGCGAAACGGCGGAAGTCACGCTCGTGCTCGACAATTCCAAGCGCACCGCGCCGCCGGAATTCAACGGCGCCGACATTC
>JBKBVT010000060.1:5294-13183 GCA_046289305.1 Hyphomonas sp. | reverse complement strand
CATACCACCACTCCTCATCCGGTTTCTGGCAGGAGTATAACCCGCTTCGGAGAGGTGTAGGATTAATTTCCTATGTCGACACTAGAATTGCCAGCAGGAACAAGCAGATCAGGCGGCGTAGCGGGGTCTGGGATGTTGGATAAGCCCGTCTGACGCGGGCGGGTTGCGGCGCAGATCCGATGCGGTGAGCAATTCGTCATGGCAGAGGACCTGGGTGAGGCTTCCATCGTCTCCGGCGAGCGGCAGGCGCAGCCAGGCATGGACGCGGCCACCCGTCTCGATCAGGCCCCCGACGGGCTCGCCGCGCTCGACCGCAGCGGCAAGGCCAAGGGCATAACACTCGCCATGCGCCCCGGCGATTTCCGCGACGGGGCGGCCCCTGACTTCGGTTCCGAATATCTCGCGCAGCCTCGAGCCGGCGATCCGGAAACGGCCTTCGCCTTCGGCATCCATCGCGACGATCGAAATGCTGGCCAGCATGCTGCGTAGAGCGCCGGGATCGATGCTCTCGCGCGGCACCGCGCCGTACGTGTTGCGCCTGGCCTGCCAGTAACGGATCAGGGCCTGCTGCGCCGGTGTCACGCCGGCAAAAATCGTGTGTTGACGCATGTTTCGCCACCCCCGTGGTGATTCGCAAGACTCACCTATTACGCGAGTTGACTCCGGGATCAAGAGTCGCAGAAGCATTTTGTTAACAATACTGACCGGAATATATCATTCCGGTGGCGCAACAAACGGCGATTTCTTGGTTTTTGCTTAGCGCTTCGGCTTACCCAGCCGCATTTTCTTGGCGAGTCTTGACCGCTGAGCAGAATAGCCTGGCGCCACCATCGGATAGTCTGCCGGCAGGTTCCACTTCTCGCGGTACTCCTCCGGCGACATGTCATACTTCGAGCGAAGGTGGCGTTTCAGGGATTTGAACTGCATCCCGTCCTCAAGACAGATGATGAAATCATCCTGGATGGATTTCTTCACCGGAACGGCTGGTTTCAGCACGGCGGGTTCGGGTTCGGCAGCAGACAGGCCGGTCAGACAGTCATGCACATCGCGAATCAGGGACGGCAATTCCGACGGGCCGACGGCATTATTGCTGACATAGGCAGCCACGATCTCTGTAGCATATGCTACGTATTCAGCCGTATCCAGGCGGGCTTCGGACGCTACCGTCATCGGACTTTCCTTGTTTCAACAAGAAAAGCGTAGGTCTGATGACGCCTTCGTCAAATGCTGATTGCAGAACCGGTCCGGTTTGCGCCTGCGGCGGTGTCAGGCATTGAGGAATGACAGCAGCAGGATGGCCGCCAGAATGACCGCCATCCAGATCGTCGCCCCGCCTGACAGGCCGCCGCGCGCGAGATTGCCCTGCGGGCTGAAGGTGGCCTCCAGCCGGTCATAGGCGCGCTGGGTCAGGCCCGCGAAGACGGCGCCGATGGCGGGGCCGGTCTTGCCGAGGATGGTGCCGGCCCAGCTGACCATTTCGGTGCCGGCTCTGCGGTAGAGCCAGTCAGTATCGAGGATCAGGCCGGGCTTCTCATGCGGATAGAGGCCGATGCGGCGCATCAGGATGAAGGCGAACAGCGCCAGCACGATGAGCTGCAGGTGCGGCAGGACATGCCCCGCTGTGAACGGCCGGAAGGTCGCGGCTTCCAGCGTGTTCGGCAGGAGGCCGTAGAGCCAGCTATGGCCGAAGCCCGGCACCAGTGCCGGCAGGCCGATCGTGATCGACAGCAACGCCGCCATGCCCATCGCCAGGAGCATGTTGAACGGCGCTTCCTTGACGCGCAGGCCCCGATCCTTGCCGAAGAAGGCGGCATAGGGAACCTTGACCCCGGCATGAGCGGCGACGCCCCCCATGGCGAAGAGCAGCATCAGCCAAACCGCGATCAGGCCCGGCTGGCTTGCCGCTTCGGAGACGACCGCGCTGAGGATCATCGAATGGGCGATGAAGCCCGAGAACAGAGGCAGGGCCGCAACCGAGGCTGCGCCGATGACGCAAAACAACGCCGTCCAGGGCATTGACCGGTAGAGACCGCCAAGCTCTGTGACCCGCGCCGTACCGGTGCGGTAGAGCACCGCGCCAATGCTCATGAACAGCAGCAGCATGTAGATGATGTGCACGAAGGCATGCGCCGCAACGCCGTTCAGCGCCATCGCATTGCCCGTGCCTGCCACGCCCAGCCCGATGGCGCAGATCATGAAGCCGATCTGATTGTTCAGCGAATAGGCGAGCACGCGGCGCAGATCATTCTCGATCAGCGCAAAGAAGACCGGGAAGACCGCCATGGCCGCGCCGATCCAGATCAGGATGTCGAAGCCCGGAAAGAGACGCGCAAAGGCGTAAACGGCAATCTTCGTCGTGAAGGCCGCCATCAGGACGGTGCCCACCACGGACGCCTTCGGCAGCGCGTCCTGCAGCCAGTTATGGAAGAACGGAAACGCGGCTTTGATCGCGAAGGCGATGAACACGTAGAGCGCGCCGGGATCGCTGAAGCTGGTGAAGGCCTTGAGCGACAGGTCGCCGGTGTAGCGGCCAACATAGGACATGCCGTACAGAAGGATGATCATCGAGATCAGCTGGATGACCAGATAGCGCATGCCCGCATAGTAGGCTCCGCGCGAACCGGCCTGGAAAATCAGCAGGACGGAGCCGAACGCCGCCAGCTCCCAGAAGATGAACAGCGCCACTAGGTCGCCGGCAAGCACGCCGGCCACGGCAGCGCCCGAATAGGCGAGCACCATACCCTCCCGGCGGGAATCATCGGTGTGCAGCGAATAGATCGCCACGAGCAGCGCTGCGATCAGGAAACCGAGGCCGAAGACGAAGTTCAGCCCGTCCACGCGGTAGACGCTGACGCTGTAGCTGAACACCGGGATGTTCATCAGGTCGGTCTGGTGCGGGGCAATCGCCAGCAGGGCGATGCCGAGCAGCGGCGCCACCATCATCAGGAGATGACGGATCTGGCGCGACGGCATCACCATGACGATGAGACCCGCCAGGATCAGCAGGAAACCGGGATTGAAGGAAGCCAGCCAGTCCGGCATCAGACGCCTCCCTCATTCGGACCGGGTTTGCCCGCCCCCATCGCCTCGGCAATCGCCGGATCGATATCAGCCGGCGGGCCGCTGGCCTCGCCATAATAATTCAGGTCGCGGCGCAGCAGCCGCCCGAGCGGCCAGCCCGCCAGCGCCACGACGGCAAAGGCGCCGAAGCCCCACAGGGCATAGAACCCAACCGCCCCGGCGAGCGCGACCGGCTCGGTCCGCCCGATCACGAAGTCCAGAACGACCAGGAGGACAGCGAGCGCGGCGACGACCCAGAAGACCAGCGCCCCGGCAGCTTTCGACTCCGTCCAGCCCCAGAAAATCTTGCCCATCGGGTGTTCCCCGCTCGGGCCTGTACGGCTGAGGGCATTGACCCGCTCGGCGGCGCTCTGGATGAAGCGGCCGGACGCGTCACGCTTGGCGGGCTTTGTCTCGTCGGTCATGGCAGATACCTTTCCTCGACGCGGGTGCTGCTGGTCGCCTCCATCGCCGGCGTGAGGAAATCGATCACGGGCTGGGCCAGCAGGAACAGCAGGAAACAGAGGGAGGCGGTGAACACCGGCGCGGCCACTGTCAGGGCCGGGGCGCCGCCGGGGCGCTTGAATTCCTTCGGCTTGCCGCGCGCCGGCATCATCGAGAGGATCGAGACAGGCAGCAGATAGGCGATGTTTAGCACGGCCGAGGTCAGCAGCACATACTGTACCCATCCATAACCCTGCGCATTGGCGCCTTTCACGATCTCATACTTCGCCCAATCCCCGGCAAAGGGCGGGATGCCGATAATTGACAGCGAGGCGATGAAGAAGGCGATGAACACCAACGGCATCTTGCGCCCAAGGCCGCGCAGGTCCGACACATTGGTAATGCCTGTGGCGACATAGATCGCGCCCGCGCACATGAAGAGCGTGATCTTGCCAACAGCGTGCGCCGCAATCTGGAATGAGCCGCCGAGGAAGCCCGCTTCATGCGCGAGCAGCGCGCCCAGCGTGACATAGGAGAGCTGCGCCACCGTCGAATAGGCGAGCCTGGCCTTGAGGTTGTCCTTCGTCAGCGCAATCAGCGAGGCGACGATGATGGTGAAGCAGGCGAGGTCCATGAGGAATTCGCGCGTCGGCACCTCCTTCAGCACATCCGTGCCGAAGATATACATCGTCACCTTGAGCACGGTGAACACACCGGCCTTGACTACCGCCACAGCGTGCAGGAGCGCGGAGACAGGCGTCGGCGCGACCATCGCATTCGGCAGCCAGAGGTGAAACGGCATGATCGCCGCCTTGCCGATGCCGAAGATGAAGAGCAGCAGCAGCGCGCCCAGAACGGCCGGTGAAGCGTCTGTCCCGGCAAGAAGCCCGCCTTCGACGAAATCCAGATTCTGGCCAGCGATGACCCAGGTCCACATGATGGCGGTCAGGAAGAAACCGATTGAGGTGCCCAGCAGGGTGAGCAGATAGATCCGCGCCCCACGCTGCGCCGCCGCATCCCCCTTGTGCGCCACCAGCGGATAGGTCGAGAGGGTCAGCACTTCATAGAAGATGAACAGGGTGAACAGGTTGTCGGCCATCGCCACGCCCATCGCGCCGCACAGCGCAATGGCGAAACAGGCATAGAAGCGCGTCTGGTTGCGCTCGCGGGCGCCCCGCATATAGCCGATCGAATAGAAGGAATTGACGATCCACAGCCCGCTGGCGACGAACGCGAACAGCGCGCCGACCGGCTCAAGCCGGAAGGAGAAGGAGAGCCCTGGCGCGGCGTCGCCGAGATAGAGCGCGGGACGCTCGCCGGCCGCCACCATCAGGGTCAGCTGGATGACGACCCAGAACAGGCAGATCGCGCCGACAATCGTCACGCCTTCGCGGATGTTCGGGAACTTGCCGGCCAGCGCAATGCCGGCGGCGATCAGCAGCGGCAGGCAGAGCGCCGCAATGATGAGGGTTTCCGGGGTCATCGGAACGCCTCCAATCCAAGCGCGGCGACCGCCGCATCACGCGCAAGACCGATCGGCAGATCCGCCGCAACGCCAAAATAGATGTTCGCCAGCGCCAGCACCCAGAGCGGCACGAGCAGGATCAGCGGGGATTCCTTCGGCAGCTTGCGCGGATCGGCCGGCGGCATGAAGAAGATCGCCTGCAACACGCGGCCCATATAGAACACGGCGAGGAAGCTGGAGAACACGACCAGCAGGACCGCCCACCACCATCCGGCATCGAACAGCGCATAGCCAAGCTGCACCTTCGATATGAAGCCTGCGGTCAGCGGCACACCGATCAGCGACAGGCCGGCGATGGCGAAGGCCGTCATCGTCCAGGGGGCGCTGCGCCCGGCGCCGGCAAAGTCGCGGATGTGCGAGCCCTTAAAGGTAAGACAGACGCCTGCCACCGCCATGAACAGCGCGCCCTTGATGAAGGCGTGGTTGAACAGGTGCAGCAGGCCCGCCGCGACCCCTGCGGCTGTGGCCAGCGAGATGCCGAGGATCATGTAGCCGACCTGCGCTACAGAGGAGTATGCGAGGATCCGGCGCACATCCGTCTGGAAACAGGCCTGGAAGGAGCAGATCAGCATCGCGGCAATACCCAGCGGCGCAAAGATCCAGACGAAGCTCGCCTGCTCGAAGGCGTATTCCGGCTGGAAGACGGTGAACAGGAAACGGACGAGCGCATACAGCGCGACTTTCGTGGCGGTCGCCGAGAGGAACATCGTCACGAAGCTGGGGCTATAGGAATAGGCGTTCGGGAGCCACTGATGCAGCGGCCACATCGCGGCCTTGAGGCCGAGGCCGACCACGATGAAGGCAAAGCCGACCTGCACGCTGCGGTTCCCGGTCAGCGCCGGCAGTCGCTCGGCAAGATCTGCCATGTTCAGCGTGCCGGTGGCGCCATAGAGGAAGCCCACACCGATGACGAAGAAGCTGGCGCCGAGCGTGCCCATGATCAGGTAGTTGAAGGCCGCCGGTAGCGCGCGCCGGTCGCGGCGTGCGCCCATCGCGACAAGCGCATAGGTCGCCAGCGAACTGATCTCGAGGAACACGAACATGTTGAATGCGTCGCCCGTGCCCGCCACGCCCAGAAGGCCCGCGAAGCACAGCAGAAAGGCGCCGTAGAACATGCCGAGCTTTTCGGTCTTCAGCTCCGCCGTCACCGTCGGCCATGAGAAGATCGAGGCGAGCAGGCCGATGAAGGTAACCAGCAGAAAGATCATCGCGTTCAGCGCGTCGATGCGGAACTCGATCCCGATTGGCGGGGGCCAGCCGCCCAACTGGTAGCTGATAACGCCGAGCGGGCTGCTCTGCACAGTCGCGAGCACGATCAGCGCACAGATGAACGAAGCGGCGGTCGTCAGAATCGTTAGGACCCAGGGCAGCCGGCCGCCCGGCAGCAGGACAACCAGCGCCGCCGCCATCAGCGGGAACACGACAACCAGCACAGCCGCATGCGCGACCATCCAGTCAGGGGCCGAGGACAGCACGGTTTCGAGGATCATGCCGATACCTCTTTCAGGTCTCTGGCAGCCTCGGCCTCCTGGGCCTCAGCCACTTCGATATCCATCTCGCGCAACTCGTCGGCCTCGATCGAGCCATAGGCTTCGCGGATGCGCACGATCAGGGCGAGACCGACCGACAGGGTCGCCACGCCGACCACGATTGCGGTCAGCATCAGCACGTGCGGCAGGGGGTTTGAATAGACATGCACGAGGTCCGCAAAGCGCTCGCCGGTCGCCGCCGTCATTTCATCGGCGCCTTCCATCACGGGCGGCGCATAGCCGTAGGGCGTATCCTCCGGCAACAGGATCGGCGCGGTGCCGCCGTCGACCTTGGCGAGCGCGACATAGAACAGGCAGACCGTGGTCTGGAAAATGGACAGGCCGACCAGGCGCTTGATCAGGTTCTCCGCCGAAAAGGCGATGAACAGGCCGATCATCATCAGCCCGATGATCGCCCAATAGCTGGCGCGTTCGAGGATGAATTCGAGCATGGCTTACCAGTCCTCGTCCCGGATCTCCGCGACCCGGCCAGCGAGCGCGTAGAAGATCGTAACCATGGCGCCGGCCACCGCGAACAGGACGCCAAGCTCAATGATGATGATGCCGAGATGCTGCCCGTCATGGCCGCCGGGCGGCTCGCCCAGCAGGGCCTGGTATTCGAGGTAGTTGCCATCCTTCACCAGCGCCCAGACGCCCACGCCGCCGAACAGCAGAACGCCAACGGCGGCGAGCGAGCGGGCAAATACCGGCGGAACCGCTTTCATCGTGTTGGCGAGGCCAAAGATCAGCGAGTGCAGGATCAGCGCAACCGCGAGAACGACGCCTGCCTGGAAGGCGCCGCCTGGGCCGACTTCACCGTGGAAATGGACATAGAAGCCATAGATGACGATCAGCGGAATGAAGCATTTCGCGATCACCCGCAGGATGACGTGATGGTCGGTCTTCATGTCGTGCCCCCTTCCTTGCCCGTCTCGTCGCTGGCGGGCGGCTCCGCCTTGCGGGCGGTTGGCTTGGACGCGGGAGCACGCGCGCCGCCATTGCGCAGCGTTTCCTCCAGCGACCGCTCGCCGAAGCCCAGCAGCATCGCAACGGCAAGACCGGCGACGAAGACGACGACGACTTCGCCGAACGTATCGAAGGCGCGGTAGGTTGCGAGCACGGTGGTGACAACGTTCTGGATGCCGGTGTCGTACCAGTTGATCTGCAGGTAGGTGTAGCCGGGACCGGTATTCGCGGGCGAGTTTGGATCGCCGATGCCTGGCAGGTCGACGGTGGCATAGATCAGCATCGCCGCGGTCGCGCCGCAGACGAGAAACGGCCCGATCCGGCTGAGCGGCTTTTCAGGCTTCGCCGTGCGCGCCGTCAGCAGC
>JBKBVT010000060.1:0-5284 GCA_046289305.1 Hyphomonas sp. | reverse complement strand
GAACGGCTGTGGACATGCCCGCGCCAACAGCCGCTTCGGTATAGCCGACATCGACCGCGTCGACCGCGATGTACCAGGCGGCGGAGATCAGCGAGTAAGCACCGCTGAGCATGACGATGGCGAACAGGCTGCGCAGACGCGCAATCGCAATCGCAACGACGAACAGGATCGACAGAAGCGCAATATTGATCAGCGCCGGGCCGGCATCGAGCGCGAACAGCTCTCTCATGACCGCCCCTCCTCGAAATCATCTTCTGCGTCCATCGGTCCGATCCGCGGCTGAAGGCCAGCCACATGCGCGGCATTGGCGACGGCGTGGGTGCTCGTCGGCCCGGTCAGGAAGAGGAAGATGAAAATGCAGAACAGCTTCACCAGCACGATCCAGTTGGGCGCCATCAGCGCCATGCCGATCAGCACCATGGCCGCGCCGGACGTGTCGGTGATGCTAGCCGCGTGAAGGCGGGTGTAGAAATCGGGAAAGCGCAGCACGCCGATCGTGCCGATCAGACATAGGACCGCGCCCACGAGGCAGGCCGCCGCCCCCAGCGGATGACGCAGCGTATCCCAGCCGCCGCCCAGCATTGCGAAGAAATCACCCATTCGAGTCGCCTCCCTTTGCCGGATCGGCACGGCGCGACAGCGGCACCTGGAACGAGCGGTAGCGGAAGAATTTCAGGATCGCGATGGTCGAGACGAAGTTGAGCAGGGAATACAGCATCGCAATGTCGAGGAAGTCGGGCCGGCCCATGACATAGCCGAGCAGTCCAATCACCAGCACAGTCTTGGTGCCGAACGAGTTGAACGCCATGATGCGGTCATACATAGTCGGCCCGCCCAGCACGCGCACGAGCAGGAGGCCCATTCCGATGAACAGGGCGACGAGCGCGGCGGCGGTCATACCTTCACCTCTGTGGGGTCACAGGCCTCGGCGCAGCGGCGGTCCATTTCGAGAAACCCCTCCGGCTGGGTGTTGACCTCATACAGGCCGTGGACCAGCAACTTGTCGCCGTCGATCTCAACCGTCACCGTGCCTGGCGTCAGTGTCAGTGAATTAGAAAAGGTGACGCGCCCCAGATCGGAGCGGCATTTCGTTCGGATCTTGGTGAGCGTCGGCACGATGTCGAGATCCGCCTTGAGGCACGCCTTGATGACGACCCAGTTGGACTTGATCACTTCCACGGTCAGCCAGGGATAATAGCGCATCAATGCGAGCAGGCGCACATAGGGCGCGCCTTCTCGGTCGATGATGCCCAGCCGCCGTGACAGAATGAGCGTCAGGATGACGGACGCCGCCCCGAAGAACAGCATCAGCGGTTTGTAGTGGCCGGAGTTACCCAGCCAGAACGCCGTAATGGCCGTCAAAAGTGCTAGGAAATACGCCACTGCGCCCCTCAACTCTGAACAGTCCCGGTTTGGTGAACGCCCCACCTAACGGCCAGATGCCGACTTGGGAAGCCTGTCTGCGGCGAAAAAGACACTACCGCCCGAAGACGAGGCGGGCTGTGCGCTGGGCGGCAGAAAATTCTGCTTCCTCATTCGCTGGGTCGCCCAATTGCTGCGCATTGCGCAGAGCCGAGGGCGAATAGGCCGAGGAAAGCGACCAGTTCCAGTAGCGAAGCGTCGTCTGCGCCCGGGCGACCGAGAGCACTTCATAGATTTCAGACACCACCGCGAAATGCGGATGCGGCTTACCCGGCTCCAGCTCGACCGGCCGGCGCAGCGCAGTCCAGAGCATGGGCAGGTAATGCCGCTTGAGGCCGGTGCCCTTGCACAGCACGGCGAGCCCTTCGCCGCCAGAATCCGACAGGATCTTCGCGGCCGTGACCGGCTTGATACCGGAGAGATATCCGATCTCCTGAGCAATCTGTGCATTCATGCCGTCGCTGGCCGCCGCCTCGACCGCTTCCTCGAGGCTGCCATACGGGCTGCGTTCTATCGCCGCACGATTGCGCTGACGCCTCTCAATCAGCTGTAGGCCCTTGCGCGCCACCGGATCGCTCCAGCCTTCGATGGCAGCCATCTCGAACACATCGGAACACATCGAGATGAGTTCGGCGCGGTCGGCGGCGTGGCGTGTCAGAATCTTGCGACGCGTCGGCCCGTCCGACCACCAGAACATCGCCATCGCATGCGAGGGCTTGAGTTCTATCCGTTCGACCAGCAGCGCGCAGAAGGTCGGCTCTTCGCGCGACTTGGCCACCAGCCGGTCAATCGTCGTCTCGGCAAAGACCGCTGTCCGGTTGGTCAGCAGGTCGCGCACGACATGCGCCTCGCCATGGATCGAGAGGGCGGCGGTGGCGGCCACGCTGAGATTGCGGCGCTTTGCAATTGCGAGCCGGTGTTCGGCAGTTCCGAGCTGTACGATCTCGGCGAGGTCACAATCGTCGAACGCCTCGCTTTCCTCAAGCAGCGGCCGGGCGATCTGGAATTCGGACTGGGCGAGATAGCGCAGGAGGCGACGCGGCGCTTCCCGGCTCGCCGCGAGTCGCTGGGCGCACATCATCCGCTCGCGCGCACCGGCATGGAAGAGGAGGTCAAGCAGGATATCTCCCGCCATCTGGCGGTCCTGCGGCGGCACGCGCGAAGCCGGCAGCGAGACGACATCAAGAATGCGCCTCAGGAGCGCATCGCGTGCAACTCCGGCAGGGCTAGCCTCGTCCGACTCTGGCTCATCAATCATCTGCTCGCCTCGGTTCGAGCGTTTATGATAACCGCCAATGCGTTAACGAGTTGTGGACCGGAAGCCTGGCAGGCCCACCGTCACGAAACCTTGTCTTTCAGGGTGTTAGCGGCTGCGCGCCTTGCCCGGATGCACCACAAGCAGCAATATGCCGAGGGCGAACACGATAACCGTGTTCAGGAACTGTACGCCGCCATCTGTCATCCCGTCCGCCATCGTTATTTCGCGGCCGAGCAAAGGCGACAGGTGGAGGCCTAGTCCGACCCCGAACATGATCACCAGAAGACCGGCCCCTAGCCGGCGGGTGAACGGCACCAGGATCAGAAGAGCCGCCAGCACTTCAAGGATACCCGCAACGAACCGGCCCGCCGGTTCGAACAGGGTCAGGCCTGTGCGTTCCGCCAATGTGGCAAAGACGGCATGTTCACCCGGAGGATCAAAGAATTTGACCATGCCCAGCGGCGGGTCCGGCAGGGGGTGCAAGGTGAGGTGAAGGCAGAAGGCGATCAGCACGAGGGCGAGCCCCCAGCTGATCAAGTGCCGGAACGTCCTCATCGGGTGCCTCGCTCGCTGGCTTGCCAGACTTGAACTTACCGGCCCGGCCCTGCCAATGCAACCGCGCCGGGGGGCGGCCGTCTCGCGTCTCTTGCCGAGGCGCGCGCCTTAGTGTTCACCGGCTGAGTGGAAGGGACAGATGACGGACCAGACGCCTCCCAGCGATGACGAAGAGCCCGCCGCCCGGCAGACGCCGGGTGATGCGCAGGCGGACACGACCTCGCCGGTCAGCGGGCTGAGTGAGGCGATCACGGCCGGTGCCTCCTTTCTGGCCACCGCCAATGGCTGGCGCGCCCGGCGCCTGAGGCGCGGGGTGAAGATCGAGCTTCCGGCTTATCTCGGCGTCCAGTGCAGCTGGTTCATGGCGTTCGGCCTGCAGCTGGTGCTGTTTCCCTATCTCATCACCGGTCGCGGCCATCTCAACATGGACGGCCTGGCGCTTGGCCTCGCCAATATGGCGCTGTCAGCGCCGTCGGTGATCTTCCTGCTGATTGGCGGCGTCGTGGCCGAGCGCGCGGATGGGCGGCGCCTGCTGATCCTCCTGCACCTGCTCGCTGCCCTGCCAGCGCTCTTCCTTGCCCTATCCGTCTCGCGCGGTGAGCTCAGCTATGCGGGTATGATCATTTATGGGCTCTCGATCGGTACGGTCGGCGCCTTCATGATGCCGGCCCGCGACGCGATCGTGAACGAGGTGGTCGAGCGGCGCATGAGAGTGGGCTCAGGCCTGACCCTGCAGCTCGGCGTGACGCTGGCGACCATGGCGCAGTTCCTGGCCCAGATCGCCGGGCTGACGCTCGCCGGCTATGCCGACCAGGCGACGCGGATGCCGGCCTGGATGGGCGGGTTTCTGGTGGGGCCGATCTCGGCACAGACGCTGCTGGCGATCCAGGGGATCTGCCTCGCTTTCGGCGCCGGCTTCGCGCTGTTCATGGCGCGCGGCAAGCAGGTGCGCACCGGGCGCAAGGGCTTTGGCGCGGCGTTCGGGGACATCCTGGAGGGCATGCGCGCCGTGCGCAGCGACGGCAAGCTCTGGGCGATGACGCTCCTGATGTTTGGCGTCGGCGTGTTTGTGATCGGCGCGTTTCTTGTGGTGCTGCCGATCATCAACCGGGACGTCTACCATCTCGGCTCATCCGGCATCCGGGACATGTTCGTGACCTTCTGGATGGGCGCCTTCGTCTCCTCCGTAGTGCTGGCGGTGTTCCGGCGGATCAAGCGGCAGGGGCGGCTGCTGCTGATCGCGCAGTTCCTGGGATCCACCAGCATCCTCGTCCTGTTCTGGAATGTGCCGCACTGGGCATTCCTGCTCATCGTTTTCGTCTGGGGCCTCGCCGCCGGCATCTCCATCGCGATGAGCCGCGCGATCGTGCAGGACGCCGCCCCCAAGGCCCAGCTGGCCCGCGTCCTGTCGATCTACCAGCTCGGCTTCATGGCCGGCGCGCCCATCGGCGCGGCCATGATGGGCGCGCTGGTGGACCTGTTCGGACCGCAGAAAATCGCCATCGTGCCGGCCGGCGGGATGCTAATCCTGATCGTCTGGATGGCGCTCTCGACGCCGGTCTGGAACATGAAAGGCTCCGCCTGGGTCCAACGGTATGAACCGGGTGGCCGGGCAGGATGACAAGCCGCTGAAACTGGCCTAGCGGTGGGGATATGAGCCTCATGCCCCGCGCCCATGTCATGACCCAGAACATCGTCGAGAACTGGCAGGTTCTCGACGCGCTCCACCCATCCGCAACCACCGCTGCGGTGGTGAAGGCCGATGGCTACGGCCTCGGCGCAGCGCGGGTCTCGCGGGCACTGCGCGCGGCGGGGTGCGAGACGTTCTTCGTCGCCTTCGCAGAGGAGGGCCTGACGGTTCGCAAGGCCGTGGGCCGCAGCCCGCGCATCTTCGTGCTGAACGGGCCGCAGCGGGGCGAACTGGCCGTCTACCGCGATGCCGCGCTGACGTCGGTGCTGTCCAGCGAGGCGCATGTCAAACTCTGGTCCTCCGCGCCGAAGGGCACTTGCGCGCTGCATTTCGACACCGGCATGAACCGGCTGGGCCTG
>JBKBVT010000059.1:0-13245 GCA_046289305.1 Hyphomonas sp. | reverse complement strand
GGTCATCACCGCGCCCCACTGCGCCGCGCTCATCGCCGATGTGCCACTGTCCGTCAGCAGATCAATGATCACATCATCCGAATGCAGCTTGAACAAATTATAACCGGCGGCCTTCAACAGATGCGCGCGCTCTTCGCGCGTCGTCATCCGGATAGGCTCGACGGATTTGATGCGGAACGGTTCGATAATGGTCTTCATGGGTCACTCCCGGCTGAAACGATCCTGGGAGCAGGGCGGCAGTATTCGCGGCCCAACGCACAGGAACATCTGCGCCGCGGTTGCCTCTCCGGCCCATGAACTGGAAGTCCGGCAGACGGCCGCGCTCAGCGCCTGTTGCGATGCGCCCCGCATACCACAGCCCCGCCGCCGCGGGCAAGCCGCGTCACAGCCCGCGGGGGCGCAGCCCGCCTGCCAGATAGATCGCATCAATCAGCGCCATGTTGGCCACCGCGTCCGCCCCGCCGGTCAGCGGCGCCGCCCGTCCGGCCAGCACATCCATCACATGCGCAAGCTGATAGTCATACGTCGTCGCTCCGTCCACGGTATAGTTTTTCACATCGCCCCCGCGCCGCAGCGAGATGGAGTTGCCCTTGCTCGGATGGATCGGATTGCGGGCCACCAGAAGCCCCTCGGTGCCCTGCACCGCGATAAGCGCCTTGAAGCGCTGCCCCGGCCGCATAGAGGTGCGCAGCCGCGCCGGTACGCCGCCGTCAAAGCGCAGCGCCGCCTCGGTCACGAGGTCCACCCCCGGCGTACCCTCCTCAATCCGCGCGGAAACCACCTCCGCCTCGCCCCCCGCCAGCGTGCGCAGCCAGTGCGCCGGATAGCATCCCAGATCCATCAGCGCCCCGCCGCCCAGGTCCGGCCGGTGGCGCAGCTCCTCGGGCCGGTAGGCGATCGCTACCGAAAACTCCGCCTTCAGCGCGCAGATCCGCCCGATCGCCCCGCTGCGCACAGTCTCCAGAATGTCCAGAAACATCGGATGAAACCGGTAATGAAACGCCTCGATCAGATGCCGCCCCGTCCGCGCTGCCGCCTCGGCCATCCGCCGCGCCTCGCCGGCATTCATCGCAAACGGCTTCTCGCACAAGACATGCTTGCCCGCCTCCAGCGCCGCGATGGAGAGGTCCGCATGCCGGTGCGGGGGCAGGGCGTTATACACAAGGTCCACATCCGCCCGCTGCACCAGCGCCTCATAGCTCTCCGCCACCGCCGGAATGCCATGCGCCTCGGCAAAGGCCTTGGCCCGCCCTGTGTCGCGCGCCGCCACGCAGGTGATCACGCAGTCCTCCCGCCGCTCCACCTGCGGGATCAGCGCCTTGGGCGCTATCTTCGCCGCGCCGAGAATACCGATCCGGATCATGCCGCCGCCTCCTTTGCCCCTCATGCTGAGCGAGCCGTAAACAAAACCGGCGCATTTGTTTACCCGGCCCTAACCCGGCTTAAGCTCTTTCTTCACGCAAACGCCAAAAAGATTCACCCGATTCAGAATTCGGAAACCACGTTGGCGTCTATTGAGGGCTCCCCGAGGCCACTGGATCTTAGGAATGCTACGCCCATGATGAATGATCTCATAGCGCATCTCGCTAAATCCAGTGGTCTCGCGGAAGCCACCGCGCGCCAGGCCTTGGGCATCTTTCTCAACGCTGCCGAGCGCCAGAATGCCCCGCTCGCCAGCGCCGTTTTCCGCGCCGTGCCGGGCACCCGTCAGCTCGCCGCCCGCGCCGGGTCAGACATCGGCGCCCCCGTCGGCGACATTGCCCGCCTGATCGAACAGACCCCTGGCGGCCGCCGCCGCGTGGTCGAACATATGTTCAGCGCCCTGCATGATGCCGGCCTCGGCCATGCCGAGATTGCGCGCCTGCCCACCGAAGTCGGAAACTGGATGGCCAGCCATTACGGCCAGAAGGGTCTCGGCGACCTCGGCGCGATCATCGCGCATGACCGCGAGCAGACCGCTGCCTCTGCCGGCGTCCGCGCCGCCTGACCGGCAAATCCCGCTCTTTTCAGACGCCTCATTAGCCGCTAGACGCCTTCAACCGCGAAGGGGGCGCCTCATGACCATGATCACCAGCCTGGCCGCAGACGAGCAGATTGCGCTGCAGTTGATGCAGTCGATCCGCGCCGATGGCGAAGCTGCCTGTGCGCCGGGCAAGCTCGATCTGATCTCGGTCACGATGGATGTTTCGGCAAGCGCCGTGGACCCCGCCGCGCTGACCTACCGCCCCCGCATCGACCGCAAGACCCGCACCATCCTGTTCACCGGCGGCACCGCCGAGGCCGCCTCCGGCATCGCCATGTCGGCCACCGCCGTCTACCGCATCCGCCCGGCAGACTAGCCCGGCCTATTCCGCCGCGGGCAGCACTTCGCGCGGCGGCCGGCCCTTGTTCTCATTGGCGGAAGTCAGGCCCGCATCGCCTTCGCCGTCCCGGCCGTCCTTGCGCGGCGTCCGCGTCGCCAGCCAGGCCTTGATCTTGGCGCTGCGCTGCTGGATGCGGTAGGGCACCAGCAGCCAGGACGGCGTGACCAGCAGGATCATCATCGTCGAGAAGGACAGGCCGAACACCACCGCCGTCGCCAGCTGCACCCACCATTCAGAGCTCGACCCGCCAAAGCTGATCGCGCCCTGCGCAAAGTTCACATTCATCTGGATGATCATCGGGAACAGTCCGCACACGGTCGTCCCCGTGGTCAGCAGAATAGGCCGGATCCGCTGCGCCGCCGTCGCCAGCGCTGCATCCTCGGGCGAGCGGCCATCCTTCAGAAGACGGTTATAGGTGTCGATCAGCACGATATTGTTGTTCACGACAATGCCCGCCAGCGCGACAATCCCGGTCCCGATCATCAGCAGCGAGATGTAAGGCAGCACCAGATTGATGCCGACCAGCACGCCCGCCGTCGAGATGATCACGGCCGACAGCGTCAGCACCACCTGCCAGAAATTGTTGAACTGCCAGAGCAGGATGATCGCCATCATGAACAGCGCCGCCAGCGCCGCGCCCTGGAAGAAAGCAGCGGCATCGGCGGCGTCCTCGTCGGCGCCCTCGAAGCGGATATCCACACCCGCCGGCATGTCTTGCGTCGCGATCCAGGCGCGCAGATCCGCCACCAGCGCCGCACCCGTGCCCTGTTCAACGGCGTTCGCGCGCACATCCACGACCCGCCGCCCATCCCGGCGCTCGATCGAGCTGATGCGCGGCGCCGGCTCCCGCGTCACGAACAGCGACAGCGGCACATTGCCCTCAGGTGTGGCGATCCGCAGGCTGTCGAGCGCCGAAGCCGACCGGTCAGCTTCCGGGAAGCGTACGCGGATATCGATCTCGTCATTGGCGTCATCAGGGCGGAACCGGCCCACCAGTACGCCGTTTGTCACCAGCTGCACCGCTGCGCCGACCTGCGCGACATCGACGCCAAACTTGCCGGCCTCCGCGCGGTCCACGCTCAGCTGGAACTCGATGCCGGGCAGGGGCCGGGAATCGTCAATCTCATACACATCCGGCCGCGCTTCGAGCCAGCCGCGGATCATCGTCGCCGTCCGGTCGAGCGAAGCAGCGTCCTGGCCCAGCAGCGCCACCTGCACATCCTTGCCGGAGGGCGGGCCCTGTTCGCGCGGCTTGATTTCGAACCGCAGCGCCGGCACCTGCGCCAGGCGCTCGCGCACATTCTGCAGCGTCTCGCGGCCATTATAATTGCCGTCGCTGGTCGTCTTCAGATCCATCAGGATCTGGCCAATCGCATCGACCGGCACACCGCTGACGCCGTCAAAGCTCATGCCGCTCGACGACACGCCCGTGCGGGTCGACAGCGCCTTGATACCGTCCATGCCGGTGATCTGGGCCTCGGCCCGGCGCACGAGGTTTGCCTGCTCAGCCGCCGACAGCGCGCCCTGCGCCTGAACAAATACGAAAGCCTGCTCCGGCTCGATATCGAGGAAGAGTTCGGATTTGTGGTTCTGCGAGCCGAACCAGACAAAGATCAGCACGACCACGCCGATGGCGCCCGCGCTGGTCAGCAGCGGCCGCCGGATCGTCTGGCTGACAATGCCCACATAGGTGCCGAGCCAGCCCTTGGCCTTGCGCGGGTCCGCGTCGCCTGCCAGCGCCGCGAGATCCTCATCCGTCCCGCCGGGCCGCGCCCCGAGCACCGAGCCCAGCACAGGCAGGAAGATCAGCGCCATGATCAGCGAGGCCGTCAGCACGAAGATCAGCGTCAGCGGCAGATAGGCCATGAACTTGCCGGGCATCGAGTTCCAGAACAGGAACGGCACGAACGCCGCCAGCGTCGTCAGCGCGGAGCTGACCACCGGCCAGAACATCCGCTTGCCGGCCATCGCATAGGCTTCCTTCCGGTTCTGGCCCTCGGCCATCTTCCGATCAGCATATTCGGTCACGACGATGGCGCCATCGACGAGGATACCCACCGCGATGACCATGCCGAACATCACCATCATGTTGATCGTGTAGCCGGCCGCGCCGAGGAACAGGAACGCCATGACGAAAGAGGTCGGGATCGAGATGCCGACCAGCAGCGCCGAGCGCAGCCCCAGCGCCGCCACCACAATGATCATCACCAGCAGCACCGCCGTCATGATCGAGCTCTGAAGCTGGCCAAGCTGCGAGCCGATCATTTCGGACATGTCCGAGGTGATCTCGGTGCGCACACTGGCCGGCCAGGTCTCGCTCTCATCGGCGATGATCGCGCGCACGGAATTGGCCGTATCCAGAATGTTGGCGCCGGTGCGCTTGATGACTTCGATCAGCAGCGCCGGCTCGCCATTGAAGGTCGCAAAGCCGGTCGGATCCTTAAAGGTCCGGCGGATATCCGCGATGTCGCCCAGCGTCACGACCGCGTCCTCGGTCCGCTTGATCGGCAGGCTCATCGCATCTTCGGCGCCCCGGATGATGCCTGGCACCTTGACCGCAAAACTGCCCTGTCCGGTATCGATCGAGCCCGCCGGCACCAGCCGGTTGTTGGCCGAAACCACCGACATGATCTCCTGATAGGAAATATTGTACGTCTCGAGCTTGACCGGATCGACGATGATCTCGAGCAGCTCCTCGCGCTTGCCCAGCACCCGCGCCTCGAGGATGCCGGGGTCAGCTTCCAGCCGGTCCTTGAGGTTCTCGGCGATGCGCGCGAGTCCCCGCTCCGGCGCGTCGCCATACAGGTTCACCACCAGCACCGGGAAAAGCGCGGCGTTGAATTCGCTGACGATCGGCTCGCGGGCATCCTGCGGGAAGTAGCGCTTGGCCATGTCGACGCGGTCCTTCACGTCGATCACCGCCTGGTTCACATCCGCGTCGAGCTCGAATTCCAGGATCAGCTGCGCGGCGCCTTCCATACCGAAGGCGCGGAATGTCTTCAGCCCCTCAAGCGCCTGGATTTCCTGTTCGATGGGCCGCACCAGCAGCCGCTCGGCATCCTCCGGGGTCACGCCGTCGAGCGGCACGGTAATCGCCACGAACGGGATCGGAATATCGGGGTCGGCTTCCTTGGGCAGGCCGATATAGGTCGCCGTGCCCGCGATGATGGCGCAGACGAGGATCGCCAGCACCATCCGTGCCCGGCCGATTGCGCCATCAATGATCGATGTCATGGCCGTGCACCGTCCTGCGGCACCGGGTTCACCCGGATACCTTCACTCAGATAGTCCTGGCCCATCGCGATCAGCGTCGAGGTCGCGTCCAGCCCGGTGACCCAGGCGCCTTCGGCCGTCTCGTCAATCACCTGCACCTGCGAAAAGGCGACCGTATTATCAGCCCGCAGATGCCGCACGCCCAGCTGCCCGCCATCCGCCAGCGTCAGCAGCGAGCGCGGCACGAGTGTCGCCTCGACCTCCGCCGCTGGAATGGAAAGAGACGCCGTCACCCCCGCCGCCACAATCGCCTCGCCCGTCTCGAGTTCGGCCTCGATCGGGAAAGTGCGCGTCTGGGGGCTTGCGGTGCGGGCCACGAAGCGAAGCTTGGCCGGGAACCTCCGCCCATCGGCAAGCTCGGCGTCCGCCGCCATGCCGGTTTGCAGCAGCCCAGCCTGCATTTCGGTCACTTCCGCCGAGACGATGACCGGATCGAGATCGACCAGCAGGCCGCAGGCTCCGCCGGGGGTCAGATAGTCGCCCGTCTCCGCCATGCGCCGCTCGAAGATGCCGTCAAACGGCGCCCGGATGCGGGTCCGCTCCAGTTCGACACGCGCCGTGTTCACGCCCGCCTCAGCCGCGTCCAGCGTGGCCTTCGCCGCCGCCTCGCGGTTGGCCGGGGTCAGCCCGCGCGCCGCCAGCGTCACGGCGGCGTCATGGTCGATCCGCGCCGAGTCCCGCATCGCTTCGGCTTCCTGCAGCCGCGCCGAGCGCGACTCCACATCGAGCCCGCACAGCAGTGTTCCGGCACGCACGAAAGTGCCTTCCCGAACTGGCGTCGAGATGACCGTGCCGGACGTGCCGGATTTGACGGTGACGGACTTGTCCGGCGCCGTGCGCCCGCGCGCGACAACGCGCAAGGTATGTGGCTGGCTCCGTGCCGTGATCACCATCGCGTCGGAAATCCCAGGCCCGGTCGCGGCCTCGGCGCTGTCGGTCGAAAGCCCGACGCTGCCGCGCATGGTCATGCGCACCCCGAAATAGGCCACGATCACCGCGAGAATCACGGCTGCAATCAGGAGGGAGCGCTTCACTTCGGGTGGTCTTTCGTGGGTATATCAGGAGAAATAAGGCATGTTGACGCAAGTGTCAGCTTTGGTGCGACAACTTTTCTACCGCACAACCTCTTTCAGCCCGGCAAAGGATTGCCGGGATTTGCTTAACAGCTTGATGTAACAGCTTAATCTCAGCCGATCATTACAAGGCCGAAATGGGCGGCCGCCGGCTCGCCCAGGGCCGCGCTTCCTCCAATTCGAGCGCCAGCTCAAACATCAGCGCATCATCGCCCCGCCGCCCGGAGAACATCGCCCCGATCGGCAGCCCGTCCGGCGACCAGGACAGCGGCACGCTCATCGACGCCGCCCCGGCCGCATTCATCGGCGCGGTGTAGGCGACAAAGCTCAGAACGCTGTCCATCACGGTGTCAAAATCCCCGTCCGGCGCCTGTTCGCCGATCGGCACGGGCGGGCTGGCGGTCACCGGCGTCAGGATCAGGTCCAGATCGTCAAAGAAGGCATGATACTGCGCCTCGAAGCCGAGGAGATAGCCGATCAGGCCGGGCAGGTCGGCCTGGCGGGTCTGCGCCATCGAGGCGAGACCCAGCGTCCAGGGCTCGACAATCTCCGGCCCGACCGGCAGGCCCGAATACTCGCTGACCTGCTGGGCAAAACCCGCCGCCCCCGCGGCCCAGTAAAGCACAAACGCATCCATGAACTTCGCCCCGTCCATCGGCAGCGAATAGTCGACCACGGTATGGCCAAGCTCGCGGCAGAGCTCAGCCACATCCTCCATTGCGCTGCGTGTATGCGGATGCAGCAGCGTGCCGCCGATGGGCTCCGGCGCAAAGCCGATCCGCAGCCGGCGCGTCAGCGGCGCAATCTCGCCCAGCGCCGGATAACCGCCATCCAGCGCCTCGGCCACCCGGAATAGCGCAATCGAATCGCGCACACTCACCGTGATGGCATGGTTCACCGAGATCTGGAGCGGCGGCGGCGGCGCGTCCGGCTCGCTGTAAGGCAGGCGCCCCCGCGACGGTTTCATCCCGAACAGACCGCAGCACGACGCCGGAATCCGGATCGAGCCGCCGCCATCACTGGCATGCGCAAACGGCACGACCCCCGCCGCCACCAGCGCCGCCGCCCCGCCGGACGAGCCGCCGGGGATCCGCGACAGGTCCCAGGGATTGCGCGTCGGTCCGCTCGACAGCGGCTCCGTCGAGGAGATCAGCCCCGCCTCCGGCGTGGTCGACTTGCCCAGCGAGATGATCCCGGCCCGGCGCCATTTGTCCGCAAACACATTGTCGGTCGAGGCGACCCGCCCTGCGAGGCCCACGCTGCCGGCCTGGGTCGGCGCGCCGCGCCAGTCGATCAGATCCTTGATGAAGCTTGGCACCCCGGCAAACGGCCCGGACAGCACCCCCGACGCATCCGACCGCGCCATCTCGAACGTCCGCGCCGCGATCGCATTGATGTCGCCCTCGACGGCCAACGCGCGGGCAATCGCCGCCTCAGCCTCGGCCAGCGGTGTGCTGGCGCCGGAGGCAATGTCCGCCGCCATCGCGAGCCCGTCGCGAAACCCTGCCTGCGCCGGCAGGTCGGTCACGATTTCCACCGGCGGCGCCGCCGGATTACAGGCCGCAAGGGCGAGCGTAGCAGCGCCGCCCGAAAGGGCTGCGCGGCGGGTCAGTTTCAGCATGTCTAGTCCTCCCGGCGACTCTCAAGGGCCGCATCCCGCCATGTTGGCGGGCAAATGGGAGGGCTGCAAGTCCCGCTTTTCGGGCGGCCTTAAGCCGGATCGGTCCTTGCGATCACGCCGCAGGCGACCCGCGCCCCGGCGCCGCCGATCGGCTGGCTCATATGATCATCTGGCCCGGCATGGATGATGAGCGAGATGCCGTCCCCCTGCAGCGCCGGCGCAAGCTCTGTCAGGGTCGTGAACGCCTCATACCCGGCCGAGCCATCGGCGGCGGCCCAGACATTCGGCAGGTCGCCAGCTTCCGGCCCATCCGGATTCATCAAGCCGTGCATGCCCGGCGCCTTGCCATGATGCCCGCCCGAAAGCTGGAACTCGCCGACATCCGAGCAATCCGCCTTCTCATGGAAGTGCACGCCGTGCCAGCCAGGCGTCAGCCCGCCTTCCGCGATCTCCATGCGCAGCAGCAGTCCGTGCGGGCCCTGCTCGAACCGGGCGGACCCGATCTCTTCGCCTTCCGCCCCGATGATGGCGGCAACCGCGCTCGCAGGCTCCAGCGCCTCGGCGTGATGCATCATTCCGCCATGATGCTGCGAATGATCCATCTCTCCCGGCTCGCCCGCATGGGCGCAGGCCATCAGGGCCACAAGCGGCATGGCAATCGCGGTGTGTTTCAGCATAGTCTCGTCTCCAGTCTGGTCTCGGGGCAAGTATAGGGCGAATAGGCAGAATGTCAGACCCTCTTATCCCCGATAAGGAACGCGCCGACCGGATGCTGGTTGCCCTCGGCCATTTTCCCAGCCGCGCCGCCGCCCAGGCCGCCATCGCGGCGGGGCAGGTGACAGCGAATGGCCGCCCCGTCCGCAAGCCCTCGGAAACCCTCGCCCGCGACGCCGTCATCACCGCCGAAGCGGCGCACCCTTATGTCTCGCGCGGCGGCCTGAAACTCGCCCATGCGCTGGACCAGTTTGGTGTTGATCCGTCAGGCCTTCACGCCCTCGATCTCGGCGCTTCGACCGGCGGCTTCACCGATGTGCTGCTCCGCCGCGGCGCGGCGCATGTCACCGCCATCGATGTCGGCCGCGGCCAGCTTCATCCCACGATTGCCTCAGACCCCAGGGTCACCGCCATCGAAGGCCTCAACGCCCGCGATCTTGCCGCGGACCAGCTCGTCCGCCCGCCGGACCTGATCGTCTGTGATCTGAGCTTCGTCTCGATGGAAAAGGTCCTGTCCGTGCCGCTCTCTCTGGCCGCGCCGGACGCCCGCCTCATCGCGCTGTTCAAGCCGCAATTCGAGGTCGGCAAGGGGAATGTCGGCAGAGGCGGCATCGTCACGGATGACGCGGCCACCGCCGACGCGCTCGCCGCCTTCCCGCGCTTCCTCGAAACTCAGGGCTGGCAGGCCGAAGCCCCCATCGACAGCCCCGTCACCGGGGGCGACGGCAACCGCGAACACCTGTTCTTCGCCCGCCGGATTAAAGCTCGCTGACCGTCAGCGTCAGGACGAACTCCTCGCTGGTGCCATCCTCGAACACGCCGCGCACGGTCACATCCACCGTCTCGCCCGCGACCAGCGCGCTGCGGTCGACCCCGAAGAACATCATATGGTCGCCGCCCCGGCGCAGCTCATGTGCGCCGTTCGCCGGAATGTCGTAGCTTTCGACCTGGCGCATCGCCATCCGGCCGTCTGCGTCCATGCTGTGGGTGTGGAATTCCACCGCCTCAGCAAAGCCTGCCGACCCGCCAGTCAAAGACACGGCCCGCTCGCCCGCTGCCAGCGTGCCGAAGCCCGCCGTCACATCGCGGTCGCCCGCGGGAATATAAACGACGCCGTCGAGAATGCTGAGCGGACCCGCAAGCAGCTCCGCATCCGCCGCATCCGCGGTGCCAGCAGGCGAGGGCGCCTCCGCCGGCGAACAGGCCGCAAGGGTCAGGGCAAGGGCCGTCAGGCCGGCAGCAGCGAGGATGCGCATGGTGGGAACTCCGTCCGGATGTGTTTGCCGGACGTAATCACGCGGCCACCCCGCAGGCAACCGTCAACGCTGACGCATGCGCGCCCAGCCTCAATAGCCGTAAAGTTCTTCCTCGGGGCCGGTATCGATTTCCCACTGGCCGGTCCGCGCATTGCGGCAGACGGTGACGGGCTCACGGAACACCTGGCCATCCGGCATCGGCGTTTCGCGGTGGATCACCTGGCAGCCGCCCTGACCGCCAGCCGGCGCCTGATAGCCCGGCTGCGGGGCAGACTGGGGCGGATAGGAAGGCTGGGCGCCGCCGCCATACACTGGCTGCTGCTGCGCGGGGTAAGACGGATAGCTTGAGGTCGGATACTGGCGCGGGCTGTGCGGATAGGGGGCCGAGGTCGCGGGCGCGCCGCGCATCACTTCGGGTCCGCCATAGAGCCCGTGCGTCGTCTGCGGAATGGAGCCGCGCGGCACCGAGGCATAGCTTGGCGCATAGGCCACCTGGCAGTCCGGCCCCGTGCTTCGGCCGATCTCGTTGCCCGCCAGCCCGCCGACCAGCGCGCCAAGTGTCGCGCCGACCGCGACCTGCCCGGAATTGGACCGGCTCTCGCGATAAGTGTACGACCGGCCGCGCCGGCCGTATTCGGTCACATAGCGGTCATTGTCGATATTGTTGCCGATGGCCCCGCCGATCAACGCGCCTGTAAGTGCGCCAACCACCGCGCCCGCGGTACCATCTGAGGATTTCTGCCGCTGGCATTGCACGTTCTGAACGGGCGCAGACCCGTAGCCATATCCATACTGCGCATGGGCTTCGCCGGCGCCAGCAAAGGTGAGGAGGCTCACGCCGCCTGCAAGAACTGCCAATCTCAACATCTGAGACTCCCTGTTTAGCGGCGCATGTGCCGACATCTTGGACGGCAGAATGATCCGCGCAATCTGAACCGGACCTGAAGGCCTGCGCCAAGCTGCCACGAGGCTGGACGCCGCGCCTGCTGGGGCACATATCTATACACATGGGATGGATCGACGCCGCCTCCAGAACCGCCGGCCGCGCGCGCTACGCCGCCGGGCAAGGCCTGCGCGCTGCCTGGTACACCGCCCAGATGCAGGCCGCCCGCCGCCGCGCCGAAGGCTTCAACCGCCCGGACGAGCCGCGGTTCAGCCCCAGCCGCGGCACGCCCGACATGGCCGCCCTGCGCCGCGCTTACTTCGATCTCTTCATACAGGACCGCCTGAACGTCGAAGCCGGCCTCTATCCCGCCCCGCAGGATGTCCGGCTGGACCGCCTCCCCAAAGCGCTCAAATCCGCTCAGGCCTTCCTGGAGGATGTCAGCGCCGTCGATGCCCGCCGCCTCGCCCGCAACGGCACCGAGATCCGCGAGACGCTGCCCGAAGGCTCCAACCGCTACCCGGCCTATTACCGTCAGAACTTCCATTATCAGAGTGGCGGCTGGTTCACCGACGAGAGCGCCGAGCTCTACGACACCCAGGTTGAAGCGCTATTCTCCGGCACCGCCAACGCCATGCGCCGCGCCGCCTTGGCCGTCATCGCAAAGGAACTGCGCGGCCGCGACCAGCGCAGCGTCCGCCTCCTCGATGTCGCCTGCGGCAATGGCCTGTTCCTGGAGACGCTGCTGGGCATCTGGCCCAAGCTGAACGCCGCCGGGCTCGACCTTTCCCCCTCCTACACCGACGCCGCCCGCGCGCGCCTAGCCCGCTGGCCGCAGGCCGAGATCGTCCATGACATGGCCGAGGCAATGCCGCTGGCGCCCGCATCCGTAGACATCGCCGTCTCGATCTACCTGTTCCACGAGCTGCCGCCCAAGGTCCGCCCGAAGGTGCTGGCAGAAATCTTCCGCATCCTGAAGCCCGGCGGCCTGTTCGTCCTCGCCGACAGCCTGCAGTTCGGCGACCGTCCGGGCCTCGACGGCCTGCTCGAATACTTCCCGCACGGTTTCCACGAGCCTTACTATAAAGGCTATCTCGGCTGGGCTCTGGACGAGGCCCTGACCCAGGCAGGCTTCGTTAAGGAAGATGGCAGACTCGCCTTTTTGACCAAGGTCACAGCCTGGCGAAAGCCGTAATTCGGCCACTATCATTAAGTCCCAGTAATTTATCGTGTTTTCGCCGCCACACTGTCCGGACAGAAACCATTTATGACTGCATGGAAAGATGGCAGACGCCGTTTCCGTTGTTACCTCCGCGGAGCGCAAAGCGCAGAAAACGGAGATATAACAACAATGAAACTTGCATTCGCTACCCTCGCCGCCGCCCTGATCGCTGCTCCGGCAGCTTTCGCACAAGGCAATCTCGAGCTCGGCGGCAGCTACTCCCACATCGATGTCGGCCCGGCAGAAGTCGGCGCGCTGACAGCTCGCGGCACCTACTTCTTCACCGATTATCTCGGCGCAGAAGCTGAAGGCTCGATCGGCGTCAAGGACGACAATGTCGGCCTCGGCACGGTCGAACTCGACCATTCCATCGCCGCCTTCGGCGTGCTTCGCGCACCGGTTACCGAGCGTTTCGACCTGTTCGGACGTGTCGGCTATGCCAAATCCGAACTGAGCGCCAGCGCGCCCGGCCTCGGCAGCGCATCGGCTGACTTCGACGGCGTCGCCTACGGCGTCGGCGGCCGCTACTTCTTCACCGAGCGCGTCGGCCTGCGCGGCGACTTCACCAAGTATGAAGGCGACGACAACAGCGCAGACGTCATCTCGGTCGGCGCGGTTGTCCGCTTCTAAGACCTGAGTTCAGCCTCAGCCACTCCAAGCCCCGGCGTCCTGCGCCGGGGCTTTTTTTTACAGGCTCGGCGCCCGGCCCGTAGCCAGCCAGGGCAGGCCGACCGCCAGCGCCACTGAGATCACGAGGCCCAGCGTCGCCCGGCCGACATCATTGGCGACGTCCACCGCCGCTTCGCGCCGCGAGCGCAGCCCGGCAATGTAGGAAATCGC
>JBKBVT010000058.1:0-13403 GCA_046289305.1 Hyphomonas sp. | reverse complement strand
AGCCCGAACAGAAATGCGGTGAGCGCAGCGTCGGCGAGGCATTGCCGCGCGCTGCGGCGTTCGCCTGACCGACCCGCTCGAAATACGCCTCTGCGCGCGCCGTATCCCAGCCGCCCGGCAGGCTGCGCATCAGCGCATGAGCAATCTCCGGAATGGTCAGCGAGGCAATATCGGAGAGAAGCGGCGCGCCCTCCCGGTCCCGCTTGCCCTCGATGATGGGGCGCCGCCCGTCCGGCAGGCTGTAGAGCGCGGCCTTGAGCTGATCCTCGATCAGCGGCCGCTTGTGCTCGATCACGACCACGCTTTCGAGCCCGGCGCAGAACTCACGGATGCCCTCTGGCTCAAGCGGCCAGGGCATCGCCACCTTGTAAATGCTCAGACCCAGGCTGCCCGCTTCCTGCGGGCTGAGGCCGATCGCGGCCAGCGCCTCGAACACATCGCGCGCGGCTTGGCCCGTTACGACGACGCCGACGCGCGGGCGCGGTGAGGGCAGGATCACATGATCCAGCCGGTTGGCGCGCACATAAGCCTGCGCCGCCGGGAGTTTCAGCTGGCGCAGCCGTGCTTCCTTGTTCAGCGGCAGGTCGCCCCGGCGCATGTGCAGCCCGTCTTCCGGCAGGCGGAAGTCCGGCCGCTGCACGTTCAGCCGCTTCAGGCTGACATCCACCACCGCGCCGGAATCCATCGTGTCCGCCAGCGCCACCAGCCCGGTCCAGGCGCCGGAGAAGCGGCTCATCTCCCAGCCATGGATACCATAGTCGAGCACATCCTGGATCGAGGCAGGGTTCAGGGTCGGGATTTCCGCATCCTGCATCGCGAACTCGGACTGCGAGGGCAGGGTGGAGGATTTGCAATTATGATCGTCGCCGACGACAGCGAGCACGCCGCCCAGCGCCGAAGTGCCGGCGGCATTGGCATGCTTGAACACGTCGCCCGTCCGGTCCACGCCCGGCGCCTTGCCATACCAGATGCCGAACAATCCATCGAACCGCGCGCCTGGAAACAGGCCGAGCTGCTGCGAGCCCCACACCGCCGTCGCGCCGAGGTCCTCATTGAGGCCTTCCCAGAATTTGATGTCATGCGCGTCGAGCAGCTTCTGTACCGCGCGCAATTGCTGGTCATAGCCGCCCAGCGGCGAGCCGCGATAGCCGGAGATGAACCCGCCTGTCTTGTGTCCTGCCGCAAGGTCAAGGCGCTTTCGGTCCAGAGGCAGACGCACCAGCGCCTGGATGCCGGTCATATAGGCCTTGCCCTCGACAAGTTCGTATTTGTCGTCCAGCGTAACTTGCCTGTGCTGCATGGCAGACGATCCTCCTGGGGGCGAGCGGCACATTATTAGAAAAATCGCGCGAAAATGCTTGCCTATCTCATTGGCAAATTGCTATTCCTTGGAAGATTATTCTAAGAACGCTTATAGTTGAGGTAAAGTTGACCCAGGAACTTGATGTCATTGATGCCCGCATCCTGGACCTGATCCAGCACGATGCCAGCCTGTCCGTCGCAGAAATCGCCGACCGTGTCGGCCTGTCCTCGTCGCCCTGCTGGCGCCGCATTAAGCGTATGGAAGAGGCCGGTTTCATCAAGGGCCGCGTGACGCTGATCAACAACAACGCCCTCGGGCTCAATTTCGAAGTTATCGCCAGCGTCAAGCTCGCTTTGCCGAGCCGCGAGAATCTCGAAGCCTTCGAGGCGCTTGTTCAGGATTGGCCGGAAGTGGTGGAATGTATGACTGTGACCGGCGCGGTGGACTATTCCATCCACATCATCACAACGGACATGCACGCCTATGACAATTTCCTCCGCGACAAGCTCCTCGGCTCCAAGCTCGTCTCGGACGTTCAGTCCCGCATCGTCATCCGCGTCGCCAAGAAAACCACCGCGCTCCCCCTCGGCCTCGTGCGCCAGACCAGCAAGGCCAGCGACTGACGGCGCCGCCATAGTTTCGTTACCCTCCCACTGTTGCCCGCCTTGCCGGGCGGTCTGATCGGGTCGGCGAGAGTGATAATGTACGGTGGACCCGTCGAGCAGCAGGTTAGTGCAAGCCCTTCGGATCGACAGTCTCCCGTCAGGTTGGAGCGTGATGGACGCGGGCAGTTGCGCTTCAATTGATCTGAGGATGAAGCTCGGGTCATATTTTGCCGGGTTGGATCGGAAGGCGGGGCCTATCATGAAAATCATTGCCTTGGTCGTTGCGTGTTTTTTGGCGGGCTGTGCGGCAGGTCCCGGCGCACCGCCCGCGGAGAGCGCGTTGGCGTTGCTGGTTTCTGAGGCGGCGGGGCTGGAGTGCCAGCCGTATGAGAACACGGATGAGGTGCTCGCTGTCTCCGAGACCCATCTCATCGTGCTCGGCGAAATGCATGGAACAAACGAGTCGGTTGAGGCGCTCAGGGGGCTGATCTGTGCGGCGCTCCGGGCGGGAAAGCCGGTCCGGGTTGGGCTTGAGGCGGCCGCCTGGCAAGGCGGGCCTCTGAACCAGCTTCTGCGCCATCCGCTTGATGAGACGGCCGTCCTGGAGGCGGCGCCGGAGATGTGGCAGGTCGAGGACGGGCGGAGCAGCGCGGCGATCATGGCTTTGCTGAAGCAGCTGGGCGAGTGGCGATCAGCGGGGTTCGATGTTTCGGTTTTCGCGTTTGATTATTCGTCCGGTGAATTGAGCGGCGAAGACCCCGCCCATCTTTCC
Source organism: Hyphomonas sp. (assembly GCA_046289305.1). GTDB lineage: Bacteria > Pseudomonadota > Alphaproteobacteria > Caulobacterales > Hyphomonadaceae > Hyphomonas. Next base: position 10,723 of record JBKBVT010000058.1, on the reverse strand, counting down.
CGCAGCGCCCTCATGGCGCGCCATGTCGATGAGGCGGTTTCAGATTTTGAGGGCGCTGTATTTGTGCTGACAGGGGAGTTCCATGCCAGAAAGCAGGCGTTTGATCTTGGCAGTGAACGCTATGTCCCGATGGCCGCGCAAGTCACGCGCCGTCCTGTTCTTGCATTGAGGATGGTGTACGGCGCGGGAGAAGCCTGGGTGCAGGCTGTCATCGAGAAGTCGGATGGCAGTTACGAGGATTTGACGGGGCCGCTCAAGCTGAATGGTACAGCCCTGGCGGGGGCTCCGGTCCGCAGCTTCGAGTTGGCCGGAGACGCCGAAGGGTTGTTTGACGGCAGTTATTATACAGGACCGATCACAGCCTCGCCGCCGGCAATCCGGGCACGGAGTAAGGATTGATTGCTTGGCCGCGTGCAGCTTGAAGCGTTCATGGGCGGATAGAGGAGTGGTTGGCTTTGCTGGGCTCCCCCCCTCCGTCCGCTACGCGGCCACCTCCCCCGTAAACGGGGGAGGAGAAGGCGGGGCGGTGGGGGATTGTTGACGGGGTGGGCCGCCTCCCGCATGGCTTCGGGGTGAGAGGGAGGCGGCTATGAACCCCATTCTGTTTCTGGATTATGCGGGGATTGCCGTGTTTGCGGCGACCGGGGCGCTGGCGGCGTCGCGCAAGCAGCTGGATATCATCGGCTTCATCTTTTTTGCGGGGTTCACGGGCGTTGGGGGCGGGACGGTGCGGGACCTGTTGCTGGATGTGCCGGTGTTCTGGGTGATCAATCCGGCCTACCTCTTGATCTGTGCGGTGACGGCGGGGATCGTGTATTTCACGGCGCATCTTTTTGAATCGCGCTACCGGCTGCTGCTGTGGCTCGATGCGATGGGGCTCGCGGCATACTGTGTGTTCGGGGCATGGAAGGCGATGATGGTGACGGGCTCGCCGGTGATCGCGGTGGTGATGGGCATGATCACGGCGAGCTTTGGCGGCATCCTGCGCGACCAGCTGGCGGGGGAGCCGTCGGTGCTGCTGCGGCCGGAGATCTATATCAGCGCGGCGCTGGCGGGGGCGGCGGTGTATACGGGGCTGCATCTGTTGGGGCTGCCATTGATGGTGGCGGCGCTGCCGGGGGTGCTGGCGGCATTTGTGACGCGGGCGGGGGCGCTGCGGTTTGGCTGGTCGTTTCCGCCCTACAAGACGAAGCCGGGGCGGAAGCCGGAGGATATTCCTTGAGTGTGAGGGACTGACAGGAAAGTTGACGCTTCGTGACGCCTCGGGCAGGGTGGCCGAAACGAGAACAGGAATATTCATGCCCGACGCAGACACAGCCCTCCGCCGCACCGGCAAGCGCGCCAGCACCAAGGCCGCCAACCGGCGCGCGATCCTCGATGCCGGGCGGCGCGTATTCGCGCGGATCGGGTTTGAGGCCACGACCGTGCGCGACATCATTCGCGAGACGGAACTCGCCTCCGGCACCTTCTACAACTACTTCAAATCCAAGGAAGAAGTGTTCCAGGCGATCGCCGAGGACTCCACCCAGCGCTTCCGCGCGCACCTCTCCGATGTGCGGGCGCGGGCGGCGACGCTGGAGGAATATATCGACAACGCCTTCCACGCCTATTTCAGCTTCATCGCGCGCGAGAATGAAGACGCGATCGCCTGCGGCGCGCCGCATCTGGCGCTGGTCGGCGTGCGCGTCGACACACCGGAGATGGAGGCGCTGGCGAAGGAAATCCGGGCCGATATCGAGGCGGCTACGTCACAGGAAGCTGCGGCCGGGCTGGACATCGAATATCTGACGGCGTCCGCCATCGGCATGGCGCGGGAGATGGGCGACTACATGCTGCAGCGCCGGCCGGTGGATGTGGACGGGGCGACGCGCTTTGCCGCCGGCCTCGTGCTGGGCGGGGCGCGGGCGATGATGAAGGGCTAGAGCTGGCCCCGGCGGAACCCCTTGGCGGGGCGCGCAAAAGGCGCCAGACTCCCGCCCATCATAATAACCACACCACAAAGGGGAGCGCGCATGAGCCTGCAACGCATGATGGCAAAGGCGGCAGCCAGCCTGCCGGGCGGAATGATCGTGTCAATGTCGGGCGGCAAGCCGCTGACCATTCAGGGACGCACGCTGGAGCCGCAACTGCAGATGATGGCGTGGAACGGGCGCGAGGCGCCGGCGCTGTCGAGCCTGCCGGCGGAAGTTGTGCAGGCGGCGGTCAAGGCGCAGCTGGACCTTCTGGCGGACACGGCCGTGCCGGGTGTGGCGCTGGAGGATATGGATATTCCGGGGCCGGACGGTCACCGCCTGCCGGTGCGCGCTTACCGGCCCGCGGTGCAGGACGCGTCGCATCCGGTGATCGTGTTCTTTCACTTCGGAGGCGGCGTGATCGGCGATATCGAGACAAGCCATGCCTTCTGCTCGATGCTGGCGCGCGGGGCGAAGGCGCCGGTGCTCTCGGTCGGCTACCGGCTGGCGCCGCAGCATGTGTTCCCGGCGGGGCTGAATGACTGTATCGCGGCGTATGATTGGGCGCTGGCGAATGCCGGGCGGTTCGGCGCGCCGGTGGGTAAGGCGGCGGTGGGCGGCGACAGCATGGGCGGCAACTTTTCTGCCATCATCAGCCAGCGGATGAAGCGGGAGGGCAAGACGGTGCCCGCATTGCAGCTGCTGATCTATCCGGCCATCGACATTTCGAAACATTATCCGTCCAAGGACGCGTTTGCGAACACCTTCTCGCTGAGCCAGGACACGATGGACTGGTTCATGCAGCAATATCTGCCCGAAGGCTTTGACAGGACAGACCTGAACGTCTCGCCGGGGCAGGCGGCGGACCTCTCCGGCCTGCCGCCGGCGGTGGTGATCACGGCGGGGCATGATCCGCTGGTGGACGAGGGGGATGAGTATGCGGCGCGGCTGAAAAGCGCGGGCGTGAAGGTGGTGCACAAACGATATGACCATCTGGCGCATGCGTTTACGGCGTTCACGTTCCTGTCGCCGGGCTCGAAGGCGGCGTGCGAGGAGATTGCGGGGATGGTCGGCCAGATGTTTGCTGAAGGCGCATGAGCGGGGCGATGCAGGTGCTGGTCTGCTCATCGCTGGCGCCGGACTTTGGCGGCGTGGCGCTGGCGGCGCGGGACTTGCCAGAGCCAGGACCGGGCGAAGTGCGCGTGGCGATTCGGGCGGCGAGCCTCAACTTTCCGGACCTTCTGATGACGGAGGGAAAATACCAGTTCAAGCCGGAACTGCCATTTACGCTTGGCATGGAATTTTCCGGCGAGGTGGACGCGGTGGGCGAAGGCGTCACCGGCTTCCTGAAGGGCGACGCCGTGACCGGCGCGGCGAAGACCGGCGCGTTCGCGGGCTTTGCGCTGGCGCCGGCGGCCGGCCTGCGCGCCAAGCCGGACGCGCTGAGCCATGCCGAGGCGGCGGCGTTTGGGGCGGCCTACCTCACCGCCTATGTCGCGCTGGTGCGCCGGGCGCATCTGCAGCCGGGCGAAACCTTGCTCGTGCACGGCGCAAGCGGCGGGGTGGGTCTCGCGGCGGTCGACATGGGCAAGCTGCTGGGCGCGACGGTGATCGCGACCTCAGCATCGGACGCGAAGCTGGAGACGGTCGTGGCACGCGGGGCGGACTTTGCGCTGAACGTTACCCAGGGCTTTCGCGAGCGGGTCAAGGCGCTGACCGGCGGGCGCGGGGCGGATGTGATCTTCGACCCGGTCGGCGGGGATTTGTTTGATGAGAGCGTGCGCTGCATTGCATTTGACGGTCGGCTTCTGGTGATCGGGTTCACCTCGGGGCGGATACCGTCCGTGGACGTCAATATGCCGCTGATCAAGGGATTCTCCGTGGTCGGCGTACGCGCGGGCGAATATGGCCGTCGCTTTCCGGAACGCGGGCGCGAGAATATAGACACGATCTGGCGCTGGGCGGGCGAGGGCCGGCTGAAGCCGCACATCCATGCGGAGGTGGCGCTTTCGGACTGGCGCAGCGCGTTTGAGATGATGCGGGGGCGGGAAGTTGTGGGGAAGGTGGTGTTGTTGCCGTGAAGGCCCTCACCTCCCATCGTTTTCGCGATGTGCCCCTCCTCTCCCACTTTGTGGGAAAGGGGTTTGCACCTCGCTAACCCTTCGGGCCAACTCTTACACGGTTCGCTTGGCTCTGTCCTTGGCGTTGGTGGCTTCGATGGCGTCGCGGGCGACGGCCCATTGCTCGTCGTCCCAGGCGGTCAGCATGCTGAAGTTTCCGCCGGAGGCGTTATACATCGCGCCGTCGATGGCGATGGTCTGTCCGTTCACGTATTCCGCGCCGGGCGCCATGAGGAAGACCGCGAGGTTGACGAGTTCGTGCATCTCGCCGACGCGGCCCATAGGATTGGCGACGCCGCGCTCCATGCTGCTGGCGCCGTCGGCGTCCGGGGAGAGGCGTTTGGACATGCCTTCTGTGGGGAAGGGGCCGGGGGCGATGGCGTTGAAGCGGAGGCCATAGCGGCCCCATTCGACGGCCAGGCTCTGGGTCATCGTGTTGACGGCAGCTTTCGACATGGCGGAGGGTACGACGAACGGCCCGCCATTCCACACCCAGGTGGTGAGGATGGAGCAGACATTGCCCTTGCGCTTCTCGGCGATCCAGCGCTTGCCGATGTCATGGGTCATGTAGAAGGTGCCGCGGAAGACGATGTTTGAGATCGCGTCGAAGCCGCGGATGGAGAGATCCTCCGTTCGCGAAATGAAATTGCCGGCGGCGTTGTTGATGAGGCCGGTGAGGGGGCCGTGCTGCGACCAGATCTGGTCGTTCATCTCGGTGATCGCCTCGGCGACGCGGATGTCGCAGGCGTGCGGGACGACCTTGCCGCCATGCAGGTCCATGAGTTCGGCGGCGGTTTCCTCGCACACGCCGCCGCGCCGGCCGCAGATATGGACCTCGGCGCCGAGCTTCAGGAAGCCTTCGGCCATTTCCCTGCCGAGGCCGGTGCCGCCGCCGGTGACGAGAATGCGCTCGCCCTTCATCAGGCCTGCGCGGAACATGAGTTTCGAGGTGTCCATATCTTCCTCCCTTTTTGCTGGTATGATTGAGAAGTATACTGACCTGCGCAAGGGAGACAGGCGATGCAGCGGTTTATTTTCACCGGAATGGCCACAATGGTCCTTGCCGCCGGGTCAGCCGCGGCCGACCCGCTGGACGTGTTCGGCAAGTTCGCGGTGCGCGGCGGCACCTCGCATGTCGAGATCAGCGATTGCGGGAATGCCACCCCTTGCGGGCACATCGTCTGGATCGATCCGGCAAGCCTGGAGCCGGGCGAGCAGGCCGAGACGCTGACCGACGCGAAAGGCGCGAAGATCCTCGGGCTGCAGCTGCTGAAGGGTTTTACTGCCCGGTCCGGCGACTGGCGGGGCGGGACGATCTATGATCCGGAAGCGGGGCGGGTCTATGCCTCGCGGCTGAAGCGGCTGGCCAATGGGGCGCTGGAAGTGAAGGGCTGTATCGGGCCGGTCTGCCAGACGCAGATCTGGACGGCGGTGCGATAGGGCCGCGTTATTTCCGGAACGGAAAACTGACGAGGCGCCAGAGAACCCAGACCGGCAGGACGACGAGGGCGCCGGCGAGCGCGGGTTGCCAGAAATTGCGCAGGGCCCAGCCGAGGGCGTTGGCGGACTGGCTGAGGATGGCGCCGAGCGCCTGGCCGATGTTGAAATCCGGGTCGCCGGTATCGAAATTCGCCGCCATGACGAAGAAGCCCACGAGGATGCAGAGCAGCAGGAGCTTGACCCCGCCCCAGATGCTGATGCCGAACAGGCGGCGGATCAGCGGGCGCGGGGGCTCTTCCGCATGCGCTGACACGGCGGGAGGCACCGCGGCCGCCGGCGTCTCGGGCGCAGGGGGCACGGACGGCGGCGGGGGCTCGGGCGGATGGGCCGGATGGGTCATGGCATGATCTTATGCCGCCCAGGCCTCAGGCGGAAGATACGCAATGTGCCGGATGCGCGGTTCAGGCGGCGGCGGTGTCCTTCGTGACCAGAGTGCGGTGCGGATAAGGGATGGAGATGCCTTCGCGGTCGAGGGCTTCCTTGACCTGTTTGGTCAGGTCGAAGGTGACGGGCCAGTAATCGGCCGCATCGACCCAGCTGCGGGTGGCGATATCGACGGAGCTGTCATTGAGCCTGACGACTTTCACGAAAGGTTCGGGATCCCTGTGGACGCGTGGATCAGCCTCGATCACACGTCGGATGACGGCGATGGCCTCGTCCATGTCGTCGTCATAGTCGATGCCGAAAGTGATGTCGGCGCGGCGGGTGGGATAGCCGGAGAAGTTGCGGATGACACCGGCGATGGTCTGGCTGTTGGGCAGGATGAGCTTCACATTGTCGGGCGTGGCCATGACGGTCTGGAAGAGGTTGATGTCGCGCACCGTTCCGGCGACGCCGGCGGCCTCGATATAGTCGCCAAGCTTGTAGGGACGGAAGACCATGATCATCACACCCGAGGCAATGTTGCCGAGCGCGCCCTGCATCGACAGGCCGATGGCGAGGGTAAGGGCGCCGAGGACAGCGACGAAGCTGGTCGCCTCTACGCCGAACACCTGCAGCACGGCGATGAGGACGGCCGCGATGATGGCCCAGCGCACGAGGGAGGCGAAGAAATTGCCGAGCGTATCATCGACATGCGGGTTCTTTTTCGTCTGTGAGCCGACGACATTGCTGAGCCAGGCGGCGACGCGCAGGCCGATGATCAGGAGGACGAGTGCGCCGATGGCTCTCAGGCCGAAGGGCAGGATATAGGGCGCGAGCGAAGCCCAAACGGCTTCGGCGGTGAATGTCTCGGGCATGTAGGTCTCCTTTAGTCTGGCAGGGCATGCGGCTGGCCGCAGGCGAGGGGCGTTGCCGCCTCAGTCCCCGCCCTCTCCGTCCGGCCGTTCCTTGAAGGCCGGGGCGTCCTGATACAGAGGGCCGTCTGTGACTTTGCGCGGCTTGCCCTCCATCTGATATTCGACCGCATGCGGATAAGGGATGGTGATGCCTTCCCGGTCGAAGGCCTGCTTGACGGCCTTGTTAATATCGGCGCGGACCTGGACGAAATCCACGGTCGCGACCCAGGCGCGCAGGCGCAGCGAAATGCTCCAGTCGTCGAGCGAATGTACGCCGGTCCAGATGTTCATATAGGATACGACATTCGGATGGCCATCGGCGGCCTCTTTCAGCACCTGCAGCGCATGGTCGAGGTCGTCATCGTAGGAGACCGAGAAATACATGTCGAGGCGGCGATAAGGCTGGAGGGTGTGGTTGATCAGGGGCGAGCCCCAGACCTGGTCATTGGTGACCGAGACGACCTTGTTGTCGATCTGCTTCAGCGAGGTGGTGAAGGGGGTGATGCTGGTGATCTCGCCGTCGAGGCCGGCAAGGGTGACGAAGTCGCCGATGCGGAAAGGCCGGAAGATGGCGAGCATGACGCCGGCGGCGACCGATTTCAGCGTGTCCTGCAACGCCAAGCCAATGGCAAGGCCGGCGGCGGCGAGCATCGCGGCGAGCGAGGCGGAGGGGAAGCCGAGCTGCACAAGAGCGAGGACGCTGGCGACCGCGAAGATGATGTATTTGAGCAGCGAGGCGCTGAATGCGATCAGCGTGTCATCGGCCCCGGCGCGGGCATGGGCCTTCTCGCCGAAGCGGCGCAGCGCCTTGGCGATGGTGTTGGCGACGAGGAAGGCGATGACGAGGATGGTGACGGCGGCAAAGGCGCCGGGGCCCCGGTTCTCGACCAGGGTGCGCCAGTCATAGCCGGCAAGGCCCAGCGGCAGGGGCGACATCAGGATGAAGGCGAAGACCCTGGCGACCGAGGCGCCGAGATCCCAGGGCGAGCCTTCGAAATCCTTGTCCTTGGGGGTCAGCATCCGGCCCAGAGCCTGCACGAATTTCTTGATCAGCAGCGCCGCGAGCCAGATCACCAGCAGCGACAGGAGCACGAGGCCCCATTGCACGATGTGGGGCCAGGTAACGGCCAGCCAGGCAGGCCAGAGGCTGGTGTCGGGGGTGAGCAGGGCGATCAGCCTGCTGGCATCGGTCGGAACGGTCATGCCAATTGTCTAGCGAGCTTTGCGCCCTGCGTCAGCCTCCATAACAGGAGGAGAATGAGGACGAAGGCGGCGATGTGGCCGACAAGGTGCATGCCGGTTTCGAGCCAGTTGTGGAAGGCGATGCCGAGGAGGCCCCAGCCGGCGGCGATGAAATACCAGAGCGCCGGGCTGATGAAGCGGGTGTAGAGCCAGGCGAAGAGGCCGGCGGTGATCAGCGTGGTCCAGACCATCGGCCAGGGATGGTCGCTGGGGCCAAGCGACGTCAGGCTGCGGACCAAGAGGGGGAGGGAGATGGCGGTGGCGACCGTGATCCAGCCGGCGAGCAGACCGCTGGCGGCTTCGGCGAAGCGAAAGGTGAGCCCACGCTCACCGCTAGCGTTCAGCTTGGCGGCGATGCGGGCGGCGTACCAGCTGGCGGCGATGATGGGGGTGAGCAGGACAAGGTCCAGCACCTGGGAGGCGATCAGCTGTGCACTGAGCATCCAGACGATGTTGAAGACGCCGGCGACGAGCAGGGCCGGGCCGAAGCGGAGGAGCCAGGCGGGTGGGCGGATCAGCGCGGCGACGCCGAAGGCGGTATAGGCCGCGAAGATGACGCTCCAGATCGAGAAGAAAGCCGGCAGGGGCTGTTCGGGCATGTCGAGCCCGGCGGTGGCGTCGCCGATCGGGGTGCCGATGCCGAAGGCAGGCGCCAGCGCGCCGGAGAGCGGCTGGGCAAGGCCCGTGAGCACGATCAGGAAAGCGAGAAGGCGCGGCATCCGTATACGTCAGGCGGTCAGCGGCAGGCGCCGGGATCGGTGTCGCACAGCGACATGACGGAGGTGATCCAGCCGGCATAGCCCTCGAGACTGGTATAGCGGCCGGTATATTCGCCCTCGCAGAAATTGCCGGTGATGCGGTTCTGTTCGACCACGGAAAGGATACCCACGGCGGTGCGGGTGCCGTCTGCCTCGGTGACAAACAGAGGCCCGCCGCTGTCGCCGATGCAGGGGCCAGCGCCGTTGAGGCTGCGCACGGTGATGGCGGCGGGGCCGGCGCTGATGACTTCAAGGCCTGTGGAGAGGAGCTGGCTGGAGAGCTGGCCGCCGAAATGGGTGATGCCCCAGCCGGCCATGTCGGCTTTCGGGAAGTTTGCCGGGGCCAGCGGCAGGCCGGTCTGTCCGAAGCGGGCGACAGGCACATTGGCGAAGGCGTCAAGCTGGTCCGCGCCGAGGCGGATCAGGGCGATGTCGTTGGCGTAGCTGTTGGCGGTGCCTCTATAGCCGGCATGGCAGACGGCGCTGGCGGCGTAGACGCGGCGGGCGGCGGGGCTGCGCAGGTCTTCGGCCTCGCCGATCAGGCGGATCTCGTCATAGGGCTGGTCGACGCAGTGGGCTGCGGTGACGAACCAGTTGGCGGCAATGCGCAGCGCGCCGCAATGGCCGGAGGCGACGGCGCCGGTGGCTTCGGCGCGGCGGGGCTCGAGCTTCACGATGCCGGGGAAGGAGGCGAGGCTGGCGGCGAGCCCGCCGACCGCTTCGACGCCGACGACCGGCTCTTCTATCTCGGTGGCGCCGGCAACCATGGCGACGGTGGGGGTCGGCGGCAGATCGTCCGGCAGGGCGCAGCGCATGGCGTTGATCTGGCCGAGGCTCATGGCGCTGAGGGCGGCGGGCTGGACATCGGCGCCACTGTCAGCGGATTCGCCTTCGCTTTCCCCTTCGGCGAGGTCCGAGGCGTCCGCTTCATCTTCGGCCATGTCTTCAGCTTCGGCGGGGCCGTCCGGGGCAGGGATCACGTCGGCCTCGGGTGCCGGTTCTGTCGTGACGGCGGCAGTTTCGAGGGTTTCAATGTCAGTGCCGGCGGGCTGGAGATCAGCTTCGCTGATGCTGCCGTCATCTGGCAGGGCGGCCCTTGCGCCAGACTTTTCGGATGCGGTGATGGGATTGGCGCCGGGCACGCGGATCTGGTCGCAGCCGGTGAGGAGCAGGGCCAGACCGGCCGCGGATAGGAGTAGGATGCGTCGCATTTCCGATGGTCCCCTTCTGAAAGCATCGCGTTGCCGGCATAAAGGCCGGGCCTGCGCCTCCGGTCAACCATGACGGCATGACAGGCGTGTGGCAGCGGCGAAACTGTCGCCGGGGCTTGCCCGTGCGGACGGTCTGCTTACACTTCGCCCAGAATACGGAGATTGACGCCCATGCCGATCCTGCGCCCGGCCCTTGCGGCCCTAGCCCTGTCATTGATGCTGCAGCCGGTGGCGGCCGCCCAGGAGGGTGGCACGACCGATTCGATGCGCGGGGCGCTGGCTGCAGGGTGGAAAGCGAGCTTCATCTGTTCGGGCCGGTTCGTGGCCGGGCAGAGCCGGGAGGCCATCGACCGGAACGATCTCTCCGGGATTTATCCGGATTTCATCCGGGCGTTTGACGCGCTGCCGGACGCAGAAGTCGACGAGACTCGCAAGCTGGTTTCGGTGACCTATTCGCCAAATATGCCGCCGCGCATTGCCGCCTACCGGCCGGGTTATGGCTGTACCCAGCTGCCGGTCGGGGCGGGCGAAGGCGCGCTCGACTTCCTGCCGCGCTTTGCCGGCTGGCCGGACGTGGCCGGGCAGGACCGGGGCAGCGCCATCGGGTCGAATGTGCGGGTTTCGCTGCGGCTGGAGGAGGCCGAACGGCTGGAAAACCCGCTG
>JBKBVT010000005.1:0-42518 GCA_046289305.1 Hyphomonas sp. | reverse complement strand
GGCATTGGCGCTGGTGACGCATACGTCCGCCAGGGCCTTCACCTCGGCCTTGGTGTTCACGTAGGCCACCACGAGGCCCTCGGGATGGTCCTCTTTCCAGGCCAGGATGTCCTCGGGGCGGATGCTGTCCGCCAAGGAACAACCCGCCTCCAGGTCGGGAAGGAGGACGGTCTTCTCTGGGTTCAGGATGGCGGCGGTTTCCACCATCTCGACCATGAAGGTCGAGCGTCCTCGGGCGAGGTCATCCGAGGCTCCGACGCGCGAAAACACCCGGTCGGCCAAGCCGAGGCGGAGCGAGACCGCCGGCACGAAGCCCCCCGCCTGCGCCAGGATCACGGCGAGCGCCGCCTGGCGCAGATAGGTCGATTTGCCCGCCATGTTCGGGCCGGTGACCAGGAGGAAACGCGGCCCCGCCTCGCCATCTGCATCGAGCGCAAGATCATTGGCGGTGAAGCCCTTGCCCTCCTTGCGGAGCGCTGCTTCCACGACCGGATGGCGCAGGCCGCTCGCCTCGAAGACTGGGCGCGGATCAATGACTGGCCGCACCGCCCCGGCCTCGGCCGCCCAAGCCGCCTGGCTCGCCGCGACATCGAGTTCCGCAAGCGCGGAGGCCACCACCGCGAGGGGCCGCGCCAGATCATCCGCCTTCGCACAAAAGGCATCGAACAGGGCGATCTCGCGCGCCTTCGCCTCATCCTCGGCCCGGCCGATGCGGCCTGCGAGGTCGGCAAGTTCATGCGTCGAGAAGCGCACGGCGCCGGCCATCGTCTGGCGGTGGATGAAATCCGCTGACAGGGGCGCGCGGAGCATCGGGTCGGCTTGCTTTGCTGGCACTTCGATAAAGTAACCGAGCACATTGTTGAACTTGATCTTCAGCCCGCTGATGCCGGCCTTCGCGGCATACTTCGCCTGCAACTCCGCAATGACGCGGCGGCTGCCCTCCCTCAGGGTACGGACCTCATCGAGCCCCGCATCCCAGCCCGCCGCAATGAAGCCGCCCTCGCGCGCGAGCATCGGCGGTGTCTCGACAAGCGCGCGCGCAAGGTCATCCGCAAAGGCCAGCAGGTCCGGCATATCCTGAAGACTCAGCGCCCGGGCCACATCGGCGAGACGCTGCGGCAACCCCTCCCCGAACAACGCCGCCGCCGCGCGTCCTGCGAGCACCGCCTTGGACAGCGCCGCCAGATCGCGCGGCCCGCCCCGGCGGAGGCTGAGGCGTGTCGCTGCCCGCTCCAGGTCCGGCGCAGATTTCAGCCGTGTCCGGATATCTTCGAGCAGCGGCGCATCATCCAGCAGAAAGGCAACGGCGTCGTGCCGCGCAGATATTTCCGCCCCGTCCCGCGACGGCAGCGACAGCCGCGCGCCAAGTAGCCGTGCGCCCGGCGCTGTCACGGTCCGGTCGATGACCGAGAGCAGCGTGCCATTCCGCCCGCCGCCCAGGCTGCGGTCGATCTCGAGGCTGGCGCGGGTTGCCGGATCGATCAGCAGGATGCCGCCAGCGTCCGGGCGGCGCGGGGGATGTAGCCGGATCGGCGCGCCAGCCTGGGTCAGCTTGACGTAGTCGAGCAGCAACCCCGCCGCGGCGAGCTCCACCCGGCTGAAATCCCCGAGCCCGTCCAGCGCCGCGACACCGAACACTTCTTTTAGTAAAGCCTCGCCGGACTTGGCCGAAGCCGCCCGGCCCGGCCGCTCGGTGACCGGCACAGCGGCAAAGCTTTCCGCCTCCCGCACGCCGGGGCGGAGACGATCCTCCGCGGTGACGACCAGTTCGCTCAACGGCCTCGCGAGCAGGGCTTCGGCAATGTTCGCCGCCGGTAGCGCGGCCAGTTCGAATGCGCCGGTCGAGACATCGCAGACGGCCAGCGCCGCCTCCCCCGCCCCGGAAAAGGCGATTGCGGCAAGCGCCTGGCCCTGCCGCGAAGGCAGCAGCGTGTCTTCAGTGAGCGTTCCCGGCGTCACGATACGCACCACTGCGCGGTTCACGATGGATTTTGATCCGCGCTTCTTCGCCTCCGCCGGGGTCTCGGTCTGCTCGCAGACCGCCACCCGGCAACCGCCCTTGATCAGGCGCGCGAGATAGCCCTCGGCGGCATGATAGGGCACACCGGCCATCGGGATGGGCTTGCCGTCATGCTCCCCGCGCGCGGTCAGCGTGATGTCGAGGATCTGCGATGCCGTAACGGCATCATCAAAAAACAGCTCATAAAAGTCACCCATCCGGAAGAATAGCAGCGCTTCGGGATGGTCCGCCTTGATCGCCAGATACTGCGCCATGAAAGGCGAAGGTTCGGTGTTTCCGGAGGGGCGGGCGGTGTCGGCCATGGCGCGGCACGCTAGCCCGCCGGACGGCGATTCGCAAAGCCGTGCGACACCCCATCGTCCTTTTCGCTGTTGGCACAGCCCCCGGCGCGGCCTAGACGGGAAACACAAGACATTCCCGGACAAAGGCGTCCCTAGCAGATTCCCGAGATGACCATGCAGCGACCGAGCTTCACCGATCAGGAAGCCCTTGATTTCCATTCCCAACCGACGGCCGGCAAGATCTCCATGATCCCGACCAAACCGATGGGCACCCAGCGCGACCTGTCGCTGGCCTACAGCCCCGGCGTGGCCATCCCGGTGCTCGCCATCGCGGAGAATGAAGACCGCGCCTATGACTACACGTCCAAGGGCAATCTGGTCGCGGTGATCTCGAACGGCACGGCGATTCTCGGCCTCGGCAATCTCGGGCCGATGGCGTCGAAGCCGGTGATGGAAGGCAAGTCCGTCCTGTTCAAGCGCTTTGCCGACATTGACAGTTTCGATGTCGAGGTGAACACGACCGATGCCGAGGACTTCATCCGCACCGTCCGCAATATCGGCGCGACCTGGGGCGGCATCAATCTCGAGGACATTTCCTCGCCGGATTGTTTCATCATCGAGAGCCGCCTTCGCGAGGAACTCGACATTCCGGTTTTCCATGATGATCAGCACGGGACCGCTATCATCGCTGCTGCCGGGCTGATCAATGCCTGCCACATCACGGGTCGAGAGCTGAAGGACGTGAAGGTCGCCGTCTCCGGCGCGGGCGCGGCCGGCCTGTCAGTGGCTGGCCTCATCCGGCATCTTGGCGTGAAGGCCGAGAATATCCTCATCTGCGACACCGCCGGCGTCGTCTATGAGGGCCGCACCGAGAAGATGGACCAGTTCAAGTCTGCCTTCGCGGTCAAGACCAAGAAACGCACACTGACCGAAGCCATGGAGGGCGCAGACGTGTTCCTCGGCCTGTCGGTCAAGGGCGCTGTGAATACCGATATGATCAAGTCGATGGCCAAGAACCCGATCATCTTCGCCATGGCCAATCCGGATCCGGAGATTACGCCGGAAGAGATCAAATCGGTCCGCAGCGATGCCATCATCGCCACCGGCCGGTCGGACTATCCCAACCAGGTCAACAACGTCCTCGGCTTTCCCTACATCTTCCGCGGCGCCCTCGATGTGCGCGCGCGCGGCATCAATGAGGAAATGAAGGTCGCCTGCGCCCGCGCCCTGGCAGAGCTTGCCCGCGAGGACGTGCCGGATGAGGTCGCCGCCGCCTATCACGGCGCCCGGCCGAGCTTTGGCCGGAACTACATTATTCCAACCCCCTTCGATCCGCGCCTCATCAGTTTCATCCCGCCCTTCGTGGCGCAGGCCGCCATGGACACAGGCGTCGCCCGCAAGCCGATCGCTGACATGGACTGTTATCGCCGCTCGCTGGCCCAGCGCGCCGATCCGGCAGCTGCCTTTCTGCAGAGCGTTCAGGCACGCGCCCGTGAGCTACAGCGCCGCGTGGTGTTTGCGGAAGGCGAGGAACCCGCGGTCGTGCGCGCCGCCTTCAGCTTCAAGAACCAGGGCCTCGGCCATCCGATCCTGATCGGCCGCGAGGCGCAGGTGGAACAGGCGATGGAGCAGATGGGCATTCCGCTCGGCTCGCTCGAAATCCTCAATGCCCGCCTCTCCGACAAGAACCCTGAATATGTTGACCTGCTTTACAAGCGCCTGCAGCGGCAGGGCTATCTGAAGCGGGATGTGCAGCGCCTGGTCAATCAGGACCGCAACGTCTTCGGCTCCTGCATGCTGAAGAACGGCGATGCGGACGGCATGGTGACCGGCGTGACCCGTAACTATGACATGGCCCTGCAGGACGCGATGATGGTGCTCGACCCCCTCGAGGGCCAGGCCGTCATTGGCATGTCGATGGTGATCAATCTCGGCAAGACGATCTTCATCGCCGATACAAGCGTGCATGAACTGCCCGACGGGCCGACGCTGGCCGGCATCGCCATCGAAGCCGCCCGCGCGGTGCGCGGCCTCGGCTTCCTGCCGCGCGTCGCCTTCCTCTCCTATTCGACCTTTGGAAACCCGATGGGCGAGCGCGGAGACCGGGTCCGCGAGGCGGTCGCGATCCTCGACCAGCGGGACGACATCGATTTCGAATATGAGGGCGATGTGAACGCCGATGTGGCACTGAACCCCAACCACCGGCTGATCTATCCCTTCTCGCGCCTGACTGGCGCGGCGAATGTGCTGGTCATGCCGGCGATCCACTCGGCCTCAATCGCGACCAACCTTCTGGAAGCGATGAGCCGCGCCACCGTGATCGGCCCGATGCTGCTGGGCCTGGAAAAGCCCGTTCAGATCGCCTCGCTTGGCGCGACCGTGGGCGACATCGTCGATCTTGCGACGATTGCCGCCTACGACATGGACACCTGCAACAACGACGCCTGAGGCGCCGCGTCAGCTCATTCGGCGGGCGCGGGCTCCGGCTCGGCTGAAGGCTCGTCCGCAGGCTGGCGCGCCTGGCGGATCCATTCGATGATGCAGAGCGCCACGGCAACGCCGCCGAGCCAGAAGGTGACGATGAACACGGTGTAATAGCCGTGGCTCTCGATCAGGCCGCCCAGCCAGGGCCGGCCCAGCGTGCCGATCAGCATGGTGAGCGAGCCGAGCAATGCATACTGAACCGCCGCAAAGCGCGGGTTCACCACCGAGGTCAGGTACGCCACGATCGCGACGCTCGCAAAGCCACCGGCAAGGTTCTCCCCGGCAATCGCCAGCATCAGCCGCGCCATCCGACGCCCTGCCTCCGCCCCCTGCCCCTCCGGGGAGATCGAGGCTGCCCAACCGGCGAACATCCGGAGGGGATCGGCAAGGCGGGTCCACTCCATAAAGGCATCGATGCTCATCCCGCCGCGGGACAGGTCCGCGAAGAGAAGGTTTGTGGCCGCCGCGAGGACCGCGCCAATCAGCAGCACAGGCATTCGCCCAACCACCCCGATGAAGACAGCGCCGATGGCGGCGCCTGCGATCGTCATCAGGACGCCGAAGAATTTCGAAGCAACGGCCACATCCGCCATCGTGTGGTGCAAGGCGCCGAACCTGTCATCCAGATAGAACGGGTACGCAAAAGAGCCCCAGACCTGATCTGTGAACCGGTAAGTCAACGCCAG
Source organism: Hyphomonas sp. (assembly GCA_046289305.1). Taxonomy (GTDB): domain Bacteria; phylum Pseudomonadota; class Alphaproteobacteria; order Caulobacterales; family Hyphomonadaceae; genus Hyphomonas. The sequence continues at coordinate 37,047 of JBKBVT010000005.1, read as the reverse complement.
CAGAAGGACCAGCAGAGCGCCCCAGCGCAGCCGGCTGATCAGCTCCATGAGCGGATCGAAGATCGACCGGAACACGATGCGCAGGACGCGGCTTCCCATGACTTCGCCGGCCGGCGCCGCCGGCACCTCACCGGCAGCACTGCCATGGCGCATCAACAGGACAAGTGCGCCGAGGGCAGGCAGGATAATTGTCAGCCCTATGATCCACGGCCCCTGTTGGGTCACGAAAGCGCCGCCTCGGGGGGGCGGAACCTGTGTGAACGAGGCGATCACAAAATAGGCGATCATCAGGAAAGCTGCGATCCAGCCGCCCCCTACCAGCAGGGCCGCAAAGCTGCGCTCGCGCGCCGGCACGCCCGGCTCGAAGCTGAGGCGAACGCCTTGTTTGATGTCCGCCGCTTCGGGCTCCGGCGCAAGGAACGTGCCTGCAATCGAGACCACCATCACGAGTGCGATCATAATGTAGACGGCTACCCAGCCGTAGAATTCGGCCATCAGCAGGGCAACGAAGCCGGTGACGAAAATGGCAATGCGATAACCGAACTGGTAAAGCGCGGCCATCAGATCCTTGTCTTCCTCCGACCGCGCCACTTCGATGCGCCAGGCGTCCAGCACGATGTCGTGCGTTGCCGAAGCGAGCGCGGCAAACAGGGCAATGAAGGCCACGAGGCCAATATTCTGCCCTGGGTTAGAGAAGGCGAGCATGAAGAGCAGCGCCGCGATCAGCAGCTGCAGGCTGAACAGCCAGGTTCGCCGGGGCCCGAGGAAGGGGAATGGATGGGACGGCTTCTGGAAGGCGGGTGACCAAAGGAATTTGAACGCGTAGCCGATGGTGACGAGCGACAGGACGCCGATCTCTGACGGGGTAATGCCTTCCGTCGTCAGCCAGGCATTCAGTGTGCCAAGTACGGCGCCGTAAGGCAGCCCTGCGGCGAGAGCGAGCAGGAACATTGCGGCCATACGCCGGTCGCGCAGCGCCTTCAGCGCGCGCACGAAACGCGGCGGCGGCTTCACTTCGGCTTCCGGCACGCCTGCCTCGCTCATGCGGCGCCCGCCATCGCGCCGCCGCTGGTCCAGCGCACCGCGAGACGCCTGAGCGCCTCGGCATCCAGCGGCTTGGCCGCTACGCCGTCCGCGCCGGCGTCGCGCGCACGGCGCTCGATATCCGGGTTGATCTCGGCGGAGACCGCGATCAGCGGGCCGCGATAGCCGTCCGCCCGCAACCGCCGCGTTGCCTCGAATCCGTCCATCACAGGCATGCGCAAATCCATCAGCACAAGCTCCGGTTCAATGCGGGCAGCCGCCTCAAGGGCCTCGCTGCCGGTTGCGGCGACAGTGACCGTAAATCCCGCCGATTCCAAGGCGCGACGTGCAATCAGCGCATTCACCGGATTGTCCTCGGCGATCAATACCCGGCCGGCGCCTGCGGCGGCATCGGCCTCATCGCCCGCGTCGCGGCCGGCCCGGGCCAGCTGGATCCGCTCGGCCACGGATGTCATCCGAAGCGGCCGCACCAGCCAACCGGTACAACCCAGCTGGCGGAAGCGGGTGATCGCGCCGCGGTCCTCCGGGCGCAGGATGACGAGCGAGGATGCCCGGCCGGCAAAGTCTGCCACCTCGGCCTCCGGCATGTCCGCGCCGAGCAGGAGCACATCGACCCCAGCGGGCAGACTGCGCGGCCCGCCGCCTGCCTGAAATGTCGCAGCGCCCATGGCTTCGAGCCCGGCGGCGAGCGAGAGCGCCGTGGCAGGCGGCAGGCCCGCGAGGCCTATGAGCCCGCCAATACGGGGCAGCGGGTCTGCCGGCGCCAGGGCGGAGCGGGCGAGCGGCAGGAAGACCTGGAAACAAGCGCCTTCGCCGGGCGCGGATTTGACGTCAATCTGTCCGCCGAGGAGGTCGGTCAGGCGTTTGACGATTGCGAGGCCCAGGCCAACGCCGCCATCCCGGTAGGCGTCCGCCGAGGTGGACTGGCGGAAGGCCTGGAACAGTCGCGACTGGTCCGCCGGCGCAATCCCGGAACCGGTGTCGCGCACGGACCAGATGAGCCCCTCCTCCACCGCCTCGATATCGATGAGCACCGCGCCGCGGCTGGTGAATTTAAGCGCATTGCCGACGAGATTGAACAGGATCTGGCGGATGCGCCCGGCATCGCCGAGAAAGCCGGGCATCGGTAGCGGGCGCGCCCGCACCGCGAGGTCGAGCCCCGCCGCATGCGCGCGCGGGCTCAAGAGCTCGACGACTTCGCCGCTGAGGCGCACCGGACAGAAGCTTTCCGCCTCGATTTCCACAGCGGCCGCATCGAGACGCGCATAATCCAGCACATTGTTCAGGAGGTCGAGCAGGCGGCCGCCCGATAGGCGGATGGTTTCGGCGTATTCGCGTTGTGCCGGGGTCAGGTCCGTCTCAAGCAGCAGCGACACTGTGCCGAGAATCCCGTTCAGCGGGGTGCGAATCTCATGGCTCGCGGTCGCGAGAAATGTCTTCTCGGCCGAGGCGTTATCCGGATCAGGCGGCGTATTCTGGGTCATCGAAGAATCCTTGACGGAAACCTTTAAGAAGACCCTTAACGGGTCAACGCGCGAGGCGCGCCTCCCCTGCCCGCACCGCTGTTTCGGCCGGCGGCCGGTACCGGTAGCTCAGCGCTTCGGCGAGGTGGACCCGGCGCACCCCGTCGGCGCCGTCTAGATCGGCAATCGTGCGCGCGACTTTGAGGACGCGGGTGTAGCCCCGTGCTGTCAGTCGCAACTTCTCCGCGGCCTCGCCGAGGAGCGCCGCGCCGGCGGCGTCCGGCCGGGTCAGCGCATCGAGCGCCCCAGCCGGAATGTCGGCATTGACGGGGCGGGCGATCTGCCCCTCGAACGGGCTCAGCCGCTCGGCCTGCCGCTCCCGCGCCCGGGCGACGCGGGCGCGAACTTCGGCGGAGCCTTCGGCCGGCGCTGGCAAGGCGAGATCCATCGCCGTCACCGGCGGGGTTTCAAAAAACAGGTCCATCCGGTCAAGGAACGGCCCCGAAATGCGCGCCTGATAGTCACCGGCGCAGCGTGGGCCGCGCGTGCAGGCGGCGGCGCCCGGACCGCCCCCGCACCGGCAGGGATTCATCGCGGCGACGAGCTGGAAACGTGCCGGGTAGCGCACATGCCGGTTCGCCCGCGCTATGACCGCCTCGCCCGATTCCAGCGGTTGGCGCAGGCTGTCGAGCACGGTTGAGGCAAATTCCGGCAACTCGTCTAGGAAGAGGATCCCGTGATGAGCGAGCGAAACCTCTCCCGGCTTGGCGCGGATGCCGCCGCCGACGAGGGCCGCCATGGAGGCCGAGTGGTGCGGCGCCCGGAACGGCCGGACGCGCGACAGGCGCCCCCGCTGCAACAGGCCCGCCACCGACATGATCTGTGAGACTTCCAGCAGTTCCCGCGCCGAAAGCGGCGGCAGGAGGCCTGCCAGGCGTTCGGCCAGCATCGATTTGCCGGAACCGGGGGGACCGCAGAATAGAAGGTTATGCCCGCCCGCAGCGGCGATCTCGAGGACGCGTTTCGCCCCTTCCTGGCCTTTGACATCCCGCAAGTCAGGCCCGGCGGGCGTCTCGTCCACCTCGCCCTTCTGCGGCGGGCCCAGCACCGAGCGGCCGGCAAAATGATTGATCAGCGCCATCAGGTGCGGCGCGGGCAGGATATCCCCGCCTGACCAGGCGGCCTCCCCGCCGCCCGCCGCCGGACAGATCAGGCTGAGGCCCAGCGCCTCGGCCGCGATCGCCGCCGGCAGAATCCCGGCCGTTTCGCCGAGGCGCCCATCCAGCGACAACTCTCCGATGGCGGCATAGCGCGCCAGCTGGTCATCCGGAATGACGCCCATCGTGGCGAGCAGGGCAAGCGCGATGGCGAGATCATAATGGCTGCCCTCTTTCGGAAGGTCCGCCGGAGCAAGGTTCACAATCACGCGCTTGGGCGGCAAAGCGAGGCCCAGCGACATCAACGCGGCGCGCACCCGCTCCCGGCTTTCGCCGACCGCCTTGTCCGGCAGGCCCACGACATGGAAAGCCGGATTACCGCCAACAAGCTGGACCTGAACGTCCACTGGCAGCGCCTCAACGCCCTCAAACGCAAACGTCGTCACCCGGCTGACCATCGCATGCACCCCTTCCCACCACGCGGAAATGGTTAACACAGAGGACCGAACAAAGAAAGAACAAATTTAACCCGCGAGGGCGCCGCTTTCGACCCTGGCGAGCGCTTCGTGCAGCACTTCCAGCCCCGCACCGGGCTTCACGGCCCGCTCCGACAGGGTGCGCCGCCATTGCCGCGCGCCGGGCCGGCCCGCGAACAGGCCGAGCATGTGCCGCGTCATCGCGTGCAGGCCAACGCCTTCAGCGAGGCGCGCCGCGACGTAGGGCTCATAGGCGCGCACCGCCTCGGCAGGTTCGATCCGGTGAGCGTCGCCGAACAAGGCGACATCGACCCAGCCGAGCAAACCCGGCGACTGATAGGCGGCGCGGCCGAGCATGACGCCGTCGAATGTTTCCAGATGCGCCTGGCACTCTTCCAGCGTGGTGATGCCGCCGTTCAGGATGATCGTCAGGTCCGGCCGGGCGGCTTTCAACTCAGCAACCAGACCGTAATCGAGCGGCGGGACTTCCCGGTTCTCCTTCGGGCTGAGGCCCTTCAGCCAGGCCTTGCGGGCATGGACAGTGAACACCGTGCATCCCGCCGTAGATACGCGGTCGATGAAGGTAAACAGGGTTTCGCGCGCCGGCAGGTCATCAATCGCGATGCGGCATTTGACTGTGACTGGAATCGACACCGCGGCCCGCATCGCCGAGACGCAGTCGGCAACAAGGTCCGGCTCCGCCATCAGGCAGGCCCCGAAGGCTCCAGACTGCACCCGCTCAGACGGGCAGCCGCAATTCAGGTTCACCTCGTCATAGCCAAAGCCCTCGGCGATCCGTGCGGCTTCGGCGAGCTTGGTTGTCTCCGAGCCGCCCAGTTGCAGGACGAGCGGATGTTCCACCTCGCTGAAGCCGATGAGCCGCTCGCGCTGCCCCCGGATGACCGCATCGGCGGTGACCATCTCGGTCCACAGGAGCGCGCGTTTGGTCAGACAGCGATGGAAGGCCCGGCAATGCCGGTCAGTCCAGTCCATCATCGGCGCGACAGAGAAGCGGTAGGCGTGCATGGGCGGGAGATAAGGCCCTGCCCCGGCGCTGACCAGCCGTTTTCGCTGCGCGCCGGGGCAGATCAGAGTTTCCGCTCACCCAGCAGGCGGGCAATCTGGTCTTCGGAATAGAGGGCGCGTTTGAGTGCATCGCGCGCCGCCTCCACTTCGGCTTCCTTGGCGGGCAGCGCGGCCTGGCGGGTACGGATGTCCCGGACGAGCTGGCTGAGGCGGCCATGCTGGACGGCCAACGCTGTGAGGTCAGCGTCCGTATCGGGCGCATCCAGCGCGATGAGATTTGCGTCCAGCGCCGCCAGCACTGACTCGATCGTGCGCAGATCGCCCTGCAGGGCCAGCATCTGCTGCTCCGCCTTCTGACGTTTCATCGAGGTGAGCTTCTCGAGCATCGGGCCAGTCCTGGTCATCGGAGCTTTCATTTCGAACCTTTCAGGCGGTCAGCAAACTGGATGGCCGCAGCGACGGCGGCGAAATGTTCGGGCAGGATTTCTTCGTCGATATCGACCAGGCTGTAGAGCGACCTCGTCGCCGGCGGGTCCGAATAGATCGCGATATTGCCGGCGAGCGCGACTTCGCGGATCTTGAGCGCCATGTTGTCGACACCCTTGGCGACGCAGACTGGCGCTTTGCCGCTGTCGGGGTCCCATTTCAGCGCGACCGAATAGTGGGTCGGGTTCACCATCACGACATTCGCGGTTTTGACATTTGCGAGCATCTGGCCGCGCGAGATCTTTGTGCCGCGCTCCCGGCGCTGCTGTTTCAGTTGCGGGTCACCTTCGCTCTGTTTCATTTCCTTCTTCAGCTCTTCCCGCGTCATCCTCAGCTTGCCGGCATGCAGGCGCCATTGCAGAGGCAGGTCTATGGCGGCGAGCACAAACTGGAAGGCACAGAAATACAGGATCAGCTTGATGATCTGCGCGAAGGTGAAGGCATGGAAATGGCCGGTATCGAGCGCGCTTGAGCCGTAATAATCCTGCGCAAACTGGTAGAGAAAGAAGACGCCGATTCCGCCGGCAAACAACATCTTCGCAGTGTCCTTGGCAAAGTCGGTCAGCCCCTTCGGGCCGTAGCGCTTTTTTAGGTTCTCGGCCGGGGAGAGCTTCTTCATGTCCGGCTTGATTTTCTTCATCGAGAACGACATCGCCCGCTGCACGACCAGCGCAACCAGGACGAAGACAGCCAGCACGAGGAAGATCGGCGAGAGCGCCAGGATTGCGCTGCCGAGCCAGGACCAGGTCGCAGCCCCGCCGCCATCGAAGATATCGGCGGCATAGGCGTCGCCATTATAAAGCACCGCCGAGAACCCCTCGAACAGCGCCTTGCCGGACATCCAGTAGAGCACGCCGGCCGCTGCCAGGATCCCCAGGATCAGGGCGAAGGCGTTCGCTTCCTTCGATTGCGGAACATTGCCCTCCTCGCGCGCCTGCCGGATGCGCTGCTCGGTGGCTTCAAATTCCTTTTCCGCGCTGGACTGTTCCTGCTCCGACATGTCCTACCTCACAGCCATCCGATGACCTGCATCGCCCGGTCTTTCCAGACGATCAGAAGCCCCGACACCGCAATCGCGAGCAGCATGGCGCCCGCGCCCACCAGGAAGGGCGCGCCGACAAAAGCCACCATCAGCGAAGGCAGCGCCTTGTTTATGAAACCGAGGCAAATGTTGTAGAGAAGGTTCGCCACCGCAAACGGCCAGGCCAGCATCAGCGCAAAGCCGAGGGCCGAGAAGAAACTGTCGAACAGGAGCGGCCAGCTCACCTCGGTGATCGCGCCCAGCGGAATGTCCGCATACAGCCGCATCAGACCGGCAATGATCGCGACATGGAAATTTGCCGATAGCAGAACCGCCGCGCCCGCGAGCGAGAGGAGGTTTGCCGTCAGCGTCTGCGCCTCGTGCTCGAGCGCGAAGCCGAGGAACTGGGCGAGGCCGATGGATTGCGCGATCACGGTTCCGGCAATCGTCAGCATCCAGATCGACAGGCGCACCAGCGCGCCGAGCGCGAGACCTATGATGACCTCGGTCATCAAGAGGGTGAAGAACCCGGACAGCGAGCCCGTATCCGGCATCGGAACGATCCCCGCCCCGGCCGTGGTAACCGCAACCGCGACCAATACCATCGCCCGCACACGGACGGGCACGGTCTGCTCGCCGACGCCCGGCATGAAGAAGATCACGAAGGAGAACCGCGCGATGATGATCATCAGCAGCCCCGCCCAGGCTGTCAGATCTGCCCCAGGCGGCAGGAAGCCCTCCATCAGGCCACGCCGATGATATACGGCCTGCTCTTCGCGTTGATTTCCTCATAGGCGACCACAGCATTTCGGATGCCCTTCGAGGCCAGCACAGTCTGCAGGAAGCGGCGGCGGCGCGAGGTTGTGGCGATGGCCGCCACAACGCCTTTCTGGGCGACCTCGTTAAGCTTTGCCTGCACCGCATTGATCAGATCGCCGAAGACTTCCGGTGGCAGGGCGATGTCGGAGCCGCCGCTGTCATTGTTGACCTCAAACTCGGCGAATTTCTGCTCCCAGACGGCCGAGAGCTGGATGAGCGGCAAGCGGCCCTGATCATCCTGCAGCCGGTCAACGATCTGGAAGGCGAGACGCTGGCGGACAAGCTCCACGACGCGCGGCAGCGGCAGAGACAGGGGCTTGGCTTCGGCAATCGTCTCGATGATGAGGAAGAGGTTGCGGATCGGTACCCGCTCGGTCAGCAGCTGGCGCAGCACCGAGAGCAGCATTTCCTGCGTCACCTTGCCGGGGATGTATTCATCCAGGAAACGGCGATTGGCAGAGGCGCGGTCGGTGTCGCTGATGGCCGTCAGGGCATCGAGCGTGTCGATCATCACCATGCGGCTGAAGATCAGCGAGAAGTTGGATTGGATCACTTCCAGAAGATGGGTCGCCAGCACTTCGATCGGCTCGACCGCCGGGATGGCGGAGGCGGCAAGCTCCTGCTTGCGGCTGCTGGAGACCCAGCGGGCCGCGGCCTTGTAGACCGGCTCACGAACATTCTCGCCCTGCAGATGCGGAAGCTGGTTATCCTCCATCAGGGCGAGCACAGAGCCCGGCCGCAGGAAACCGGAATCAATCCGGACACCCTGAATGCGGATGCGATATTCATTCTTGCCGATGGTCGGATTGTCCGTCATCCGGATCGGCGGCAGCACAAAGCCGTATTCCTCGGCAATATAGCGGCGGATCTTGTCGATCCGGCTCTCGAAGCCCTGGTCGCCGATGAGCACCATCTGGACGAGGTCCGGCGACACTTCGAGATGGATCTCGTCGGAATGGATGGAATCACCGATCTTCGCCGGGGCGACTTCCGGGCTCGCGGCCTTCTCGCCCTCGCTCGCCGCCTTGGCGGCCGCCTGGCGCCTGAGGACATAGGCCATCACGCCGAAGCCGGCCGACGCCGCAATAAAGGGAAGGAATGGCAGGCCGGGCAGCAGCGCGAATACGCCGAGGATGCCTGAGACGATCATCAGCGTCGTCGCATTGCCCGCGAGCTGCGCGCCGAGCGCGCGGTCAATGGCGCCTTCATCGCGGCCCTTGGAAAGCAGCAGCGCGGCGGCGACCGACACGATCACGGCCGGGATCTGCGAGACGAGGCCGTCGCCGACAGTCAGGACGGAGTAATTGTTGAGCGCTTCAACAACGCTCAGCTGATGGGCGACCACGCCGAAGCCGATCCCCGCAATCAGGTTCAGCGCCGTGATCAGCAGGCCCGCAATCGCGTCGCCCTTGACGAATTTTGACGCGCCATCCAGCGAGCCGAGGAAGGAGGCTTCCTCCTGCTCTCTCTGGCGGCGCATCTTGGCTTCGTCATGCGTGATCGCGCCGACGGCGAGGTCGGAGTCGATCGCGAGCTGCTTGCCGGGCATCGCATCGAGCGCGAAGCGCGCGCCGACCTCGGCCATGCGGCCGGCGCCCTTGGTGATGACCATGAAGTTTACGATGACCAGCACGCCGAACACGACGAGGCCGACAAACAGATTGCCGCCCATGATGAACATGGCGAAGCCTTCGATCACCCCGCCGGCCGCATTCGTGCCTGTATGCCCCTCCCCGATGATCAGCTTGGTGGACGAGACGTTCAACGCGAGGCGCAGCACCAGCGATGCCAGGAGGATCGACGGGAAGGACGAGAAATCGAGCGGCTTCTCCACGAAGATCACAGTCGTGAAGATGAGGATCGACAGGGCAAAGGACAGCGTCAGCCCGATATCCAGCACCCAGGCCGGCATCGGCAGGACCATGACGAGGATGATCACCATCAGCCCGATCGCGAGCAACGCGGTCGGCTTGGTCAGGTCGAGAAGTTTAGAGGTCGGCATGAGGCGAGCTATCCGGCAATGATCGGCAGGACCCAGTTATTGAACAGATCAAGACAGATCCGCGTCATGTAACCGAGTGAGAGAAAGAAGACGGCGACGACCGCCAGGATTTTCGGGATGAAGGTCAGGGTCATTTCCTGGATCGAGGTCAGTGCCTGCAGGAGACCGATCACGAAGCCGACTATGAGCGCCACCGCGAGGATCGGCAGGCCCATCATCACCGCGCCCCACAGGTGCGCGCGCAAGACTTCGAAGACCTCCCCCTCCGACATACCCCTTCCCGGCCCTAGACCGGCATCCGCAGCAGTTCCTGATAGGCCTCGACGACCTTGTCACGGATCGTCACAACCGTTTCGAGCATGATCTCGGCATTTGTCAGCGCCTCGACCATCGCATGCGGATCGGCGCCGGAGACAGCCGTGTTGATGGCGGTCTGTTCGGCCTGTTGCAGCGCAGTGCGGAAATCGGCGACGCCTTCGGCAATCTTATTGCCGCCGGCTTCCGGCGTGGCGGCCGGCTTCAGCGCCTCGGCCGGGCGCGCCGTGCTCAGCGCTGTGTACGGATTGAATCCCAGGCTCGACATCAGTTCACTCCCTCAGCGGCGCAGGATGTCCAGCAGCGAGCGGTACATCGACCGCGCCTGCTGGAAGGAATTGAGATTGGCTTCGTAGGACCGGTTCGACTCGCGCATGTCGGCGATCTCGGTCACGAGAGATACGTTCGACATCATGATATAGCCCTCACCGTCCGCCATCGGATGGCTGGGATCATACTGGCGGACGCCTTCGGCTTCATCGAGCTGCACGCGTGTCGCATGAAACTGCGCGCCGCGGGTTATCGCGGGGTCGACCATCAGCATCTTGCGCTTGTAGCCCGGCGTATCGGCGTTCGAGATATTCTCTGCCGTCACGCCCATGCGGCGCGACTGCAGCTCCATGCCGGAGACCGCCTGCATCATGGTCGCCTTGAGGGGGTTCATTGCCATCCTGCCTCTCCCTTATCCGCGCCGGCCAAGCGCTGTGCGCAGCATGTCGAGCGATTTCGAATAGACCGTCAGGGCCATGTTGTGCTGGCCCATGGCCTCGGCCGAGCTGAAGATTTCCTGCTCCAGGCTGACATTGTTCCCGTTCGGGTTCGACGGCGCATTGGAGGCCAGCGTCCGGAACGCGCCGGAAAGGTTCTCCTCGCCGCCGGATACGGCCATCCGGGCCAGATAGGCATCGAAGGTTTCCACCCGCGCCGCCTTGTATCCGGGCTCATCGGCGCGTGCGATATTGGTCGCGCTCACCTTCTGGCTCTCCGCGGCATGCCGGGCCATGGCGCCGTAAATCTGGAAAAGCTGCAGGTCCGATATCATGGGGAAATCACCAAGGTTAACGGTTTGAAAAATGTTCTTATTTACTGAAGAAGAGGTTAACAGGAACGCGGGATTTATTTACTTTGCAGGCGCGCATGGCACTCCCGGCACAGAGGCTCTACCGGCTCTGGGGCACCGTCACGGATGTGGCGCCCGGCCTGTTGAGAATTGCCGGCGTCAGCGAACTGGCCGGGGTCGGCAATGAAATCATCATCGAGAAGCCCGGTGAGACGATCTATGGCGAGATCCTGACCGTCTCCGGCGACAGCGTCTCAGCCCTGCTCTATTCGCCCAGCGACTCGATCCGCATCGGCGATGTCGTTACTATCGAACAGGAAGCACGCGTCACGCCCGGCGATCACTGGCTCGGCCAGATCATTAACTATCGCGGCGAGGTCGCTGGCGGGGCTATCGCGCCCTCACGCGCCCAGACAGGCGCTGGCCGCTCCCTGCGCGCGCCCAACCTGGCGGCGCATGACCGCCGGCATCTGGGCCCCCGTCTGCCGACCGGCTGGATGGTGACGGATACGCTGCTGCCGATCTGCCGCGGCCAGCGCCTTGGCCTGTTCGCCGGCTCCGGCATCGGCAAGTCGACCTTCCTGGGCTCGCTGGCGGGCGGCATCGCGGCCGACCGGGTCGTGATCGGGCTGATCGGTGAGCGCAGCCGCGAGGTGAACGATTTCGTACACAACACGCTCACCGCGGATGTGCTGGCGAAAGCGGTGGTCGTGACCGCCACCGCCAGCGAATCACCCGGCGCCAAGAAGCGCGCCGCCTGGTGCGCCATGGCCGCGGCGGAGCATTTCGCAGAGGAGGGCCATAACGTCCTCCTCCTGTTTGATTCAATCACACGCTTCGCCGAAGCTCACCGGGAAGTCGCCCTGCTCGCCGGCGAAACCCCGGCCCTCAACGCGTTTCCGCCGTCCACCGTGCGCGTCATTGCGGAACTTGCCGAAAGGGCGGGCCCCGGCAGCGGAAATAGCGGCGACATCACGGCGATCTTCTCCGTACTGGTCGCCGGATCGGACCTTGAAGAACCCGTAGCGGACATGATCCGCGGCATCCTCGACGGCCATATCATCCTGTCACGGACCATTGCTGAGCGTGGGCGCTATCCGGCCATTGATGTGCTGAGGAGCGTGTCGCGCGCTCTGCCCGCGGCCGCGAATGACTGGGAAAACGATCAGCTTCGGGAGTATCGCCGTCTGGTCGCCCTTTATGACGAGGTCGCGCCGATGCTGAGGGCGAGCCTCTATGAGTTCGGGCGGGATGCGGAGGCGGACCGGGCGATCACGATCTGGCCTCTGCTTGACCAGTTCGTGGCCACACGGAACGCGTCTGGTGTAGAGGCCGCCTATGAAGAACTCACCCGTGTGCTCGGCGGCGCGCTGCCTGGCAGCTGATCCGCGTCAGCGCAGAAGGCTCAGGAACAGGTTCTGGCTGGCATTCGCGCCAAAGCCAAAACTGTTGCCACTCAGCAGGCTGAGCGCCGTCACGCCTGGCGTCGACATGGATGGCCCCGCATTGACCGACGACATGATGTGAAACCGCTCGATCAGCTTCTCGACATGCTCGGGCTTTGTGATCTCGGCAATGTCCCGGATGCCAAGCAGTTTCTGCAATCCGGATTTCAGCATATCCGCCTGGCGCTCAATCGGTAGCTTGGTCGAGCTCTCGGGCAGGTTCAGCGCCGTCTTCAGAACCGACGCGACTGGCAGGTCGCCGAGCAGGCGATACAGGACCGCCTTTTCGCTCGATCCGTTGCCGACGATCTCTCCGACCTCGGACTTGTAATTGAGCGCAAGGCGCATCGTGTCGTCGATATCACCTACGGCCGCATTGAAAGCATGCATTTCGAACCGCACAGCCATGCGCGCCAGCGCGTCAGGCTCTAGCTCGATCTTGCCGTTCGCAGGAGCCAGGGCATTCGCAAAGGCGGTATAGCGCGGATTGTTCAGGCGCTGAAGGAAGGTGCTGTCCGGATCGCCCGTCTCCTTCAGCACCTTGTTGATGAACCCGCCCTTCCACTCCTCGCCAGCTAGGCCAAACGCGGTCAGGGCTGTGCGCAGCAGGCGCTTGTCCGCAACGAAGTCCTCGACCGAGATCGGGTTTGCGAGCTTTTCGGTCAGATAGTCCCGGTCGCGCCGGACCTGCGGCGAGTCCGAATGGTTCGACAGCTGACGATCATAGGTTGACTGCAGGAACTTCCAGCCGCCGACACCGCTCATCGGAATGACCGGCTGGAAACTCATGTCAGGCGACTTTGGCAGCGCTGCCCTGCGACATCGGCAGGGGATATCGCGCAATCAACTCGGCCTCAATCGCGAGCGCCTGGCGCAGATGACAGAGCGCGGAATAATAGTTCCTGCGCGCCAGCATCGCTCTCAGTGTCGGAATCATCTCGCCATCAATCGTGCCGAACACATCAAGCAGCTGAACGCACTGGGCATCGATTGCGGGCAAGGCCTCAACCTCGTCGACATCACCGGTGATAAGTAGCTGGATTGCATAATAGACGCGCTTTACGGGTGTGTTCACATCATTCGGATGAAGCGCGTCGCGCAGGCGCAGGACGCGCGCATCGCCTTCGATAATCCGTATACGTGAGGGCTTGTCGCCATTCTCCAGCGTTGCACCATTGATGATGAAACGCTCACCAGGCGCGATCTTCAGTACCAGGCCAGACATCAGCTAATCTCCTGCGCGCTTTGGATATTCGTGCCTTCAAGACCCGCCATGATCGTGTGATTGATCTCAATGAGGTCTGCCAACCCGTTCTCGCCAGACAGGACCTGATGGCTCGTGCGGCGTACAAACTCGGAAAGCGCAAACAGGCCATTCTTGATCTCGGGGGCCAGGGCGTTGTCGGGATTGAGAAGATCCGTCGCGATAATCGTCCAGAGCTGCATGTTGCGATGCAGCGAGTCAGCCCACAAATTGAGGTCTGCGCCGCCATCGGCCTGAACCAGTTCAAGCGCCCGGGTGATCTGTTCGAAAAGGGCAAGTTCAATAGCTTTGGGGTCAGCAGTGCGCCGGGTCGTCTGACCATATGCTTTATATGCAAGAGCCTGCAATTTACCCCTCCTGGGTCAAAGATAAAGCCCCGGGCGCGCTCCAGCGCCCGGGGGTATTGATCGACTTAGCGGAACAGCGACAGCAGAGCCTGCGGTGTCTGGTTCGCAATCGAGAGAGCCTGTACGCCAAGCTGCTGCTGGACCTGAAGAGCCTGCAGGCGCGCCGAAGCGGCTTCCATGTCGGCATCAACAAGGCTGCCGATGCCGGTGTTCATAGCGTCGACAAGGGTCTTCACGAATTCTGCCTGGCCCGTGATGTTCTTCTGGGCCGAACCGAAGGAAGCGGCTGCGTCGATAGCCGTCTGCAGCAGGGTCTCAATGGTCTCCAGAGCGTCCTCGGCACCGGCCGTATCGCTCACATCGATATCGAGCAGATCAGCAAGATCGCCGCCGTCGGTTGAGAGGTCGACACGCTCGACTTCAATGGAGGAGGCCGTGACGTCGCCGTCGGCGTCGCGGTCAAGTGATGCCAACACCTTAACTGCGTCTGTGCCCGATCCATCGATGAGGTTCAGGCCGTTGAATTGTGCGGCCGAGACGTAGCCCTCGATCAGTTTGACCTTCGCATCAATATCCGTCTGGATTTTGGCGCGGTCAACGTTCTCGCCCTGGGCAGTGACGACCAGGGTTTTGATTTCCTGAAGGGTTTCGACGATCTTCTCGGATGCAGCGCGAGCCACGCCGACAGTCGACGAGCCGAGGTTCAGCGAGTCGGAGATCGCGTTGAAGCTCGAAACGTCGGACGACATGACGGTTGCGACAGCCCAGATGCCGGCATTGTCTTTCGCCGTGGCGACTTTCTTGCCGGTCGAGATTTCGCTCTGGACGCTGCCGAGATCGCGGTTGATGTTGCGGAGGGTTTCCAGCGCAACCATGGCGCTGTTGTTGGTCAGGATGCTAGACATCTATCATTCCGTTCGTGACTTGCGGGGGTGTATGCCCGCGATTGTTTATGATTGTCGTCCTGACAATTGGGGACATGCCCCTGAACCTATCGTGGTCCTTACATAAAGGCATAAGCGGTATGGCTAAATGTAAGGTTAATCCGCCTACACCCTTTTGACGTAACCGCCTGTCGCTTGTGGAAATGCAAGCTGAGCTCCGCCCTGCCCGTAGGAGCCGACATAGGTCGATCCACCGGTCCGGCTGATCCGTGTCATGAGCGATTGGAGGCCATTGCGTACCGCTTCGAGCAACGCCGCATTCTCCTGCGCCAGATCAGCGATGCGCTCGATCTGCGCGCGGGCCTCTTGCGGCGCCGCCCGGAACGCACCGCTCTCAAGCAGCGCCTGGAAGTCTGCGAGCGCAGACAGCTTGCGGCCCGACAACTCCGCTGCCTCGCGCGCCTCCCCTGCCGCAAGGAAGCTTCGTTCCAACAGCAGGATGTCTTCCATTTCCGTTGCGGCGGCCTGAGCGTCTGGCGGCAGCATCAGGCCGCTCCCGGCGCTTCGGCGGCGAGCCGCTGGCGGGCCGCGACCTCATCGATCCGGTCCCCCAGACCGAGTGAATGGCTCTCGGAGAGGTCCTTTGCGATCGCCTCGACAATATATCGGGCAAAGGCTGAAGCGCCCTCCCCCCCGCTCTGCGTGAAGGATTTCTCGAGGCCCGCATGGCTCAGCATTTCCGCCCAGAGCAATTGCTCGAACCGCTTGGCTGCATCCGACCGTTCAACCTGTTGCGGCGCGGTCTGCGTGGACGGGGCCATTGGCGGCGGGGGAAAACCTGACAGGGATTCGATCATTGCCTGCTCCATGAGCCGTATACGGAAAGTGTGGGCGCGCCGCTCCGGTTAACGCATATTTTACAGGGCCGGGTTGTAGTAAGGTTAATGATAATGGCTTTGCGGGTAATCGGATGAATTTCGTCTTGGACATGGACATCCGGTCCATTGCGCCTGCGCTCGCGCAGGAGGCCGCACCCACCAACCTCGCACCGACATCGGGCGGGCGCGCCTTTGCCGAAAATTTCGAGGCGCTTTTCAATTCCGCTGATGCACCGCTGACCTTCAGCCCGGATACGGCCGCGCCCCTCCTGCCCGGCTTCACCCTGATCGAGCCGCACACCGAAAACGCCCAACAGGCTGACCTGCACCTTGCCCCCAACTCCGCACCCCAGCCCTTCCAGGCATTAGAGGCAGAGCCCGATCTTGTGCGGGCGGACATGCAAGCGCCAGTGTCAGACACTCTTCTAGTGCCGGCCGTGATCGAAACAGTTCAGATGCAGCCGTCATCCGAAAGTGATCTTGCTACAGCCGGCATAACCGAAACTTCACAGGCCCCCTCCGATCAACCGGAGAAGCCCTCTCCCCCGGAAAACCTACTCATCCCCGCCGCAATCGCCGAGCCCATCATCCGACAGGCCCTTTCGGTTCGCGAGCCGCAATCTGGCCTCAAGCAGGCCGCCATGCCGGACGGACAAGGGATCGAACTGCCCACGACCCCAGCCGCCGCATCTGCTCCCCCCAAATCAAACAGCAGCCCCGCGGCGGATGCGTTCGCATCATTACCAGCCGAGCCCATCCAGGCCGTTCCGGCGGATGGCATCACCGCCGTGACTGAGCCGGCCCGCGGCGACAGCCAGCCGCCCCAACCCGCGCCGGCCGCAGCCTTGTCCATAGCGCCCGCCCCCACACAGGTCATGGCGCCCATCCCCACCGTCGCTGCCGCGCCCGTTGCCCAGGCCGTGCTGGTCGCCCTGCCCTCGGAGCTGCCGGACATCGTCACCCGCGCCATCCAGGACAAGCCGGCCGACCGCATCACGGTGCAGCTCGATCCCCCGGAACTTGGCCGCGTCTCGATCGATTTCCGCTTCGAGGGCCAGACCCTCCAGCATGTCACGGTCACCGCCGAAACGCCGGAGGCGATACGCCAACTCCGCCTAATGCACGGCGAACTGCTTGAGGCCCTCGAGCAGAACGGCCTCGGCCAGAAAGACATGACCTTCCAGCAGCAAACCCCGCAGGAGCGCCAGGAACAGGCCTTCGCCGAGGCCGCAAAAGGCCGCGCCGGAAATCCCCTCAACGCGCCGCACCCCGCAATTCTCAGCATCCCCACTCAGACCGCCCAGCAACCTGGCCGGCTCGATATCCGTCTTTAGGAGTACGCCCGCATGACCACCATTTCCTCCATGGCGCAGGCCACGATGGCCAACCAGGCGACCACCGGCGTGCAGTCCGGCATGGGCCAGGAGTTCAACAGCTTCATCAAGCTGCTGACCGCCCAGGTGCGCAACCAGGACCCTCTTTCCCCGATGGACTCCACCCAGTTCGTCGAGCAGCTGGCCACCTTCTCTACGCTCGAACAGCAGGTGAAATCCAACGCCAGCCTGACCAGCATCGCCGCAATGCTCAGCCAGCTGAACGCCCTGACGGCCGGCGAATGGCTCGGCCAGGACATCTCCTTCACATCGTCCTGGATCCCGCTCGGCGCGGAGCCGACCGAATTCTCCTACATCCCGCCCGACGGCACGGAAGCAACGACGCTCACCATCCGCGATGCCAATGGCAACACCATCTGGTCAGAGACGCTGGACCCGTCGAAGCAGCGCTATTCCTGGAATGGCCGGAGCAGCGACGGGACAACTGCCCCCCGCGACGCGATGTATGAGTACGTCATCGAAAGCTACAAGGACGGAGAACTGCTGGCCACCGGCGCGCCGCGTGTGCTCACGACCGCTACAGACATCATCAGTGAGGATGGCCGCCTCCGGATCGGCACGGCAGCCGGTCTGACCGTCGACCTTGCCGAAGTCCGCAAGGACTCAGGCCAGCGCTGACACCTCAGATATCCTGACGGGCCATATCCAGAATAAGGACATTGTTGATCCCATTCGGAACCGTCTTCTTGAGGTTCATCAGGATCATCGCGCGCAGTGATTCGTAATTCTCGATACTGCTGATCGATTCAAACGTCCGGCCGTCATTGCTCAGGGTAATGAGGGTGGTCATGATGTTGTCGCGCAGCGCCGGCTCCATCGAGAACAAGGTCTGGGAAGAGGCGGCATCGACCTCCAGATTGATATTCAGGATCACAAGGCTTGAGACCCGGCCATTGTCGATCAGCGGCACGATGAATTCCCGGCTGAACCGGTAATATGTTAGCGCCGAAGCATTGCGACCGCCCTTGTCCGCCTTCCCATGGCTGTCATTTGATGCCGCGACGGCCAGCTCTGCTGACTCCGCATGCGCGCCCTCGCCTTCGGCGCCGTGCACTGCCGAAGCCGCCTCGGGCGCTGCCCCGGACGATCGCAGGAAATGCCCCCCCACGCCGCCGGCAACGATGCAGGCGATCGCAACAAAGGCCGTGATGAGGTGTTTCATATATAGTTCCTAGAAAGGCAGAATACGGTCGACGCGCCGCGGCAGGGACTTGCGGTCCGCGGCTGACGACGCATCCCCAGTGCTGACATAGGCAAGGTTCGCATCCGCGATCTTCTCGTAAGATACTGTATTGGTGCGGGTGATATCCTGCGCCCGGACAACGCCTGACACCGTCAGATAACGGACTTCATTGCTGACCCGTGTCTGCTGGTAACCCTGGATCACGAGATTGCCATTCGGCTCCACCCCGACGACCCGCGCGGCCAGCGTGAAGGCGATCTTCTCGGCGCGGTTGACCGCCCCTGCCCCGTTCAAGCTGGAGCTACGGTTATAATCAATCCCCGGCGACAGAGGAGACGCCCCCGGCAGGAGATTGTTCGCCCAGCCGGTAAGGCCGAAGAACGCATCGACATTCAGGTCTTCATTGGCGCTGCGGTTGCGTGACAGCGAGTTCTGCATGCTCGCCCGGTCATCCATCTCGACAACCACGGTAAGCAGATCGCCGACTTCCTTAGCGCGGCGCATACTGAGCAGCGCCGTCGGCGCCGTTTCCCAGAGCGAAGCGCTCTCGGCGCGCGGCTCGGCGCCATAAGCCGGCAGATCGAAGCCTGCATACGGCAGCGGCGCCTGCGCCATCATCGGCGCTTGCTGGACCGGTGGATGCGCCTGCGTGCTGGCACAGGCTGCGGCCAGGGCGAGAAATGGCAGAGGGACGAACTGTTTCATTGTGTGAGGACCCATCCGTTTTCCTGAACGACACCCTGGACGAGCTGTCGCGACTGGAGGTTCATGACTGTGACCGGTTCGTTCAGGGCGGCTTCGCCCATGGCCCGTCCGGTGGTGGAGATTTCAAGCCCGCCCAGGACATATTTGACCGTGACGATCTGGTTGCGCGTAACGAGCCGCGGCGAGCGGGTATTGTCCGCCGTGATCTTCTGGCCGGGATACACTGTCCGGCGAGCTTCCCGGCCGATCAGCATCTCGTCACCGGCCCCTGCGCCTTCCGGCAGGATGGCATTGGCCGGCGAGATGATGGCGCCTGCCCGGATCACTTCGGAGGCAACGAGCCCGGATGTATCCGTCAGGGCAATGACGGCGCCGAAACCGGCGGCAATCAATCCGATCATGGCGCTACCTCAGCCGTGTGGTGGCCGCGAGCATCTCATCCGATGCCGTGATCACTTTGGAGTTCAGTTCATAGCCGCGCTGGGCCTCGATCAGATGCGAGATTTCCTTCACCACATCGACCCCGGAATCCTCAATGAAGCCCTGGCGCAGATAGCCCATCCCTTCCGCCCCCGGAACAAGCCGGTTCGGCGGGCCGGAGGCTTCTGTCTCGCGGTACATGTTGTCGCCAACTGCCAGAAGGCCCTTCTCGTTGATGAAGCGCACCAGCGAGATATTGCCCACGGGCTGGCCATCCGTTTCATTGTCGAAATAGGCGACCACCTCCCCGTCCCGGCTGATCGAGATCCGCCTGGCATCGGCTGGGATCACGATCCCGTCCGCCAGCGGAAAACCGTCCATCGTGACGATCTCGCCTTCCGGGCTGCGGTTCAGCTTGCCGTCGCGTGTATAGGCGGGCTCGCCGGACGGCAGCGTGACTTCGAGATAGCCGGCCCCGTCAATCGCAATGTCGAGCTCCGATCCCGTCTGTCGCAGCGCGCCCTGCGTGATCTCCATCGACACGGACGAAGCCTTGACCCCGGTTCCGAGCTGGATCCCTGCCGGCACGACCGTGCCGATCTGCGAGGAGATCGTCCCCGGCGTCAGGTATTGCTGATACATGAGGTCCGAGAATTCGGCAGTCCGCGGCCGGTAGGCCGTGGTACTCATGTTCGCGATATTGTTCGAGATAACCTCGACCCGCAATTGCTGGGCCGCCATCCCGGACGCAGCGATCTGTAATGACTTCATGGGCGTCTCCTACACCTCATAAACGATTCAACGTTCACGCACTGCATTGATCAGCTGGCTTATGCGCTGGTCCTCCTTCTCCAGCAGAGCCTGTCCGGCCTCATAAGCACGCTGCACTTCAATCATCCGGGCCACTTCCAGCACCGGTGACACATTCGACTGTTCGAGGGCGCCCTGGACCACCTTCATGTTGGTGGCCTGCACGAAGCCGCCGGGCGCAATGAAAAAGACATTGGAGTCGCGCTCGACCGCCCCTTCGGGAAGGACAAGACCCAGCGTGTCGATCAGTTCGCCATTGGCGGAAATCGTTCCGTCATCGGATATTGTGATGTCGATGGCATCATCGGGAATATTGATCGGGTTGCCGCCCTGCCCGAGCACGGCGTTGCCCTGCGCATCGACGAGCGTGCTTTCTGCCGACAGCTGGAAATGTCCGGCCCGTGTCAGCCGCTGGCCGCCCGGCGTATCGACCAGGAAGAAACCATCGCCCTGGATGGCGACATCGAACTTTCCGCCGGTGAAATTCAGGCCGCCCTGCTCCATCTGGAAGGTATGCCCGCCCAGCATGCCCATCGAAACCGAGAGGTTCGGGTCATTGCTGCGCGGCATCAGGAGTTCGGCAAACACCGCGCGGTCGGATTTGTAGCCCGTCGTGCTGGAGTTCGCAAGATTGTTCGCCACCACCTGAAGCTCGTGCGACAGGCCCTGCTGGCGGGTGAGGGTTGTATAAATGGCGCCTGACATCAGCGGTCTCCCCCGGGCATGGTGTCGAGCGCGAGCCGGCTGCGCAGCAACGTCTCGGGCATGCCCGTTATGGTGACGCGCTCACCCGGCGTTGCAGGAAGGCCGCCAGCCACACGGCGCAGATCCATGACCCGGCGCACCCGGCGGCGATCTTCCTCGCCGGTCAGGGCGGAGGCCGCCGTATAGACCGCCTCCGGAGCGATCCAGGTGCCGAGGGCGGCGTCCTCTTCGATCAGGGCAATCAACGAAGCCGGGTCGCCCATAAGGCCCGCCGACAGTTCCGCCAGACGCGGCTTGTCCCCGGCATTCAGCGCGTTCAGCGCCGCCATGCGGACAATTGTCAGGTTGCCGGGATAGTCTGTGGCCTTGGTCTGCAGCGCATCCGCCTCGCCGCGATGATAGGCCAGGACAGCACGATGCTCGGCGGCCTCCGCACCCGGCGCAGCCTTGCGCGCCAGTGTATCGGCCAGCGCGCCAAAGCCGAGCCGCACGGATTTCAGCACCGCCGCTTCATACAGATCGCCGCGCGCCTCTGCGCCGTCGAGCAGGCCGTCCTCCCGCACCAGCGCCTCAATGGCGGCCAGGTTGCGCAGCGGATCAGTCCCTGCGAGATCGCGCTCCAGTCCGGCCACGAAGTGCCGGCGAATTTCGTCCTGCGCCGCAACGCTTTGCAGGTTTGCGCGAGCTGCCATGTCCAGAATGGTCTGGTGGCGCGAGCCTGTGCTGAGTTCTTCAAGCACGAATTGCAGGCTGCTGCGAATATCCGCATCCTGATGAGACTGTTCAAGCTTGGTCAGCAGGCCCGACACGAGCACATTGCGCTCAAGCTCTGTGATCGTCCGGCCATGGCGCAGCAAGGTGAACAGAGCGATTTCCTGATAGCGCGCCTGCATCAGATAATTGCGCAGCGCCGTTTCGGCGTCCGGGCTGCCGATCCCAAGTTCCAGCACGGCCTGGGTCAGCTGCAGCTGCGAGGAGTTCTGGATCTCCGCCCGGCTGAAGCCCGAGAAAAGTTTCTGCGCAAGGACGCGCTCGCCCATGGCATCCAGCGCCGGAATCGCCAACATCGCGTAGCGGTCGCGTAGTTGCGTCGGCAGCTGGCGGAAGTTCTGCACATGCTTGTCGAGAAGGCCCGCGCCTTCCCCCTGCCCGGCCGCGAGCTGCGCCAGGGCCAGCCATAGGCCCGCGTCATCATGGCAAGCGGCCAGCTGGCGAAAATAATCCGTGTTCGGCACATGGCGCGCTTCCAGCAGCCTGGCCAGCTGGCGCAGCGCCTCCGCCTCATGGTCCGACATTCCGCGCAGATTGATCAGCGCTTCGGAGCTGAGGTCCAGAGCTATGTAAGCCCGCGCAATGTTCTGGCCGGAGGCGCCTGCGCCCTCACCTGCCTGGCGGTAGTCCAGGAAGTCCTGATATGCCGCCATCTCACGATAGTCATTGAATTCAAGGGGGTAGCCCGCCTGGCAGTCGACACGCAGCGCCGCCGGGGCGAGCTCCGCTTCCGGCTCGGCAGACGGCTGGAGGTTGAGCGGCGCAGCCTCCCCGCGCGCTCCGGCGGGCGACAGCAGACCTTCACTGATCGCGCGCTCCACAAGTGATCCAAGCTCGTCCGAAAGCTCCTGCGCGGCAATCCCGCCCTCGCCCTGCTTCAGGGCAAGGCTGGGCGGGGCCAGAAAGGCGCCGCAGAGGAGGATCCAGACATAGCGTTTCATGCGGCCTGTTTGAGCCCCCGGATCGCTGTCTCGATTTCATCAAAGGTTGGGCGTACCCGCGCCGGCGCGTGGCGGCGGGCCACCTCGACACAGATATTCACCGGGTTCTTGTGCAGGTTCGACACCAGCACCTCCCCGATCATCGAATAGAAGAAATGTTCTTCCGTACGGATACCTTTCACGCGCGCCGCAAACGGCCCGACGAAACCATATGCCAGGAAAACACCCAGGAAGGTTCCGACCAATGCGCCGCCGATCATGCCGCCCAGCACTTCCGGCGGTTTGTCGATCGACGCCATCGTCTTGATCACGCCGAGCACGGCCGCGACGATGCCGAGCGCTGGCAGGGCGTCGGCAATGCGTGACAGGGCATGGGCGCCGTGAAGGTTTTCTTCGAGCAGGCTATCGAGATGCTTTTCGAGCAACTCTTCGACCTGGTGGACATTGTCGAAGTTCATGATCATCGAACGCAGCGTGTCGCAGATCATCTCGATCGCGGCGTGATCCTTCAGGATCCGCGGATAACGCTTGAATATCTCGGAATCCTGCGGCGCCTCGATGTGCGGCTCGATATCGACCGGGTTCTGCTTGAGCACATTGAGGAGCTCATGCATCAGGCACAGAAGATCCTGATAGTCAGCCTTCTTCCAGCGCGCGCCCTTGAACGCCGCCATCATATCGCCGCCGGTATGCTTGATCGTGTTGAAATCGTTGGATGCAAGGAAGGCGCCGGTGGCAGCGCCCCCGATCATCATCATCTCGAATGGAAGGGAATGCAGGATAATATCCAGCTTCCCTCCGGCAAGCATATAGCCGCCGAAAACCATCACCATTGTGACCGTGAGGCCCAGTATTGCGATCAATGCCTATCTCCATGTGCGTGAGTCCGCGCTGCATTATTGTTCTGCATGCTGCGGTAGATGTTGTTGCTACATCCTCGCAATTTCCTCTGTGAAGGGTTCAAGTACGGGTTGTCTTAGCTTCAGCGCCCGGTGACGTTTCCAGACGCCCATTTCGCAATGGCCGATCTCGACGCTGCCATTTACGGTTTCGGCGTGCAGCGTAACAAAGCGCGGATCGGTGTCCGGCAGCGCCAGTACATCGCCGACCTTGAGGCGCGAACAATCCCCCACCGTCATCGGAATCTGTTCCAGCACAGCGTCGACCCGGATGGACGAGGCCATCACGCTGTCATGCAGCGCATGTTGATGACCGCCAGTCGGGCGCTTCTGTTTCGCTGCCAGCTTTTCGGCTTCGAGCGCGCCGGCCATGAGGTATTCGATATCGAAGACGACCCATACCTGCGCCCTTAGCGATTCCGGCATCACGGGATAGGCGGCCAGAAGGTAGCGCCGGGACGAGTCAAACCCGCCCGTCGCAAATGAATGGTCCGCTAGCGGCGAAGCGGGCGTTTCGGCATCATGCCCGTCAAACTTCGCGGCGAGCGCGCGCCAGAGCGCCGTCGCCGGCGCCTCGAACATCAGCTTGAGGAATAGCGGCGGCGCCTCGGACGCCGTCTCGACATCCTGGCTAAGCCTCGTCGCTGCCACCCGCGCCGCGCCGGACCCATCCGTAGCGACCGCGCAGATGCCGGGTGAGATGAGCTGGTTAAAATAGTAAACGGTGCGTCGCTCGAGAATTTCGCGGGCTTCAGGCCCGGTGACGACCCGCCGGATTTCCGGATGCGGCAGCATCCCGCCATTGAGGTTTGCTTGCGCCCAGTCCGCGACAACGCCCTGCAGGTCTTCCCAGAAGGCTTGATAGCGCAGGAGTGTCGGAGGAAGTCCGGCGCCGGCCTCTATCTTTTTTTGCAACACAGAGGACATGACCAACCTTCGCGGAGGCAGAGAACCGCACCCAACTCAATTGTGATGATATGATTGAAGAATGGTTATCAGACCCTTGATAACCGGGCCTTTCGAGTGCGCACTTATTTGATTTGGCTGTGATAACCGGGTTCTAGAAGATAAACGAGTGAGCCCTATGGTTGCGAAGACATCGGCTGAGACACAGCCGATCATCATCATCAAACGGAAGAAAGTCGTCAAAGGCGACGATCACCATGGCGGCGCATGGAAGGTCGCCTATGCCGACTTCGTGACCGCGATGATGGCCTTCTTCCTTCTTATGTGGCTACTCAATGCGACCACCGAAGAACAGCGCAAGGGTATCGCCGACTATTTCAACCCGACCATCCCGATCAGCCGGATTTCCGGCGGCGGCTCCGACGCACTCAATGGCTCGTCGATCTTCACCGAACAGACCTATGCCAAGATGGGAACCGGCGCCAGCCGGACCGAGACCGTCGACTTCGCCCGCGAGGGCCGCGACAATGCCAGCGAAGCCGCCGTGGCCAATGATCTCCAGAACCTCAAAAAGTCACTGAGCCAACAAAGCCAGCGGCTCTCCGAGCACCTGCTCATCAAGATGTCACCGGAAGGTATCGTGCTCGAGATCGCCGATTCCGAAACCACCCCCCTCTTCCCGATCGGGCGCAGCGAGCCGTCAGAGACCCTCGAGACGCTGATCACCGTAGTCGCCGGAATCTTCGACACCTTCGGCAACGACATCAAGATCGTCGGCCACACCGACGACCGGCGCTACCGCAACAATGCGATCTATGACAACTGGAACCTGTCGGCCGACCGCGCGAACACCGCGCGTCGCCTCCTCATGCGCAGCGGCATCCCGCACGACCGCGTCCGCGAGGTCGCCGGCCGTGCCGATACCGACCCGCTTCTGCCCGACAATCCCTCTGCCGCCCAGAACCGGCGCATCTCCATCACCATACTGATGGACTGAAATTTCCATCCGTTACCGGATGGTAAATCTCAAGGATGAACAGCGGTTATCGGCTTGTTTACGAGTTCGCTCCAATTTGTCAGATTATCTGACGCAGGAGCAACCAGATATGAGCATTTCATCGTCCCTCAATGCGGGGGTCATGGGGCTGAGTGTGAACGGAACACGCCTCGCCACTATCTCCGACAACATCGCAAACTCAGGCACCTTCGGCTACAAGCGCTCGATGGTCGACTTCTCGAGCATGGTGCTGCAGCAGCAGTCCACGGCCTATGCCGCAGGCGGCGTCCGGGTCGACACCTTCAAGGACATCGCCGCCACCGGCTCTCTGATCCGCACAGGCAACGCAACCGACATCTCTGTGTCGGGACGCGGCCTGGTGCCCGTCACCGATGCCGCCGGGGTCAATACCATGGGCGCGCAGCGCAGCCTCATGATGGTGCCGACCGGATCTTTCTTCGCAGACCAGAATGGCAACCTGCGCACGCAGAGCGGCCTGTTCCTGCTCGGTTGGCCAGCGAACGCCGCGGGCGAAATTGGCAATGTTAGCCGCAACAGCGGCGTGAACCTCCAGCCGGTCAACATCGCGACGTCCCAGTATGTCGCGAACCCGACAACGAATTTCGAGCTCGGGATCAACATACCTGCCGATGCCACCCGCGCTGGCGCGACAGGCCAGCCTTATTCCCTCCCTGTCGAATATTTCGACAATCTCGGCCGCGCAAATGTGCTCACCTTCGAATTTACGCCGGTCGTACCGGCCAACGGCGCCAGCAATCAGTGGCAGGTCCGGATGCTCGACAGTGCAGGCGACCCCACCACTTCGATCGGCGACATGGACATCCAGTTTACGGATGATGCCGCATCCGGCGGACGCATAGGTTCGGTCAATGCCACCAATGGCGCGACCTATGATCCCGCTACGGGCCGTATCTCGCTCAATCTGCCGCATGGCCCGGTCGAAGTGTTCATCGGCCGCCCGAATGACAGCGCCGGCATCACCCAGCTCTCCGCCCCCTTCGCCCCCACGGCGGTGAAGAAGGACGGCGCACCGATCGGCGACCTCCAGTCGGTGGAGATCGACGAGAAGGGTTTCGTCCAGGCGATCTATGATTCCGGTTTCCGGCGTACGCTCTACCAGATCCCGGTCGGCGACGTGCCGAACATGAATGGTCTGCGCGCGCTCGACTCCCAGGCCTTCGGGGTCTCTGCCGCCAGCGGCAATCTCTATCTCTGGGATGCGGGCACAGGCCCGGTCGGCGGCCTCGCCGGTTACTCGCTGATGGAATCCACGACCGATATCGCCGCGGAACTGACGGATCTCATCGAAACCCAGCGCGCCTATTCGTCGAATGCGAAGATCGTGCAGACGGTCGACGAGATGCTTCAGGAAACCACCAACCTGAAGCGCTGATGATCAGCCCCCGGAAGGGACCGCCTGAGTGAGCATCTCGAGCGCCTTGAACATCGCCCGAACCGGCCTGCAGGTCTCCGGCCTGCGGGCCGAGACTGTGGCGTCGAATGTCGCGAACGCCGCAACGCCGGGCTATGTCCGGCGTTCGGTCGTTCTCAGCGAAACCATCACCGGTGGCCAGGCCTCCGGCGTCCAGTCGCTCGGCATCGCCCGCGCGCAGGATGCCCAGATCAAGGCGCAACGAAGGGAACTCACCAGCGACACCGCCCAGGCCACCGTCCTTGCCCAGACATGGAAAGCGGTGTCGACCCGCCTCGGCAGTACTGCCGATGGGAGCGGACTGTTCAAGGCGGTCGCCGGCTTCGAGACCGCCCTCTCCCGCTCGGTCACCTCGCCGGAATCGGCCACCAATGCCGCTCAACTGCTTGACGCCGCCAAGGGCATCGCCCGCGAACTGAACAGCCTGTCTGGCTATGCTGCTGGCGTCCGCGCCGAGGCAGACCGCGAAATCGCCAGCGGTGTCGAGACGGTCAACTCAGCTCTCAAGCAGATCGAGGATCTGAACCGCCGCCTCTCCGGCATGGACCGGACCTCGGCCCAGGCCGCCGCCCTCTTTGACGAGCGCCAGCGCGCCCTCGA
The DNA here is from genome assembly GCA_046289305.1 of Hyphomonas sp. Classification (GTDB taxonomy): domain Bacteria; phylum Pseudomonadota; class Alphaproteobacteria; order Caulobacterales; family Hyphomonadaceae; genus Hyphomonas. Next base: position 9,576 of record JBKBVT010000005.1, on the reverse strand, counting down.
CACGATTTCAGAATATTTGCCGGTGCGCGCCGTCGAGCGCGATTCCGGCACCATCGACGTCATCACCCCGGAAGGCGTCTATCTCCTCGCCGGCAAAGCGCGCCAGATCGATTTCCAGCCCGGCGTCACCTTCGGCCCGGACAGCTCCATTGCCGGTGGGCAGCTCTCCGGCATGTCCGTGGACGGCACACCAATCACGCCAGGCTCCGCCTCCTTCGCGGCCGTCTCCAGCGGTATGTTCGGCGCCCTTTTCACCCTGCGCGACCAGGACATGCCCGCCTTCAGCGCGCAGCTGGACCTTGTCGCGGCAGACCTCATCGCCCGTCTGTCCGGCAGCGACCCGACGCTCGCGCCCGGCGAAGACGGCCTGTTCACCGACCCCGGCGCCGCCGGCCAGCTCGGCCTCGCCGGTCGCATCAGCGTCAACGCCGCCGTTGATCCGGCGCAAGGCGGCGAGATCTGGCGCCTGCGCGACGGCATCGGCGCGACGGAACAAGGCCCGCCCGGCAATGCCAGCATCCTGTCGGCCATGTATGACGCCGTCCGCGCCGTCCAGTCGGTCAATTCTAACGGCCTCAACGGCCAGTTCTCCGCCACTGAACTCATCGCTCAACTAACCTCCATCACTGGCCAGACCCGGCTCTATCACGAAGGCGTCGCCGCTTCGTCCGCAACCCAGCATGCGACGCTGATGGAAGCCGAGATTCGCCTCACCGGGGTCGATATCGACGAACAGATGGAACAGCTCATGCTGATCGAGCAGGCCTATGCCGCGAATGCGCGCGTCATCCAGGTCGCCAGCGACATGATCCGCATCTTGATGGAACTATGATCCCATGCAGATAACCCCCTCCAACAGCCTTGTCTCGGCCCTGTTTAGCAAGAACATCGCGGATCTGCGCGCCCGCGGCCAGATCGTCGCTCAGGAAGCCGTTACCGGCCAGTATGCCGACCTGACAAAACAACTCGGCGGCGGCGTCGGCAAGGCGATGCTGGCCCAGAAGGCCGTGGACGACATCTCTGCCCACCGCGCTCAGCTTGACCTGCGTGCAGGCCGCCTCGCCGTCACTCAGATAAGCCTCGGCAAGATTCATGAGGGGGTTGAAGGTCTGGACGTTCGGATGATCTCTGCCCTCGGCATGGGCGATGTGACCGGACGCAACCTTGCTGCCCGTGACGCAGGCATCGCCCTGCAGGACACCTTCGCCGCCCTGAATGTCCGCCACGTGGACCGCTACTTGTTTTCGGGCGAGGCCACCGCCACCCCACCCTTCGGCGATCCGGCCGGCTTGCTCGCCGACATTCGCGCTATTGCATCCAGCGCGCCAGACGCCGCTGCCTTCGAGGCCGCCATCGACGCCTACTTCCATGCAGAGGACGGCCCCTGGCAGACCGCCATCTATCGCGGCACAGCCAATGCGCCTGACGGCGAGAGCGTCACCGCGACGGACCCCGCCATCACGGAACTCATTTCCGGCCTCGCCATTCTCGCCCTCTCCGGCAGCGACGAAGACCTGCCCCTCCTGCGCCAGTCCCCTGCCCTCGTTGAATCGGCTGCTGCGCGCCTCTCGTCCGGCCGCACCGCGCTCACCGCCCTGCGCTCTGAGGTCGGCGTGCATGAAGACCGCATCGCCCGCAGCCGGGAAGCGCTGGACACGGAGGAAGTCGTCCTCAAGACCGTGTTCGGCAGCCTTGCGGGCCGCGACCAGTATGAGGCGGCCTCGGAACTCAAACAGATCGAGGCCAGCCTTGAAGCCTCCTACCTGCTCACCGCCCGCCTTGCCAACCTGTCCCTTCTGAACTTCCTGAGGTAACACAATGATCCGGATTGCCTGCCTCTTTGGCGCCCTCGCTGCCCTCGGCCTTGCCCTGGCGCTTCCTGCTGAGGCGCAGACACGCATCCGGGATGTGGTCGCAGTCGAAGGCGTCCGCCAGAACGACCTGGTCGGCTACGGCATCGTCGTCGGCCTCAACGGCACGGGCGACACGGTCCGCAACGCACCGTTCACGGAAGATTCGCTCACCCACATGCTCGAACGCCTCGGCGTCAATGTGCAGGGCGAGGACATCAAGCCCCGCAACGTCGCCGCCGTTCTGGTCACCGCCTCGCTGCCACCATTTGCGCGCAACGGTTCAGCGCTGGACGTCTCGGTCTCTTCGATCGGCGACGCGTCGAACCTTCAGGGCGGCATGCTGATTCTGACGCCGCTGAAAGGCGCCGACAACGAGGTCTACGCGGTTGCCCAGGGCAGCATCATTGTCGGCGGTCTCGATGTGCGCGCCCAGGGCGCCCGCGAAACCCGCGGCACGCCCACCACCGGCTCCATCCCGAACGGGGCCCTGATCGAGCGCGAGATCAACTACGACTTCAACCGTAACCCGCTCATTTCGCTCGCCCTGCGCACGCCGGACTTCACCACCGCCGCCCGCATTGAAGACACGATTAACGCCTCCATGGGCTTCCGCATCGCCTCCATGCGTGATCCGGGCACGGTCGACCTTGACCTGCGCAGCCTGCAGGACTCCCCTGCCCGCGTGCTCGCCAGCATCGAGAACCTACCCGTCACCGTCTCCGCCCCGGCCCGCATCGTCATCGACGAGAAATCAGGCACCATCGTGCTTGGGGAGGACGTAACCATCTCCCGTGTAGCGATCGCTCAGGGCAACATCTCGATCAAGGTGCGCGAGACGCCGGTTGTCTCCCAGCCAAACCCCTTTTCGCGCGGCGATACGATCATCCTGCCGCGCTCCGAAATCGAAATTGGCCAGACCGGCAGCAACAATATTGCTGTGCTTAATTCCAACGTCACCCTGTCGCAGCTGATCACCGGCCTCAACGCCCTCGGCGTTTCACCGCAGGAAATGGCCGATATCATCCGCTCCATGAAGACCGCCGGCGCGCTGCACGCAGATCTCGTGATCCGCTAAGCCGCCGCCGTAAAGCGCGCTGACCGGCTCAGCGCTTCTCGGGCTTGTTGATGCTGATCACGCCGCGGCGGCGCATGTCCATCAGACTGGTCAGGAATTCGCGCTGCACCGTTTCCGCCTCGGCCTCCGACAGCGGGGGTGTAGACTTCATGTCTTCCCGGTACTGATCGGCCAGACGCGAAGAAATGTTGGACAACAGATAATCCTGCGCCGCCTGATACTGCCCCGAAAGGCTCGATAGCACCTTCATGATTGTCGCCTGATCGATCTCGCGGAACACATTCGGCACCGCAGGACGCGGCAGTATGTCCGGCAGGCCCTCGACCGTGAACAGCCCCTTCTGGATCACTGCGAGCTTGCTCTCATACCGGCTCTGCAGGAAGCCCACGAGATTCTCGCGCTTGTCGGTCGGGATCAGGCTCAGTACCTCGCCGATGCTCTCGAGATGCCCCTCATCGCTCACCTGCTCGTCCTGCGCGATGTTGAGAAACTCCATCTCCACCATGCGCGCCATGACCGTGTCGATCCCGGCATCAGCGCGCGGCGCCTCGACCATCTGGCCCATGACGGGCGCCAGCTTGTCGTCCTTCAGATGGCAGAGGATGTTGGATGAGACAGACGGATCAAGCTTGCGCAGGATCAGCGCGATAATGTTCGGCGTCAGGCGGCTCAGATAGTCGGCAACCTGTTTGGCATCCCGCCGGCTAAGCCGCTCCCAGGCATCACCGTCATCATTGATCAGCGCCGGCGCGCCCGGCCCGCCGCCAAACACCGCCGTCAGCCGCGACGGCTCGACAATTCCGGCCATCACCTCCCGCGCCCTGCCCCGCCCCCCGCGCATCGCGCCGGCGGTGCTGCGAAGCTGGGTCAGGAAATTGATGACAATCTCAACAAGATCATCTCGCGACAGGAACGTGATGCTTTCCAGCGCCGCGGCCATGCGAGCCACAGCGGCATCATCCAGCTTCTCGACAATCGGCTTGGCCGCGCTCTCGCCGAGCAGGGCAATGACAACGGCTGCCCGCTGGGGCGGGGTGAGGGTGGCCGCGCGGCCGGTGCCGGGCGCAGGCGTTTCGGGTCTGCGGGTCAGGCGGGGCTCCATGCGCGAAGGGGCTAAGTCAGCGTTCACCCTGAGTATCCCCTCAGAATGGCTTCCGTGATCTTAAGCCAGCCATCAGCAAGCACAAAAAATCCGATCTTGAACGGCAAGGACACAACCGTCGGCGGCACCATCATCATGCCAACTGCCATCAGCACGGAGGCGACGACGAGATCGATCACCAGAAAGGGCAGAAAAATCACAAACCCGATCTGGAAGGCGTGCTTGATCTCGCTCAGCATGAACGCCGTCGCCAGCAGCGAGAAAGGCGGTGGCTCGCCCTCCGCCACCGGCCGGTTGACCGCGTCGGCCAGCGTCAGCAGCGCTTCGGGGTCGGTGCGCATCGACATGAACGCCCGGAACGGCTCGGTCGACAGCGCCCAGGCGGCCTCCTCGTCCAGCGTGCCGTCCATGTAGGGAGAAATCCCCTCCTGCCAGGCAGTGGTGAACACTGGCTCCATGACAAAGAAAGTCAGGAACATCGCCAGCGCCATGATCATCATGTTCGGCGGCGCCTGCTGCACGCCGATCGCCTGGCGCATGAAGGAGAAGACGATCACCATGAATGGCAGGCAGGTGATCATCATCGCGATGCCGGGCACGAGGCTCAGCACCGTGACGAGCAGCACCAGCTGGATCACCGACCCGCTCAGCCGCCCGTCCTCGCCGGGGCTCAGCAGGCTTTCGAGGCCAGGCACAGGCAGGGCTTCCTGCGCAAACACCGGCAGCGCGAAACTGGCCAGAACGGCCAGCAGGATCAGTATGCGGCGAAGCAGGCCCGTCTCAATCATTCCCGCCCTGGGCGCGTTCGATGATTTCGACGATCTTGACGGCAATCTGCCCATCCTCGGTCTCGATCAGCTCGCCCTTGGCGATCAGCTTGTTGTCGATGATCAGGTCAACCGGATCATCGATCCTCGAGGTAAGCGTGATCACGGATTCTGGCTGCAGCTCGAGAATCTCGGCAACGCTCAGCCGTTTCTGGCCGACCGAAATGGTCACCGTCACCGGCACACTATAGATGGAACGGCGATACTGGTTCCGGCCCGACGCGTCGCGGCGGTCCTCGGCAGCAGCCGCGTCTGGGGTTTTTTCCGGCAGGGCCATGGTCTACTCCTTGATAACTGTGGAAGGTGTGTTCAGCCGCGCGAGACAGGCGCTCATCAGGCTGTCAAAATCGAATGTCACGCCGCCGGTGCGCCAGGAGATCTCGGCCGATCCGGCGCCCTTCCCTTCCTGGGGAACGACCTCGCATCGCTCCGAAAGCGACGGATACTGAGTAATCAGCTCGGCAAGATTTGCGGCAATTTCAGGCTCCGCACGGATCTCGAACTGTGCCGCAGTAGATGGCACCAGCGCGGGCACATGCCGCATGATTTCCTCCGCCAGAAACTGACGCGATAGCTCCGGGAGCAACTCGGCCGCCATGGCGCGCAGCGTGACCGCAGCATTCTCGCGCGCCTCGGCCTCCAAGCGGCTCACAAGATCTGCAAGGGACCTAACCGCGCCTTCCAGCGCATCCTGATCTAACGCCGGCGAAGGCGCAGAAGCAGCTGGCTCCGGCGTCACAGAAGGGGCGGCTGGCGCTGCAGCCGCAGGCATTGCCGCCGGCTCAGAGCGCTCACCGGCCTCTCCCGGCGTTGTCAGAATTTTCAGCCAGTCTGCCGGCTGACGATCTGTCACTGGATGGAATTTCGGCAGGTGCGAAAAGACGGCGTCATTCATTGACGGCCACCTTTCTCAGCTCCGCCACCGGCGCCTTCTGGTCCTCGTTCAGCCATTGCTGCAGAAGGGCCGCGGCCTCGTCCTGCCGCTCGGTCGTGTAATCCTTGAGATAGTTGAACGGGTCTGCCTCGGAGTCTGTCGCAGCGGCCGGCGCTGTTCCAGCCCCCGCGCCCGCCCCCGCCAGCGGATTGGCCCCCTCGGTCTTTGGCTTCTGCATCAGCATGGGCCGGATCACGCCGAATGTGAGCACGATCACGACGACGCCCAGCAGCAGCGCCTGAAGCCCGGACCAGAAGTACCGCTCGACCAGTTGCTCCATCAGGCTCGGCGGAAGGACGAGGTCGTCCGCCCGCGGAACCTGGAACGGCATCAGCTCAACCGAGATCGTGTCACCGCGCTGAAGATTAAGCCCCGCCGCCGACGCGATCAGCTTCTCGAAGTCCGCGGCGATCTGGGCCTGCATCACGCCCGCATCATCCGCCGTCAGATCAATGCCGAGCGCCTGAACGTTCAGCAGCACGGCCACCGAAATGCGCTGGATCTGACCCGGCAATGTCTCGACTTCTGTGCGGGTCTCGTTGATCTCATAGGAAACCGACTCCATCGAATTGCGTGCCTGGCTGCCCGCGCCGCCAGCCCCGCCCGCGCCCTGCGGAAGGTTACTGGCGACTGTAACGCCCCCGCCCCCACCTGCATTTGTCTCGTTCACATCATTGACCGTCCGGTTACGGATCACCCGCGACTGCGGATCAAAGGTCACAGCCGAAGTACGCAGCCGCTCACGGCTGACATCGACGCTCACCGAAACGCGCGCATTACCTGCGCCCAGCCTCGGTTCGAGCAGCCGGACAATCTTGTCCTCGATGGCGCCCGCCTGGCTTTCGGCGGCCGCGCCGGGCTCGGCATTCCGGTTGGAATTCGGCCCGGCCAGGATGCCCTTGCTCGGATCGATGACGGCCACATCTTCGGCCTTCAGGCCCGACACCGCGAGCGCCACGAGATACTGGATCGCCTCGGCCTGGCTCTGGGTCAGGTCGCGCCCCGTCGTCAGTGTCACCGACGCCGTCTGCTGCGGCTGGCTGCGCGCAAAGCCGGAGCGCAGGCTCGCCCCGATGTGCACCCGCGCCGAAGTCACGCCGGGTATCGCCAGGATCGTCCGTGTCAGCTCGCCTTCCTTGGCGCGCCAATAGGCGGCGTTATACATCTCGGACGTGACCGAGAAGCCATTGACCTGGTCGAGCAGCTCATAGCCCTGCACCGACTGGCGCGGCAGGCCTGCCGAAGCGAGCTCAATCCTAACGAGGTCGCGCTTGCCCTGAGGGATGAACACCGCCTCCCCGCGAATCTCATACGGCACGCCGCTGCGTTCCAGTTCCTTGATCACATCGCCGACGATCTGCGGCTCGAGGCCGGCGTAGAGCAGCGCCATCGGCTCACGGGTCATGCCGCGCACCAGGAAGCTCATCGCGAGCACGACCCCGAGGACCGCCCCGGCGAGCATCAGCTGCCGGGCAGGCGGCAGGCCTTTAAGATCATCAAGGAGTTTCATGAAGAATGGGGACCAATCGGGTTCGAATCTGCTGCAATGATTAAAAAATCGCCCGAAATCGTTAAGGTTATCTTTACCACGCCTTAGTCTAAGTGGGGCTGCCTCACATGGTAGACTCGGACACGAGATGGCTAAGAAACCCGTCGCTAACGAAGCGGGTGAAACGGAAACCAAGACGAAGTCTGGCGGCGGTATCGTCGGGCTGCTGATCGTGGCTGCGGCCTCGCTGGTCAGCTCTTTTGGGCTGTTTTACCTGCTCTCCCCCACCGCTCCGGCGGCCACGACCGCTTGCGCGCCGGTTCCGGGCGCGGTCGCCTCTGTGCCGCTGGCGCAGAACCAGACCTATGTCGAACTCGGCGAAGTGCTGATCACCATCGGCAGCGCCCCGGCCACCCGCTATCTGAAAATGAACATCACCGTCGTCACCGGCAAGGACGGCGCTGCCCGCGTGAAGCAGGCCCAGCCGATGCTGATCGACGCCTTCAACACCTATCTGCGCTCGATCGAGCTGTCAGATCTCGAAGACCCCGGCTTTTATCCGCACCTGCGCGAACAGCTCGCCCGCCGCTCCGAACTCGTGCTCGGGGCGCCCGTGTCCAACGGCATTCTCATCACAGAATTCCTTCTGAGGTAGGCCCATGGACATTCCCAGCATCCAGCCCACGGACATCGCGATCTTCCTGGTTTCCTTCGCGGCCTGCGCCTACTGCATCGTGCTCAGCCGGCGCCTGAAGGCGCTGCAGAATACCAAGGACGGGCTCGGCGCGACTATCACCGCGATGTCGAACTCCGTCGCCGCAATGTCCACGGCTACGCATGACACCCGCACCCGCGTCGAGAGCATGGCGACCCGCCTGACCTTCCTGATCGCCGAGGGCGAGAAGATGTGTGACCGGCTGGAGACGACCATCATGCAGATGGAAACCTCCCAGACCAAGGCCGCCGACCAGGTCCATGCCGCCCAGTCCGAACTCAACACGATGATGCGCGACGTGCTCGACCAGTCGCGCGACCGCATCACCGAAATGTCGGCCATGATGCGGCAGATGCGCTACCTGACGGACACCCCGCCCGGCCCCGCCCGGCTGGGCGAGCCCCCCTCTCCTCTTACCCGCAGCCGGACGGCCTGACCCATGAGCTCGCTGACCCCCAACCGATCCCATGTCCTCCTGACCCTCGGCGTCCTGTTCACCATCGGCGGCGTCATGCGCTTCATGCCTGAAGGCATCGCCTTCGCCGAACAGGCCCCCACCACCACGAACACCGCCGCCACCTCAAGCGCCGCCACGGACGCCCGCACCCTGGTCCCCGCCGTCAGCGTCACCGAGCGCCGCACAGCAGAACCGCCCGGCGAGATCTGCTTCTCGGCCGAGACTGCCGCGCTCCTGCAGGAAGACCAATGGCTGTTCGAGAATGGCCGAGAAGACCTCCGCGAGCAGCAGCTGACGTTGCAGACCTGGGAAAACGAGCTCGAAACCCGCACCGCCGAACTGCGCGCCCTTCAGGCAACACTCGAAGCCCGCTGGCAGGAAATCCAGGCCGTCTCGGACCGAGACCTGCAACACCTCGCCCAGATGTACAGCGTCATGAAACCCGACCAGGCCTCCCAGATCTTCAACCAGATGGATGCAGGCTTTGCCGCCGGCTTCCTGCGCCTGATGCAGAGCGATCAGGCCGGCATGATCCTCGCCAATATGGACACCCAGAAGGCCTATGTCGTCAGCGTCCGGCTCGCGACGATGAACAATGACGTACGCGCCGCGCCGCCGCCTGCGCCGTCGCCCGCTGAGCTCGCTGACGCTGGCAATTAACCGGCCGCCCCCTCGGTTTCCCCCGGCCCCGATCCTGATAGGATGCCGGGCCGGAGCCTGACACAGGGGAGACCGTCATGACCCTCACACGCCTGTCCTGCCTGGCGGCCGCCGCGATCGCCTGGCTCACCGCCGCCTGCACCGGCACGCCGCCGCCAGTCGCCGCCCCTGCCCCGGCGCACATCCTCGTCTTCTCGCACACCACTGGCTTCCGCCACGCCTCGATCGAGCCCGGCATCGTCGCGCTCGAGGAAATCGCCGCCGCCAAGGGCTACACCGTCACCGCCAGCGAAGACCCCGGCGTGTTCACGGCCGAAGGCCTCACCCCCTTCGACGCCATCGTCTTCCTCAGCGCGACGACCCGCCGCAACGAACCGGACAGCGAATGGCTGCAGGAGACGGGCCGCGCCGCCCTCAAGGATTTTATCCGCAGTGGCCGGGGCGTGGTCGGCATCCATGCCGCC
>JBKBVT010000057.1:0-13736 GCA_046289305.1 Hyphomonas sp. | reverse complement strand
TCAGGGGATGGCCAGACTCGTCGATATGCTCGACCGCTCCGCCTACCGCGACGCAATCGGGATGCTCGCGCAGATACTGAAGGGTTTTTTCGAGGCGGTTAGGCAGGGCGATATCGTCCGCATCCAGACAGGCAACAAATTCGGAATCGGCATGAGACAGGGCCGTGTTGCGCGCCTCCACAATGCCGCCATTCTCCTTCCGGATCACCACGATCCTTGGATCATGATCCGCAAGCCGGTTCATTATTTTCGGCGAGTCGTCCGTAGACCCATCATCAACAATGATGATGCGAATATCGGAAAACGTCTGATGGCGGAGGCTTTCGACAGCCTCCTCTATGGTTGCTGAAGCATTGTAGGCTGGCATCAGGACATCGATGGTCGCCAAGGATAGCTCCCTCTAACAATCTGTCATCACCGAAAGATCTGGCCGCTCAGCTCGCATGTCGCGCGGTTCACACCTTGTGCAGACCAGGTGCACCGCAAATAAACCATCTGGCACCTCATCTACTCGAACTCCGCTGCAATCGCTGTCCGGTGCAGAAGGGCCCGCCTCAGAACTGAGCGGCGCCAGGCGAACCTGCCGTCTATCGTTTTATGCAGACATATCCGCCCGGAAGGTCTCCGCCATAGCTGGCCATCTGTTCCCCGATAATGCAGGTCGTTGGATCTATGGGCGCTTCAACCCGGAAGTCGATACCGCGGCGCTGGAGAACACGTAAACGCGTTACAGACAAATCCGGATCGATTACAATCTGACCACCGATGGCGGTAAAGCGGTCTATCTGAGCTTCGATTGCAATCTGACGATCATAACAACGCTTCGCATTGCTGATAAACACGATGGTTGAGTTTGTAAGTAAGATCGCCAGGACACCGAATGCCGCGAGCTGGGCTGGTCGAGTGTCGGTGAGCAGCGCCGCAAGCGCAAACCCGACAGGGACCAGCCAGAGTTGCGGCACATATCGCGCCCACCACGACTCAGGAAACACCACAGTAAATGCGAGCACGGCAATGGTCAGGGACAGCACCAGCATCGGCACGGGCTTGCGCCATTGTGTTACGAGAAGGAAAACGACCAGGCCGGCCGACACAAAAAAGGCACCCGAGAAGAGCGGGCCGAAGCCGGCAATCTGTGTGTCAACGGCTCCGGCGGCATAGAGTTCGCCATCCGCGAGTGTGAAGGGTAGTTTCAGGACGGGCTCTCCCGGCGGGAACCCGGAATGACTTGTGGCAAAAAGGGAGAACCAGAAAGCTTCGAAGTCCGAGCGCACCTTGATGGCCTCAGGCGTCACAAGCGTCATGATATCGGTGGCTTGAACACCCTTGCCGGCCATTAACGGATAGAAAGGATGGCCGAACCCGGCGAAATTTTGGACATATGGCGAAAAGCCTACAACGATAATCCCGAACAGGCCCGCTCCCGCAAGCGTTGCGGCAGGCTGGATTGAGGCCCGCAGGCTGCGCGTCCAGACGAGTATTGCCGTAAAGATAGCGCAGGCGACGACAAAAATCGGAATCGCGGTGAATTTGATGTTCACGGCAAATACAATGAAGCCCGCCAGCATGCCGAGGAACACTCGCTGTCCACTCCGCATCCAGAGCATCGCCAGCGCCGCGAAGATCAACAGACTCGACGCAATCAGGCCATCATTCATCTTGCTGAATATCTGCGAAACCGCGACCGGATTGGCTGACGCGGCCAGCGCGACGAAAAGACTGACTGCCAGAGACAGGCCCAGCTGGCGCAGCGCCGCAAAGGTCAACAAGCCGGCAGCCATAATCAGTGCAGGCTGAATGAACTTTACTGCCTCCAGCGGCAGCCCGGCGCTGAACGAAACCCCCATCACAATCCAGTGCGCGAGGGGGTAGTGCTCCGGCCAGATGGAATAGCCCGGTTCGCCGAGGCTGGGCACGCCGGTGAATGACTCGTAGTAGGGGTTCCACCCTTCGGCCAGGGCTGCAACGGCCTGAAAATGATACCACTGGCCATCAATGGTCGTATCTGACAGCAGAAGTGAAAAACCGGCCGATACGGCGAGAACGGCTGCCAAGAGAACGAAAACGGCCGGACGCAGGTCAGGACGGCTGGCTGTTCCTATCAGCCCGGCGACGGCAAATGATAGGAACATGATCGCAACGGCGATGAGGCTCTCAAGTGTGAGCCCGACAATCAGAGTGAGCGCAGAGAAGAGATAAGTCAGGCAGACAAAGGCGACGAGACTCAGGCCGGTACCGAGCGCGAGAGCGGCCGCGGCATCCCCTGACGCCGCGCGGACACCATGGCTCTGCATGACATTTACCAGCATCGTCCCCACTCGATCAAATGCCGCAAGTATGTTGCTGTAAATGCAGCCCGCGTGAGCGAGCAAAGACAAGCAACATCCAAGATCAGATGACTGAATCTCTATCTACGGTTAATTACAGCACAATGACAGCCCTAATTTTGCGCAGATATTGTTCAGCGTCTGTCAGGCTAGTCCCGGCCTCCAGGCGTCAGGCAGGTGTTGCGGCAGTCGGCCTGGCGCCAGCGCGATAAGGTCGTAGCGCCAGCCGAAGTCCGCATATCTTGGGCGGCTGGCCATCCAGGCTTCTGCGGCCCGGGCGATGCGCTGCCAGGCCGCCGGCGTGACGGCGCCGAGCGCCTCCTCCCGCCGGGCGCGGGCTTTTACTTCGACAAAGGCAATCAGTTTTCCCTTGCGGGCGACAAGATCGATCTCTCCCACCGGGAGCTTCACGCGCGCCGCGAGGATGGAATAGCCTTTCTTCCGCAGCCAGAGGGCGGCGCGGCGTTCGGCCTGCCGCCCGCGGGCTTCGGCGACACGGCGGTCAGCCCGGGGCATCGCCGGATTTCAGCTTCAGGGCGCGCTGGTAGACATCGCGTTTTGCGAGGCCCAGCGCTTCGGCGACGCTGTCGGCCGCCTGTTTGGTCGGCATCGTGGCGAGAGCATCCCTCAGCGCGGCATCGAGGTCATCGGCGCTCGCCACCCGCTCCGGCGGCGGGCCGGCAAGCAGCACGATCTCGCCCCTGGGCGGGCCGGCGGCCTGGTAATGGGCGGCGAGACTGTCGAGCGTGCCGCGCCGGGTTTCTTCGAACAGTTTGGTCAGTTCGCGGGCGACCGCCGCCTCGCGCGCGCCGCCGAGGACGGCGGCGAGGTCTGTCAGGCAGTCGGCAAGGCGCGGCCCGCTTTCATAGAAGATGAGAGTGGCCGGCACATGTTTCAGCGTCTCGAGCGCCGCCCGGCGCGCGCCGGATTTCGGCGGCAGGAAGCCCGCGAACATGAACCGGTCGCTCGGCAGGCCGGAGGCCACCAGGCCTGCAAGGAGCGCAGAGGCGCCGGGGACGGGATAGACTTTCACGCCGGCTTCCAGCGCCTCATGTACCAGCTTCCAGCCGGGGTCGGAGACCAGCGGCGTCCCGGCATCGGAGATCAGCGCAATGCGCGCGCCTTCCGCCAGGCGGGTGAGGATCGCTGGCCGCCGTTCCGCCCCGTTATGGTCATGATAGGGGCTCAGCCGGGCTTTAATCCCGCAGGCAGAGATTAGTTTCGAGGCGACGCGCGTATCCTCGGCCAGCACCTCATCGACGCCGGACAGGATGTCGAGCGCGCGCAGGGTGATGTCGCGGAGGTTGCCAATGGGCGTCGAGACAACATACAGGCCGGGCGCGACCGCAACCGGCTGTTGCCCCGGCCCGGCGGCGGCCATAGAGTCGCCCGGACTGGGAATCGCGCCGGCGTCAGAAGGATTATGAGATGACATTGCTGCCACCATTGCTCAGGAAACTCAGGGCGCCAAGCCTCCTGCTGGCGACACTGCTGATGGCCGCCGCCTGCGCCACGCAGCCTGCCCGCCCGCCGGTCGCGATCGGCTCCGGCCAGCCGCGGGTCGATCCGGTGACCGGCCAGATCATTACACCGGCGCCCGGCGAAGTTTATGATGATGAGTGGCTTTCCCCGATTGCGCGCGATGATGGCGGCCTGACACCGGAATTCATGCGCGGCCGGGATATCAAACGCGCCGCCGTGCTGCTGCCCTTTACCCATCCCACCGCCAGCGTGCGCGTCGAGGCGGAAAGCATGCTGGCCGGGATCGAGCTTGCCCTGTTCGAGTTTGGCGGACCGGACTTCCTCATCATGCCGATGGATACGGCCGGGCGGACCTCGACCGCCGAAGCGCGCGCAGACGAAGCGATCCGCGACGGCGCCGACCTGATCCTCGGCCCTCTCTTTGCGGCCAATGTCGGCGTGGTCAAGCAGGCGGCCCAGCGCAAATCCCTGCCCGTCATCGCTTTTTCCAATGACCGTACCGTGGCCGGCGGCGGCGCCTATCTCGCCTCACTGATGCCGGAGGAAGAGATTGTCCGCGTCATGGGCTATGCGGCGACGCGCGGCACGCGGACCTTCGTTTTCCTCGGCCCTGACAGCGCCTATGGCCGCCAGGTCGAGACCGCCATGCGCGCCGAAGCGGCCCGCAATGGCTGGAACATCGCCGCGGCGAGTTTCTACAGGCCGGGTGAAGGTGCTGCTTCCGAGGCGCGCTACATTGCCGGTGTGATCCGGTCGCAGGGCGCCAGCGCGAGCAACCGGGTGGGCGTGATCATTCCCGAACGGGGCGTGACGCTGCTTTCGGTGGCGCCGCTGCTGGTCGTCAACGGCGTCGATCTCGGCCGTGTGCGCCTGCTCGGCACCAGCATCTGGGACGATTCGTCGATCTGGCGGGAGCCGGCGCTCGAAGGCGCCCTGTTTGCGACCCGCGATCCGGAGCACCTCGCCGCGTTCCAAGAATCGTATAACCGGATCTACGGTCGCCGCCCTTCGGAGCTGGCCGCAGCCGCCTATGACGCGGCTGCGCTGGCCATCAGCCTGTCGGATGACGGGCGGGTGATGCACTCGGAAATGACGGATCCGAACGGGTTCATGGGGGTTAACGGCCTGTTCCGCTTCCGCCTCGACGGCACCGCAGAGCGCGGGCTCGCGGTGAAGCAGATCCGGGGCTCCGGCGCCGAGGTCGTCGAAAAAGGAATTACCACTTTCCCGCCTGGCGGTAGCTGATTGGGCCGGTGCGCCTCTGTTCCCGGCCCTTGCAGGCGGGAGCACGGCGCCCCAAATGTGCCCAAACGGGGCGAGTATCAGTTCAGGCGGCAGCCAATCCATGAGCAAGCGCGACTATTATGAAGTGCTGGGCGTCGAGCGCGGCGCCGATGAAAAGGCCTTGAAATCGGCGTATCGCAAGCTGGCGATGAAGTATCACCCGGACCAGAATCCGGGCGATGCCACGGCCGAGGAGAAGTTCAAGGAAGTCGGCGAAGCCTACGCTGTGCTGTCCGATGGCCAGAAACGCGCCGCCTATGACCGCTATGGCCATGCCGCGTTCGAGAATGGCGGCGGGGGCGGCGGCGGCAATCCGTTCGGCACGGGCGCCCATCCCGAGGACATTTTTCAGGATTTGTTCAGCCAGGTGTTCGGCGGGGGCTTTGCTTCAGCCGGCGGCGGGCGCCGCCGGGGCGGACCGCAGCGCGGCGCAGACCTGCGCTATGATCTCGAAATCACGCTGGAAGAAGCCTTCGCCGGCAAGGAAGAGACGATCCATGTGCCGCAGGCGGTTGCCTGCCAGCCCTGCGATGGCACGGGCGCGGCGGCCGGCACCAAGCCCGAGACCTGCGAAACCTGTGGCGGCCATGGCCGGGTGCGCGCCCAGCAGGGCTTCTTCACGATGGAACGGACCTGCCATATCTGCCAGGGGCGCGGCACGATTATCCGCAAGCCGTGCAAGACCTGCGGCGGACATGGCCAGGTCAAGCAAGAGCGCAAGCTGCAGGTGAAGATCCCCGCCGGCGTCGAAAGCGGGATGCGTATCCGGCTCTCCGGCGAAGGCGAGGCCGGCACGTCCGGCGGGCCGAAGGGCGACCTCTATATTTTCGTCGAAGTGGTCGAGCACGACATCTTCGAGCGCGACGGACCGAACCTGTATTGCCGTGCGCCTGTGCCAATGGCGACCGCAGCGCTCGGCGGCGACATCGAAATTCCGACCATTGATGGCGGGCGCGCGCGCGTCGCCATTCCGGAAGGCGCGCAGACCGGCCGTAAGCTGCGACTGCGCAGTAAGGGCATGCCCAGCGTCCGCGCGGCCGGACAGGTTGGCGATCTCTATGTCGAGATGTTCGTCGAGACGCCGCAGAATTTGACCGCCAGGCAGAAGGATCTCCTGCGCCAGTTCTGCGAATGCTCCGGCGCCGATTGCCATCCCGAGAGCGAAGGTTTCCTGGGCCGCATCAAGCGGTTCTGGGGCGGCCATGACGGGGACGAAAAGCGCGTCATCTGACGAAGGATCGTTGACCAACTTGCCGACCCACCGACATTCCTGATTGACGCTACCGCGTCAGACGGTTTCAAGAAAGTTGCAAGCCTCGGAGGGTTCGATGCAGCTTGAAGTCATCGACAGGATCACGCGCGACTGTCCCGTGTGCGGCGCGGCCGGTACTCATCCCAAAATCGAACATTATTCCCATCCGGACTGGGCGACGGTGAAATGCCACCAGTGCGCCTTCGTGTTCCTTCAGGAGGCGCCGGTCTATGAGGCCCTGTCCGAGGACCTCGCTTGGACGAAACAGTTCGCCAAGGAAAAGAAGCGCCGCAAGGAGAAGCAGCCGGTCATCAACTGGCTGGACCAGAAAACCCGCTGGCGGCTGCACATCGCGCGTGACGATGAATGGGCCTACATCACCGAGCGGGTGACCGAAGGCCGGGTACTGGATGTCGGCTGCGGCCCGATCAACAAAATTCCGGAACAGTTCACCCCATATGGCATCGAAATCGAGAAGGAAGCCGCCGAGATCGCCAACCAGGTGATGGGCGAGCGCGGCGGGCGGGCGATCCATGCCCCTGCGCTGGAGGGGCTTGCCGAGTTCGAAGACGGTTTCTTCGACGGCATGATCATGCGCTCATATCTGGAGCATGAAGCGCAGCCGCGCACTGTGATGGAACTGGCGCACCGCAAGCTGCGTCCCGGCGGTGTGATCTATGTGAAGGTGCCCAATTACGGGACGATCAACCGGCAGGTTCGGGGCGTCGACTGGTGCGGCTTCCGCTTCCCGGACCATCTCAACTATTTCGACCTGCCCCATATGCGCGCGCTGGCTGAGGGGGCGGGGTTCCGGATGGAGCTTAAGAACGTGCTCACCCAACTGACCAATGACAACATGAATGTGTTCCTGACGCGGGCTTGATCCGCCGGAACTGCGCCGCGCCAGCTGCCGACTTCCCCCGCGCCAGCTTTGGCCAACTGCCCCGGCGTCACGGCTTTTCGCGAGGCTGACGCGCGCGTAAAGCCGTTTTCATGACGCGCAATGCGCCAAAGAAAACCGTTCAAGGGAGATAAAACATGGCTGATGCTTTCATCGTGGACGCCTGCCGCACGCCTCGCGGCATCGGCAAGGTCGGCAAGGGCGCCCTCGCCCATATGCACCCCCAGCACCTCGCCGCGACCGTGCTCAGCCAGCTGGCCGAGCGTAACAAGCTGAACACCGAAACCGTGGACGACATCATCTGGGGCACCTCCAGCCAGCGCGGCGCGCAGGGCGCCGATATGGGCCGGATGGCGGCGCTCGATGCAGGCTACGACGTCAAGGCGTCCGGCGTAACGCTCGACCGGTTCTGCGGTTCGGGCATCACGACGGTGAGCCTTGCAGCCGCGCAGATCATGTCCGGCATGGAGCAGTGCGTCATCGCCGGTGGCTGCGAGATGATGAGCTACACGGCCTCGACCGCCGACCCGAAGAACCCGCCGATGATGGACGCCGGCAATCTGCGCCTGCGCGAGAAGCATCCGCAATCGCAGCAGGGCTGCTGCGCCGACGCCATCGCCACGCTGGAAGGCATTGACCGCACGGCCGTGGACCAGCTGGCCGCTGTCAGCCAGGAACGCGCCGCCCGCGCGATTGCCGAGGGCCGGTTCAACCGCTCGGTCGTTCCAGTTTACAATTTGGACGGAACGCTTGCTCTGGACAAGGAAGAGTTCCCCCGTCCCGGCACCACGATGGAAAGCCTGGCAGGCCTCAAGACCGTGTTCAACATGTTCTGGGACGTGCCGGTCGACGACAAGGGCATGACCTATGGCAGGATGATCGAGAAGGTCTACCCGCAACTCGCCGGCAAGATGACCCATGTGCACCATGCGGGCAATTCGTCGGGCGTCGTTGATGGTTCCGGCGGCGTGCTGCTCGCGTCCGAAGACTATATGAAGAAGCACGGCCTGAAGCCGCGCGCGCGCATCGTCGCCACGGCCAACATGGGCGACTGCCCGACGCTGATGCTGAATGCGCCCGTGCCGGCGGCCCGCAAGGTGCTCGAGAAAGCCGGCCTGTCGGTCAGCGATATCGATGTCTGGGAAATCAATGAGGCGTTCTCGGTGGTTGCCGAGAAATTCATCCGTGACCTGAAGCTCGACCGCGAGAAGGTGAACATCAATGGCGGCGCCATGGCGCTCGGCCACCCGATCGGCGCCACCGGCTCGATCCTGATCGGCACGGCGCTGGACGAGCTTGAGCGTTCGCAGAAACGCTACGGCCTCGTCACCATGTGCGCCGCTGGCGGCATGGCCCCGGCGATCATCATCGAGCGCCTCAGCGCCTGATCCTTCGCCCCGCCGAAGTGACCAAGCCCCGCCCGCATCCTGCCGGCGGGGCTTTTCATGTGTGGCAGAGGCCGCTATCGCATCGCGGATGATGGACACCGCTGTTTTCGATACACTTCTCCTCGCCCTCGACACCGAGGCTGTGCCCGTGCCGGAGGAGGGCCCGATCCTCGTGCTCAACGCAGAGCCGGGGCCCTGGCTTTCGCGCCTGCCGAAGGAGCGTCTTGTGCTGCGCACCACGAGCAAGCCGGACCATGACGCGCTGACGGCGGCAGGCTTTGCCGTGCTGGCACCGGACAGCGTGGATATTCCGCAGGCGAAGCTGACGATTATCGTGCCGCCGCGCCAGCGCGACTATGCCCGCGCTCTTTATGCGCGCGCCCTCATGGCGGCGCCGGAGGGTGGGTATGTGCTCGCGAGCCTGCCCAACACGCTGGGCGGCAAGACGGCCGAGAAGACGCTGGCGGACATCGCGGGCGATGCCGCGAGCCTCTCCAAGCATAAATGCCGCGCCTTCTGGACGATGAAACATTCAGCCCTGATGGACCAGGAGCTTGCCGAGGACTGGATTGCGCAGGACGCGCCGCGCGAGATCGAGCCGG
Organism: Hyphomonas sp.; assembly: GCA_046289305.1. Classification (GTDB taxonomy): domain Bacteria; phylum Pseudomonadota; class Alphaproteobacteria; order Caulobacterales; family Hyphomonadaceae; genus Hyphomonas. Next base: position 4,500 of record JBKBVT010000057.1, on the reverse strand, counting down.
GCCTGTGGAGCCGGCCGGGTCTTTTCAGCTGGGACCGGGTGGACCCTGGCAGCGAACTGCTAGCCGACAGCTTACCGGAACATACCAAAGGCGTCGGCGCTGACCTCGGCGCGGGCAATGGCTTCCTCAGCCGCGAGATTCTCGGCCATTGCACGGGCGTGGAGCGGATGGACCTCTTTGAGGCCGAATTCCGCGCGATGGGATGTATCGCGGGCACGATGAACGAGCATGACGGCCGCTATACTGCTCAGTGGGCGGATGTGCTGACGGGCCTGCCCGCTAAGACCTATGATTTCGCCGTGATGAACCCGCCTTTCCATACCGGCCGGGCGGACAATTCCGAACTCGGCCGCGCCTTCATCCGCGCGGTGGCGGCAGCGCTGAAACCTTCCGGCACGCTCTGGCTGGTTGCCAACCGGCATCTTCCGTATGAGGCAGAACTCACGGCGCGCTTCCGCGGCCATGAGATGCTGGAGGATGAAGGCGGTTACAAGATCATCCGTGCCGAGAAACCGAAACGCCCGAAGTGATGCGGCCATGAACGATACCCGCAAGCTCGCGAAATATCTCGCCGGCCTTGGCTATGGCTCGCGCCGCGAGATGGAGATTGCCCTCCGGCAGGGCCGCGTGACGGGCTGGGGCGAGGAAGTCCGATTTGACGGACAGCCGCTCGACCCCGCGCCCGGCATCGTCATCCTGATGCACAAGCCGGCCGGTTTTACCTGTTCGCACAGCGATCAGGGGAAGCTGGTCTATGACCTGTTACCGCCGCGTTTCCTGAAGCGAGATCCGAAGCTGTCGTCTGTCGGACGGCTCGACAGCGACACGAGCGGCGTCCTTCTGTTCACGGATGATGGCGCGCTGCTGCACCGGCTGATCTCACCGAAATCCGCCATCGAGAAAACCTATGAGGCGACCCTCGCCCGGCCGCTGGAGGGGCATGAGGCTGCGCTGTTCGCCTCCGGCACACTGGTGCTGCGCGGCGAGGACAGGCCCTGCCTGCCCGCACGTCTCAAGGTGACGGGCGAACGCACGGCCCGCCTGACGCTCACTGAGGGGCGCTACCACCAGGTCCGCCGCATGTTCGCCGCCGCCGGCAACCACGTCGAAGCCCTGCACCGCAGCCGGTTCGGGCCGCTGGAGCTTGGCGACCTGGCCGAAGGCGCATGGCGTCTGCTGACAGAGGCGGAGCGGGCGCTCCTGTGACGGTGCATGATCCAGCGCATCGCTGCACACGTAAACCGCGCATTGTCTTCAGGAGACCTTGATGCGCTCGATCCTCATTACCGCCGCTTTCGCGTCTCTGACCCTCGCTTCTCACGCACAGGCCGAAAACGACGAGAGTGGTTGGCAATTCACGCTTGGTGCAGGCAGCCTGTATTCGCCCAGCTATGAGGGTGATGACGACTATGATCTGAAGATCCTGCCGAATATTCAGGTGAAGTATGGCGACCGGTTTTTTGCCTCCGTACAGGAAGGGCTGGGCTATAATGCGTTCAGGTCAGATGGCTGGTCCGCCGGACCGATCGGCCGGATCAAGTTTTCACGCAAGGAAGACGGCGACCAGACATTTACGGTGTCCGGAAGCAAAACGGACGATCTGATCGGGCTCGGCGATATCGGCACGAGCCTCGAACTTGGCGGTTTTCTGCGGTACCGCAACGGGCCTTTTTCGGCGGGCGCCGAACTTCGCCAGGCTGTAACCGGGCATGAGGGGCTCGTGTTCGATCTGAACGCGAATGTCAGCGGCCGAATAGCCACTTTCGGACCACCTGTATTCTGGTCACTGGGTCCCCGGATCAAGCTGGTCGATGACACCTTCAACGGCGCGTATTTCGGGGTGACAGCCGCTCAGGCGGCAGCTTCTGGCCTGCCGGAATACACTGCTGGCGGCGGGGTGCAGTCTTATGGCGTCGGAGCGTTTGCGTTTCTGCCGCTGGACCGCGCTGCCCGCTGGTCGCTGGTTGCATTCAGCGGATATGACCGTCTCGCCGGGGACGCGGGTAACGCCCCACTCGTCCAGCTTCGAGGGGATGCGGATCAGTTCAGCACCGGCATTTTCCTGAGCTATACATTCGGCCAGAGCCGCAATTGAAGGCAGCGCTTGTCCCCTAGCGCCAGTGTGTTTCAGCCGCTATGCCCCCCAGAATGGCCCAGCCCCCTCTGATTTCCCTCACTGATGTCCGCCTCACCTTTGGCAATACGCCCCTGTTCGAGGGCGTCACCCTGTCACTGTCGAAGGGCGAGCGGGCGGCGCTGGTCGGGCGGAACGGCGCCGGCAAGTCGACGCTGATGAAAATCATCTCGGAGCAGATCGAGGCCGATTCCGGCAAGGTCTGGCGCCAGCCGGGTATCACCTTTGCCAGCGTCGCACAGGAGCCGGACCTGTCAGGCTATGACACCGTCTATGCCTATGCCAGCGAGGGGCTGGAGGCGGCCTATATGGCCGAGGCGGAGCTGATGGAGTTCGGCATCGACCCGAATGCCCACCCGTCGACCCTTTCCGGCGGGCAGATGCGGCGCGTGGCGCTTGCGAAGGCCTTCGCGCAGGAGCCGACGGTGCTCCTGCTTGACGAGCCGACCAACCATCTCGACGTGCCGATGATCGAATATCTCGAAGGCCGGATGAAGTCCTTCAACGGCGTCGTCCTCGTGGTCAGCCACGACCGGCGCTTTCTGGAGACAGTCTCGACCAACACGCTCTGGCTGCGCCAAGGCAAGGTACTGAAGAGCCCCGAGGGCTATGTGAAGTTCGATCAGTGGGCGGAGCAGGTCGAGGCCGAGGACGAACGCCAGCTGCGCCGGATGACGACCCATCTCAAGGAAGAGCAGCACTGGCTCGCCCGCGGCGTCACCGCGCGGCGCAAGCGCAACCAGGGCCGTCTCGCCCGGCTGCACGATCTGAAATCCGAACATGCGCAGGTGCGCAGCGCGCTCAACGACCGCAAAGCCGGCGCGGTGATCGCGGCTGATGCCGGCGAGGCGATGAGCAAGAAGGTGGTCGAAGCCAAGGGTCTCTCCAAGACCTTTCAGACCCCGGATGGTCCGCTGGTGATCGCCAACGATTTGTCGCTGCGTATCCTGCGCGGCGACCGGATCGGCATCATCGGCCCCAACGGCGCGGGCAAGACGACGCTGGTGCGCCTGCTGCTCGGCGAGATCGAACCGGATGCGGGCAGTGTGCAGCATTCCAAGACGCTGCAGGTGACCTATCAGGACCAGACGCGCCAGACGCTGCGCCCGGAGGAGACGATCTGGGAAGCCCTCGCGCCAGAAGGCGGCGATTCGATTATGGTGCAGGGCCATCAGCGGCATGTCGCGGCCTATGCCAAGGATTTCCTGTTCAAGATGGAGCAGCTCCGCCAGCCCGTGGGCGCGCTGTCCGGCGGCGAACGCAACCGCCTGGCGCTGGCCATCGGCCTCGCCCGCGCGGCGAACCTTCTGGTGATGGACGAGCCGACCAATGATCTCGACATGCAGACGCTCGACCTCCTCGAAGACATGCTCCTCAACTATGAAGGCACGCTGATCCTCGTCAGCCATGACCGCGCCTTTCTGGATGCGACGGTGACGAGCTGTCTCTCGCCCATTGGCGGGGGCGAATGGATCCAGACGGCAGGCGGCTGGAGCGACGCGCAGGACCAGCTGAAGGATTTGCGCCGCCGCGATGCGCCCTATCCGAACGCGCCCAAGGCCTCGGCCGCCCCCGCGCCAGCCAAGCCCAAGCCGGCGGCGAAACTCTCCTTCAAGGACGAACACCGTCTGAAGGAAATCGACGGCCTGATCCCGAAACTGCAGGCGGAGATCAAGAAACTCGAGGCCGACCTCGCCGACCCCGGACTTTATGCCCGCGACGCGAAAGCCTTCAATGCCAAGTCCGCCCGCATCGGTGCGGCGCGCGCGGAGATCGAGGCGGTAGAGCTGGAATGGCTCGAAATCGAGGAAAAACGCGCGGGCCTCGCCAGCTGAAATCCCTTTAGTTTCGGGCAAACGCTTCGTTAACGCGCCCGCGTTATGGTGCGTGCTCAGACTGCCGGGAGTATACCTCATGCGCTTCGTCACGCTTGTTGCCGCCGCCTGCCTTGGCCTTGCCGCCCTGGCACATGCTGACGGCAAGGAAGGCCGCACGCTGATCGTTCCGCCGATCTCGCCGCTTGAGGCGACCGATGCGCCGCCGATGACACCCGCAAGCTATCATCCGGACTATGAAGTCGGCGTCTACCGCTTCGGCTCGACTTACTTGGTGCGCGACGGCTCGACGCCGGCGGCCTGCGAAGCGACCTGCGCGGACGCTGTCAGCTGCCAGTCCTGGTCCTTCGTGACCAGCTACGGCGCCTCCCCGGCCCGCTGCGAATTGAAGCGCGGCGGCGGACGCATGGAAGAAAACCCGCTGGCGATTTCCGGCGTGTCTCCGGCGCTGCGCGAAGCGATGTGCGGCGCATCGATGCAGATGACGCCGTCTGAGCCGCCTGCACTGCCGGTTCCCGGTCAGCTGATGGG